>DATBCB010000321.1:0-13749 GCA_036270675.1 Acidobacteriaceae bacterium | reverse complement strand
GTCCGACACGCATACGGAAGCTGGCGCAATCGCGGGAACGAAGAACTCTGCCGCGATGAAGTGGATGTAGCGCTGGCCGAAGAAGCCATCGGCGGCTGATCCCACTCAAGCAGCGGCGCGAAACCGGTACCGCAATCCGATAAACCACTGCTCGAAGCTGCGCCGCGAAAGCGTTGCGATGGCTACGGCCGCGCCATTCGCAATCACGAACCGGATCGTGATCCCGCGCAGGCTGTGCAATGCGCCCTCACCGGCAACGCGATCGTAGATCATGAGGCACAGCACGTGAATCAAATACAGCCCATAGCTGATGTCGCCGAAGAAGATCAGAAACCGCAAGCCTCGCGGCACACTCCCACTGCGGAACCCGCGCAGCGCCCCGATCATCAGCCCAGCGGCTACGAGCATCAGGAAGGAAACCCCAATGCTCGAGCCCAGCCCTCGTCGCAACTGATGTATCGAGGCCAGCACCAGCTCACCCGCCGCACCCGATACGAACAGCCACAGTCCCATGGTCGAGAATTGCCGCAGCGATAGCCGTGGCATGCGAACGACCAGCGCCAGCGCAGCGCCCATCGCCAGGTTGTCCGTGAACATCCACGTCCTGCTGTTCGGCACGCCTGCAAACAGCAGATGTCCTTCGAGCAGCCAGCGCAGTACGGGGCATACCAGGATCAGCCCGCAGCAGGTAGCCAGGATCGCCCTCTGCGCCAGCCGCCGCTGCAGAAACGGCCACACCAGGTAGAACTGCTCCTCCACGGCCAGCGACCACAGCGGACCATAAAAGGCAAAGCCCGGCGCCAGAAATAGCCCAGGCGCATTCGCGAGAAAAAATAAGCAGACCAGTATGTAGGGAAGATGAACGAAGCCGAGTGTCCAGATCAGCAGCAGGATCGCGAGATATGCAGGCACGATGCGCAGTGCGCGCCGGATGTAGAACCGCCGGTAGTACCGCTCGTTCGCAACAGAATCCTGCAGCAGCCCGGTAATCAGAAATCCCGACAAGATGAAGAAGAGATTCACGCCCAGCCAGCCCCAGCCGGTCAGGTGGTAGAGAAACGCGACTGGCCGGTTGGGGAGCGCCAGCCGCGGCGCGCTGAATGAGAAGCCGTGATAGAAGATCACCGCAAGTATCGCGACTCCGCGCAGCAGGTCCAGACCGGGCATGCGCGACGCAAGTATGGAAGCCGCTCGCTCCTCGTTCGCTCGCGGCGTCGGTTCAGGCATTTTGATGTATCAGGGAATCACGATCCGTCCCGCTACAACTGCAACAGCCGCGCACAAGCATCTTCAAGCGCCTCATCCTGCTTGGCAAAGCAGAAGCGCAGCAGCTTCTCCCCGCGTCCTTTGCTATAAAACGCCGAGCCGGCCACCGCCGCCACGCCTGTCTTCGCCAGCAATGCCCGCGCTTTCTCCCGCGCGGTAGCTCCCGGCAGAATCGTCGCATCCGCCAGCACGTAATACGCCCCATCCGGCACCGATGGCGTCAGCCCCGCCTCATTCAGCGCCGAGCACAGGAGATCGCGCTTGTGTTGATAGTCGTTCGAAAGGTGCCGATAATACTCCGCATCCAGCTGCGCCAGTCCCGCTGCCGCGCCATACTGAGCCGGCGACGGCGCGCATACATATGTCAGGTCGTGAAAGTAGCCGATCGACGGAATCCACTTGGCATCCGCCGCGAGATACCCGATCCGCCATCCCGTGATCGCGAATGTCTTCGAAAAGCCCGACATCGTGATCGTTCGCTCCGCCAGTTCGGGCAGGGAGGCGGCGCTCACATGCTTCGCGCCGCCGAACAGGAAGTATTCGTAAATTTCATCGGTCAGCAGGAACAGATCATGCTCCAGCGCAATCTCGCCGATCGCCTCGATCTCCGCCCGCGTAAACACCTTCCCGCATGGATTCGACGGCGTGTTGATCAGGATCGCCCGCGTCTTCGGCGTGATCGCAGCGCGCAACCCATCCACATCGAGCTCCCACGTCCCTGCAGCCAGCGGCTGCGTCACCGGCTTGATGCGCAAGGTCAGCATCGTGTTCAGGTGATAGCCATAGAACGGCTCGAACAGGATGATCTCGTCGCCCGGATTGAATAGCGCGAGACAGGCCGCATACATCGCACCGGTAGCGCCCGAGGTCACGAGCACCTGCGTCTCCGGATTCACCTGCACGCGGTTGTACTCGGCCAGCTTTTTGCTGATCGCCGCGCGCAGCGGCGCAATCCCATCCAGCCGCGTGTAGATGTTGTGGCCCTGCTCAATCGCCGCAATCGCGGCATCGCGCACCGGCGCGGGCAGCTCCGTATCGCATACCCCCTGCGCCAGGTTCACGCCGCCCACGCGGTCGCACTCCACCGTCATCGAGCGGATCTCTGATTGAACAAGGTGGGGAGCGATCTCGCTCAGGTGCAGGCGGCTTGCGGCAGCTTCGGGCATGGCTCTATTAGAGCCTCTCTCAGCGTGCCGTGTCATCCCTGATATGTGGATACTGTGTGCGGATCCTGATGTGTGCTGCGCGCAAGCGCAGACCCGATACAAGTCAGCCTGTCATCCTGACCCTAACGAAGGTGACGCGAAGAGCCCGCCCTGAGCTTGTCGAAGGGACCTGCCGCACCTGTCAAAACAAAATTGGCTCAAAACAGATCGGCTCAAAACAGGATCGGCGCGCAACGCCGCTCAGCCCAGAGCGGCAATCAAGAGCGGCAATCAAGAGCGACAATGCACTATCCCACGCGCCCCAGCCGGAGAGGATCGGTACGCTGCTTGACTGCAGAATATCTGGCAAACCCACTGCGCAGCAGCTCGACCTCGGCCTGCGTCGCACGTGCCGCTTCCTTGCGGTCGGCATAGCGTTGCCCCGATGCCGCGAATGCCACGCGCGCCTCTAGATGGCGCTGTCCCAGCGTCCGCACCAGATGCGATCCAAAAACATCCTCACCGTAGTAAGCGAGCGCCGTTTCTTCCGCCGTGCTGCTCGCATAGCCAATCGCCGCCGCCGTCACCACCGCATTGCCGCGCACCGCGGGCTCGAAGAAGCGGGAGTGGAAGCGGAGCACAGGTACCCCGTCGGTCGACGTGCCTTCCGGAAAGAGCACCACCGGCACGCCGGCGGCCAACGCCTCTTCTATCAATGCAGACGCGCCGCTATTCGCCGTGCGGCGTTCCCGGTCCACATAGATCGTGCCTGCCATGGTGGCAAATGCGCCGAACACCGGCCACGCCCGCACCTCCCGCTTGGCCACAAACACACAAGGCGCGATCGACGCGTACGCCAGCACATCCAGATAGCTCAGGTGATTCGAAACCACCAGCCCCTGCAGCGGCGGATCGCCCTCCGCCACCACTTCCATGCCAATACGCTTGAGCAAAGTGCACGCCGCATCCTGCAGCCAGTTGGCGCGGTCGCGCGCAGTCAGCGGTTTGGCGCCCAGTCGCAGCCGCAGCATGGCGAAGTTTGCCGCCGCCTCCACCACCGTCGCCGTCAGCAGCGCCGTCCTCAGGCCCGAGAGAAGCGAGTTGCGATAGGCAATCGTACTCATGGTCTGCACAGAAACCGGCTGCGCGCCGCCGGTGTCAGCTCGTGCATATCCTGCAGCGTCAGAAAATCGATGGTCCCAAATGTGCGGTCCCAGGCGGGTTCGCTGCAGATGCGCGCCCCAACCGCCAGATACGTCTTCAACAGCTTTGGCACATTCGTCTCCGGAATCGCGGTATCGCTCGGCGGTACCGGCAGTCGGTAATCCGCAACCGGCTGCGTTCGCAAATGTGGCGCCGCCAGAAAAGAGGCGAGCCGGTGATACATAGCCCAGCCAGTCGCCGCGTCCTGCGTTGGAACCGACGAGCAGCCGATCAGATACCGCAACCCGTGGTGGTCCGCGTATTGGGCGATGCCCCGCCACAGCAGGGTGAGCACCTCACTCGAGCGATGCTCCCGCTCAATGCAGGCGCGTCCCAGTTCAAGCAGATGCGGCCGCAGCCCCTCGTACACCGCGAATTCAAACTCCTGCGCACTGTAGTAGCCCAGATGCCCCCAGGCCATTGCGCCGCTCTGCATCCGATATGTACCTATGATGCGGCCAGTGGCCTTCTCCTCCACCAGCAAATGCTCGCACACAGCATCGTATGCATCCTGATCCAAACCGTTTGCATAGGACTCGGGCAACCCTTCACCCAGCTCCAAGTTGAAGACGCGAAAGCGCAATCGGCACGCTGCCGCGCGCTCTGCTTCGGTCTCGGCCAGGCGCAGCCGGTAGCCGCGCAGGTCGCAGCCAATCCAGTCCGGCTGGGTGCGTCCAACCCTCGTCTCAAAAACCGCGCCGGCTACAGCATGCGGCAGCAAACCAGCTTGCAGATGGTCAGCGTATGCAGGGTTCACACTGCCATGCTTGCGAAGTTCATCGAAAATTGTGCAAACCCGCTGTGATTTTCTCGTGAAGGAGATGACACTTCTGGTGCATGCCGCGCTCGCATCCGTTGCGAACTTGTGCGACTGCCGCCTCCGAAAGACATCGAAAGTCTATGGTTCTTCAGGTACTCGCAGTCGTGGTGTTAGGCCTGATGTGTGGCAGCGAGCTCAACATCGCTGCCTTTGTTCATCCCACGCTCAACCGCCAGTCACCGGACGTTCACATATCGCTGCGCGCCTCTTTCGCCACGCTCTTGGGCCGGGTCATGCCGTTCTGGATGGCCACCTCCACCCTCCTGAACCTGCTTCTGCTGCTGCCCTTCGAACACCTCGGTTCGCTCGCCAGGCACCTCGCCGCCATCGCCTTTGCCATCCAGGTCTTCGCCATCCTCTTCTCGCTGGTCGGTCCCGTCCCCATCAACAACCGCATCAAACTGTGGACGCCGACGAATCTCCCTAGCAACTGGCGCGCTCAGGAGCATCGCTGGGATCTCTACCATTGGTCCCGTACCTGCGGCCTGATCGTCGCCTTCGTACTTCTCGTCGCCGGCGCTTTACGATAAAACCCACACTCTTGCATCAGCTTCCGCACCCCCAACTGCACTATCATTCAAGTCGTCGAGTGACGACGCATTCCAGTCATCGAGTGAAAAAACGCAAGGAGCCTCCGCCATGACCGCAGCAACCACCACCCTCCCCGATCTTTCCCTCTTGAACCAGCCAGCATGGAAGGCACTCGATCAGCACTCCGATGAGATCGCGAAGACCACGCTGCGTCAGCTCTTCGACCAGGACCCGCAGCGCGGCACGCGCTACACCCTGGACGCGGCGGGCATCTTCCTCGACTACTCGAAGAACCGCATCACCGATCAGACGCTGAAGCTGCTCGTTCAACTCGCCGAAGAACGCGGCCTGAAGCAGCGCATCGAAGCGATGTTCCGCGGCGACAAGATCAACATCACGGAAAATCGCGCGGTGCTGCATGTCGCACTCCGCGCGCCCAAAAGCCAATCGATCCTGGTCGACGGCGAAGATGTCGTTCCCGGCGTCCACGCCGTGCTGGACAAGATGTCTGCTTTCTCCGACAAAGTCCGCAGCGGCGCTTGGAAGGGCCACACCGGCAAGCGCATCCGCAACATCATCAACATCGGCATTGGTGGCTCGGACCTCGGCCCGGTCATGGCCTACGAAGCGCTCAAACACTACAGCCAGCGCGATCTCACCTTCCGCTTCGTTTCGAATGTCGACGGAACCGACTTCGTCGAAGCCGTACGCGATCTCAACGCCGACGAGACCCTCTTCCTCGTCGCCTCGAAAACATTCACCACGCTCGAGACCATGACCAACGCCCACGCCGCGCGCGAGTGGGCATTGAAAGGTCTTGGCGGCGACGAATCCGCCGTCGCCAAACACTTCGTCGCTATCTCCAGTAACGCGAAGGAGGTCTCCAAGTTCGGCATCGACACCGAAAATATGTTCGGCTTCTGGGACTGGGTCGGCGGCCGCTACTCCATGGACTCCGCCATCGGTCTATCCACCATGCTCGCCGTTGGCCCGGACAACTTCCGCGCCATGCTCAGCGGCTTTCATCAGATGGACGAGCACTTCCGCACGGCGCCCTTTGAGAAGAATCTTCCCGTCCTCCTCGGCCTCTTCACCGTCTGGTACACCGACTTCTTCGACGCCCAGACCCAGGCCGTTCTGCCTTACGAGCAATACCTCAAACGCTTTCCCGCCTACCTGCAGCAGCTCACCATGGAGAGCAACGGCAAGCACGTCACCCTCGACGGCAAGCGCGTCGAGACCGAAACCGGCCCCGTCTACTGGGGCGAGCCCGGAACCAACGGCCAGCACTCCTTCTACCAGCTCATCCATCAGGGAACGCGCCTCATCCCCTGCGACTTCATCGGCTTTTTCAAGACTCTGAATCCCCTCGGTCAGCAACACGCGATGCTCCTGGCCAACGTCTTCGCCCAGGCGGAAGCACTCGCCTTCGGCAAGACCGCCGAGGAGGTCAAAGCCGAGGGCACACCCGACTGGCTCGTACCGCACCGCGTCTTCGAAGGCAACCGCCCCTCCAACACCATCCTCGCCGAGCGCCTCACCCCGGAAGCCCTGGGCAAGCTGGTCGCCCTCTATGAGCACTCTGTCTTCACCCAGGGCACCATCTGGAACATCGATTCTTTCGACCAGTGGGGCGTCGAGCTCGGCAAGGTCCTGGCGCAAAAGATCATCGGCGAGCTGGAGAGCCAAACCGAACCGAAACTGGCCCACGACAGCTCGACCACCAACCTCATCCGCAAATTCCGGGCTGCCCAATAGCGTTCTCCGCGCCTTTGTGTCACCCACTTTCGCCTCACCCACTTGCGCCATTGTTGCGCCCGTGCCACGGCACTAAGCTCTCGGGCAGTGCTGTCTCTGAAAACAGATACGGGCGTGCACCCCGCGCGCAACTATCTGTCCGCCGTGGTGTTTGTGCAATTGAACGGACGCCCCTTGATAAGGGAACGTGGCTAACGGAACGTGGGAGCGTCTCAAGAATCAAATAAGTAGTGAAAAAGGGAGCACAAGCCCTATGAGTTCCTCCAAACGAGCCTTCCGGCTGTCACCTACGGCGGCGGCACGTCTTTCTTTTGTCCTTGTCCTTGGTCTGACTGGCGCTGCGACACTGGCCGCGGCGCCATCTCTCTACGCCCAGCAAAGCGGCGTCCGCACCGATCTCGCCATCCAGTCCGACGTCCTTAAAGCGCTCTCCAGTTATCCCGACATCAGCGGCGAGCACATCACGGCCAGCACCCAGAACGGCGTCGTCACCCTGGGTGGCACAGCCTCGTCCGATACTGCAAAAAGCCAGGCACAAGTCGTCGCTGCTACGGTCGATGGTGTTCGATCGGTGGTAAACAATGTGACCGTTAGCGGCGGCTCCCAAAATCAGGCCAAGCAAGATCCCTCGGCCACGCAAGATCCCGCAGATCGGAACCAGGCCGGGAATGACGAGCAGCAGCCCGTCCAGCAGGCGCAATCCACCGATCCCAACCAGCAGCAGGCCCCCTACAAGCCGCAGGATCAGCCGCAACCAGGTGCAAGCGGCAACTGGGGCCAGGCCGGTCCGCCTCCCGATGCGCAGAACGGCAAGATCCCGCAGCAGCCCCAGGGCAACCAGTCTTCATCTGACCAGTACCCCATGCAGGATCCTGGTCAAGAGCCCAGTCAAGAGCCGGGTAGTCAAGCGCCCGGCCAGAGTACCGCACCAGGTAACGGCGCTCCGCCGTCTCCGCAGCAGCGTCCCACATACAACGGCCAGTATCCGCAGCAAGGCTATCCGCCCCCACAGCAGGGGTACGGCCAACAGGGCTACGGCCAGCAAGCCTACGGCGGTCAGAATGGTGGCTACGCCGCGCCGCATCTGTCGTCCACACCGCTTACCATTCAGCCCGGTACGCTCTTCACCGTCCGTACTTCGGAGCCGCTCGATAGCCACCGCTTGAAAGGCGGCGAGACCTTCCAGGGTACCGTGGCGCAGGATATGTATCAGGGGCAGTATCTTGTCATTCCGCGCGGTGCGGTGGTGCAGGGTCGTGTCGTCGGCGTGAAGAAGCCCGGGGCCCTCGCCGGTGACGCCGGCTTCGCAGTCCAGGTCACCTCGCTCAGCCTGGGCGGCCAGACCTACCCCGTTGCCACGGACACCTTCGCCACGGACACCCACGGCAAAGGCGGCTACACCACGGCGAACACTATCGGTGGTGCTGCCATCGGGGCGCTCATCGGGGCGGTCGCCGGCCGTGGTCCGGGCGCAGCCATCGGAGCAGCAGCAGGAGGCGGAGCCGGTCTAGCCGCATCCGCGGCCACACCGGGCCCGCGTTCCATCATGCCGCCGGAGACGCTGCTCACCTTCCACCTGAAGGCACCGCTCACTGTCAGCCCCATCAGCCTTGCCGAAGTGCAGCACTTGGAGGCATCGGCGGCGCCGCCGCGCCGGCCGGTTCGTGCGCGTCCGCCCTACCCGCCGCCTTACCCGTACGGCTACTATCCGCCGCCGCCACCCCCGCCGCCGGGCTACTACTACTATCCCTACCGTTACTGGCGCTAAGGCGTCGGCAATAAGGGAATGCAATAGGGCAGGGAAGAGGATCCGATCAGTCTGCTCAGACGGATCCTCTTCCAGCCGTGTCCGCAAAACTGATTGATCTTCACGGAACCATCCGGAATATCCGCGGGCAAGCGACCAAAGGGAGCGACCCCGACAGAACGCGCCGCAGGCGCATCCGCCGGGACGGCGAGTCCCCCTATGGACAGTCCTCTTATATAGAGGCGAGTCCCCCTATATAATTGAAGCAAATTCTGACTAGGCGCGGCGCTCTCAGTTCACGACCCTTTCGAGCAAACCCCGTGATCTCTCCCGCCGCGTTGAGACTGTCTCTCCTCTAAATAAAGGTTGTCATCGCTCCATGATTCGCTTCCTGCAAAAAGATTCCAAAGCCATCAAGGTCGTCTTCTGGCTCATCATCGGCGCCACCTGCATCACCATGGTCGTATTCCTGGTTCCTGGCATCCTCTCCTCCGACCAGGGCACGGGGACCGGCACCTACGCCTCCATCCGCCCCGCCGGTTTGCTTGGCCGCTACCTGCCCTTGGGCACTTCGCGCGACATCACCAATCAGGAAGTCACGCAGGTCGCTGGACGTATCGCGCAGCAACGCCACTATCCGCAGCAAGCCATCCCGTTCCTCATGCCCCAGGCTGGCCAAGCGCTCATTCAACGCGAGATTCTTCTCCAGCAGGCCGACAAGCTGGGCCTGAAGGTCACCGCAGATGATATTCGCCGCGAGCTGCGCGAAGGTCCATGGTCGATCTACTTCTTCCCCAAAGGACAGTTCATCGGTCAGGACCGCTATGCCGACTGGGTCGACCAGCAACTGCATATGTCCACCGGCGCCTTTGAAAAGCAGCTCGGCACCGAACTCGAGATCAACCGGCTTGAATCGCTCATTACCGGCGGCGTCTTCGTGTCCGACAAAGATGCAGGGGACAGCTACCGCCGCGACAACACCAAGATCAAATTCGATTACGCCGTGCTGAATGGCGAAGACCTGCGCAAGCAGATCAATCCCACTGACGCCGACTTGCAGAAGTTCTTCAAGGAGAACGCTGCCCGCTACAAGGACGCGATCCCCGAAGCGCGCAAGATCAGCTACATCGCCTTCACGCCCGACCAGGTACCCGGCGGCACGCCGCAAATCACCGACCAGCAGGCCCGGCAGTACTACCAGGCCCATCTCAAGGACTACCAGGTCCCGGACCAGGTCAAGGTCCGCCACATTCTCATCTCGGTGCCCAAGGGCGCGGACGCCAAAACCGACGCAGCCGCAAAAGCCAAGGCGGATGATGTGCTCAAGCAGCTTCGCGCCGGCGGCAACTGGGCTGCGCTCGCCAAGAAGTATTCCGACGATCCCGGCTCCAAGGATCAGGGAGGGGAACTCGGCTTTCTGCAGCACGGCGTCACGGTTCCCGAATTCGACAAGACTGCTTTCTCGCTGAATCCCGGTCAGATATCCGAGCCGGTCAAGACGCAGTTCGGCTATCACATCATCCAGACCGAAGAGAAGCAGACCGCGCACACCAAGTCCTTTGACGAGGTACGCGGCACCATCCTGGCCGCCATGGTGCGCGACAAGGAATCGCAGGCCGCCCAGGCTTTCGCGCAGGCGCTCGCCACCGAAGCCCAGAAGACCGGTCTCGCGAAGACCGCTGCTGCGCATCACCTCCAAGTTGTCGCGACCGACTATCTCGCGCAAGGCGCCATCGCCCCCGGTCTCGCCGACAGCTCCAAGCTGTTGAGTGAGGCCTTCACGGCGAAGAAGGATGGCCCGCCCGCGGTCGTCTCCACCGGCGAAGGCTTCGCCGTCTTCCAGGTCGCGGATATACAAGCTGCCCACGCGCCAACCTTCGATGCATGGAAGTCTCACCTGGTCGAAGACTTCCGCGATCAGCAGTTACCGCAGTTGCTCGCCTCGAAGACCAATGCCCTCGCAGCAGATGTCAAGCAGAACGGCAACCTCGCTGCTGCCGCAAAATCCATCGGCGCCACGGTCAAGAGCAGCGACTTCATCGGCCGTGACGGCCAGATTCCCGATCTCGGCCAGATCGGCCAGATGGCTCCCCAGGTCTTCAACCTCAACGACGGCCAGGTCTCGAATGCGATCAACACCGGCCGCAACGGCATCGTCCTCAAGCTCACCGGTAAGCAGGAGCCGCAACCCGCGGACATCGCAAAGAACCTGCCCACAGCGCGTGAGCAAATGGCGAATCAGCAGCGGGAAGAGATGTTCGCCGTCTACGTTACCAACATCACGCAGCAATACGAAAAGTCCGGCCGCGTGCTGATGAACAAGAAGGCGCAGCAGCAGCCGTTGATCCCGGGGTAGGCTCTCTGGAACGCCAGGGATAGAGATGCCGGGCAAGCCGAAAGACAAGTACTGGGCAGAGAAAGAATGGCTGCGAAAGCATGGCATCACCAGCCGTGTGCCAGCTAAATTCCTTCGGTACGTCTATTGGCGGGACAGAGTCGTTGCCGCAGTTGGGCTCTTGCTGGTCATCAGTCTCATTTGGTTCTTTTTTCATATCGGCTATTTATAGGTCTTCGGCCACATACTGCGCGCGGTATTGTGCAGTGCATCATAAGATGACATAGCGCGCTGCAGGTCCAGTAACCAAATCCAATCGGCGGCGACCAAAGGGAGCCGCCCCCACAAAACGCGCCGCAGGCGCGACCGCCAGGACGGCAAGTCCATGCCTCTCGATCGCTCCTCCGGCCTTCTCCTCCACATCTCGTCGCTCGACTCCGCGGGCGGCATCGGTGACTTCGGCCCCGCCGCCTTCGCCTTCGCCGACTTCCTCGCCGCCGCCAAACAGCGCCTCTGGCAAGTGCTCCCGCTCAATCCCGTCGGCTACGGCTCCTCGCCCTACTCCTCCATCTCCGCCTTCGCCGGCAACCCGCTGCTCATCTCGCTCGAAGTGCTGGTCGAATGGGGCTGGCTTACCGCCGCCGAACTCGCCGAATACGTCGCCGCCACAGGCACACATCCCGCCCGCGTTGAATTCGAACAGGTCCGCGCCGCCAAGATGCCGCTGCTCGAGCAGGCCGCCAGCCGCTTCCTCGCCCAGCACACGTCCGAGCAATGGAAGGCTTTCGAGAGCTACCGCAAGGAAAACAACGGCTGGCTGGAAGACTTCGTGCTCTTCAACGTCCTCCGCCGCCAGTACGCCTCCGCTGCCTGGACCACCTGGCCCGCCGAGATCGCGCACCGCCGTCCCGAAGCTCTCGCCAAACTCCGCACCGATCTCGCTGCCCAGCTCGAAATCGAGCGCGTCGTCCAGTTCGCCATCGACCAGCAATGGCAGGCCCTACGCGACTACTGCTGCGAACGCGGCATCCGCTTCATCGGCGACGTCGCCATCTTCGTCTCCTACGACAGCGCCGACGTCTGGACCCACCCCGACCTGTTCGAGCTGCACGATGACCTCTCGCCCATCCGCGTCTCCGGCGTGCCCCCCGATTACTTCAGCCAGACCGGCCAGCGCTGGGGCAATCCGCTCTATCGCTGGGATGTGCTGCGCAAGCGTAAGTTCGACTGGTGGGTCGATCGCATCCGCCGTGCCCACGCCCTGTACGACATCATCCGTCTCGACCACTTCCGCGGCTTCGAAGCCTACTGGGCCATTCCCGCTGAAGAGGAAACCGCCATCCACGGGAAGTGGATCAAATGCCCCGGCGCGCAGCTCTTCGCCCGGCTCATCGAAGCTCTTGGCCCCATCCCGTTCATTGCGGAAGACCTCGGCCTCATCACCCCGGAGGTCGATCAGCTCCGCCACCGGTTCGACATGCCCGGCATGCGCATCCTGCAATTCGGCTTCGGCGACCGCGGCGCGCACAACTACCTCCCGCACCGCTACGAGCCCAACACCGTCGTCTACACCGGCACCCATGACAACGACACCACCGCTGGCTGGTGGGCTACTGGCGCCAACGAGCGCGAGCGCGCAGCCGTCCGCGTCTATACCGGCACCAATGGCAGCGAGTCCGTCGTCTGGCCGCTTATCCGCGCCGCCGCCGCCTCGGTCGCAGACACCTGCATCTTCCCCCTACAGGACATCCTCTCGCTCGGCTCCGAAGCCCGCATGAACACCCCCGCCGCCACCGGCGACAATTGGAGCTGGCGCTTCACCCGCGGCGCCATCCGCCAGGAACACGCCCAGCAGCTTGCCGCCATCACCGAGCTCACCGACCGCGACGCTCCCGACCAAGCCGCCCCTAACCAAACTGCGATGACCTGATCCACCTCCGGATCCCGCCATTCACGCAATTGTTACCCTGAGCGCAGCGAAGAGCCTGCCCTGAGCTTGTCGAAGGGACCTGCAGTTTTTCTCGCAGCAGCAAGCTCTGGACTATAGTGATCTGAATCGGCAGCCCCGCGTCCCACATCACAGAGCTACGACCGGTTGGTTCGGAGAACGATCACCTATGCATGTGCCGCTGCCCGAAATTCCTCCGCCTCACCCAAGCATCGCCCCAGCCATTTCCCTGTCCAGTTTCGAGGACCAGAGCCCGCTACCACCCCTCGGCCCCAACATCCGCGTCCTCATGATCTGGCCGCGCTTCCCCTCTTCCTTCTGGGGCTTTGAAGGCGTGCTCGAAATGCTTCCCGAAGCCGCCATGACGCCGCCGCTCGGCCTCATCACCGTCGCCGCGCTCTGTCCGAAATCCTGGAAGATCCGCCTCATGGACCAGTGCTTCGAGGAGATTCGCGACCAAGACCTCCTCGCCGCCGACCTGGTCATGATCAGCGCCATGCACGCGCAGCGCTTCCATGCCCGCGACATCCTCGCTCGCGCCCGGGCCCTGGGCCGCCGCACCTTTATCGGCGGTCCCTGGGCCAGCTCCGACCCCGAAGGCGCACTCGAGCATGCCGACCACGTCATGGTGGGCGAGGCCGAAGAAGCCTTTGCCGCCATCGCAACGGCACTCGAGCAGGGAACCGCGCAGCGTCTCTATCGCATCATCGACAAGCCGGACATGACCACGAGCCCGGTGCCCCGCTACGATCTGCTGCAGAGAGACAAGTACACCTCCATGCCCGTGCAATTTTCGCGCGGCTGCCCCTTCCAGTGCGAGTTTTGCGACATCATCACCATCTACGGCCGCAAGCCCCGCGCCAAGACGCCTGCGCAGATCATAGCCGAGCTCGATACCCTGCGCGGGCTCGGCTGGCGTAATGAAGTCTTCATCGTCGATGACAACTTCATCGGCAATCTGCACAAGGCGCTCGCACTCTCCCACGAACTGGCCGC
>DATBCB010000320.1:0-3143 GCA_036270675.1 Acidobacteriaceae bacterium | reverse complement strand
TTTCGCCGCAAAGGCCTTCGCGCGCGCGGCGTACTGCGGATCATCGCGCAGCAGGTGGCCATACTCTTTGACGTTCGAGCCGCAGCCCGCGGCGTTGATGATCACCGCGTCGACGTGGGCTTTTTCGAAAGCGTCAATTGTCTGGCGCGCGAACTGCACGGCCTGTTCCTCTTCTCCAGCATGCACCAGGAGAGCGCCGCAGCAGGGTTGTGCCGCCGGAACCACCACCTCGCATCCCTCCGCCGCCAGCACACGCGCCGTGGCCGCGTTGACCTGCGGGAACAACACGCGCTGCACGCAGCCTAGCAGCAACCCCACCCGGCGCCGCCGTTCCCCCTGTGCCGGGATCAACTCGGGAAGCGTTTCCTGCGCGGGCACCTGCGGCAGCAGTGCCTCCATGGCTCGCAGCCGCGCGGGAAGCAGTTTCAAGATGCCCATGCGCCGGACCAGCGCCTCAAGCCCGGCCTTCTGATACAGGCGCAACGGCAACAGTAGCGCGCGCAGCCGGGCCGGGCGCGTGAAGACGCTGAACAGAAATCGGCGAAACCTCTTCTCCGACGCTGACCTCTTGTAGCGGCGTTCGATTTGCGCCCGAGTGGCTTCGATTAGTTTTCCGTAATCCACGCCGGAAGGACACGCCGTCATACAAGCCATACAGCCCAGACAGGCGTCGAAATGGCCCACCCACGTTTCGTTGATGCTCGCATCGCCTTCGGCGACCATCTTCATCAGGTAGATCCGGCCACGCGGCGAATCCATCTCCTCGTTCCACAGCAAGTATGTGGGGCACACGGGCAAGCAGAAGCCGCAGTGCACGCATTTGTCGATGAGCTCGCTCGAGGGCGGGTGGTGTGCGTCATACCCGCCCGCGGCTGCTGAATGGATGGTTTGTGGCTGCGTCATTAGATTCCCCCGACGAACCGACCAGGATTCAGCGTGCCACGCGGGTCAAATTGCTGCTTCACGCTCAGCATCAATGGAAATGCATCGCCTGCGCTGCCCCACGCGTCAATCGTCGGCATTGCTGGGGGCCGATGCAGCACGGCCAGCGAGCCTCCCACCTGTTCGAGCTCGCGGCGCAGGGTGTGTAGCATCTGGTGGATCGCGGAGGCGCTCGACGCCTCCAGGCGCAACCACCCCAACCCTGTTCCCTGGACAACGGCATGCCACTGTACGTCTAGCGAATTGGCCAAAAGGCGAATGCGGCCGCAAGTCTCCGCGATCGACGCCGGCAGGACGCTGAATTTTACAATCGCTGCCAGCTCTGTCGAAGACCACAGCTCTTCCCGCGCCTGCCACACGGAGTCGCTGGTCGCGGTTTCGATCGCCGGGGCAGCCAATTTCCGCAGTGCCACCGCCTGAACCGAAAGTCCCACATCGGTGCCTTCAAAGCGAACATCCACCGCAGGCACCGTCCCTGCACCGAATCGCGCCTGCAAACCGGTGGGCGTCAGCCCGGAATCCTGCACGGAAAGCATCACGCGATTGGCGTCGGCCAGATCGCGCGTCGTAAAGGTGAACGAGCGTATGTTGCGCGGCAAGGGATGCAGCCGGAAATTCGCGCGAGTGATGATGCCCAGCGTGCCCAGCGCTCCAGTGGCCAGCTTCGGCAAGTCGTACCCGGCAACGTTTTTAACCACTTTGCCGCCGCTCGAAGCCAGCGCGCCATCGGGCAGCGCTATCGTCACCCCGATGATCAGGTCGCGCAACGCGCCATACCGAATGCGCAGCGAACCGCTGTCGTTCGTCGAAAGGATTCCGCCGACGGTGGCCCGCTCTGGCCACAGCGGATCCACTGCAATGCGCTGGCCCTGCTGCGCCAGCGCGTTCTGCAGATTCTGGATCGTACAGCCAGCCTCTACGCTCACCGTCAGGTCTGCCCAGGCGTGTTCGATCACCCGATTGAGCCGCGCCGTCGAAAGAATCAGATCAGCGCGCATTGGCGGATTGCCCCAACCGGTCTTGGTACCGCCGCCGCGTGGCAGGACGGCGAGCCCGTGGGCGTTCGCGCAGCGCAGCGCGGCGGCAACTTCGGCCTCACTGCTTGGCTCCAAGACCATCTGTGGCTGGACACCAGCGATGCAGTCACCCACTCCCGAGGCACGCAGACGCTCCGCGCCGGCGATAGCCTTCAGATCATCCCACGGGCCCGAGATCTCTGTCCCTGCTTTCGAAGCTGAGGTTGGCGCGGCCATCTCAGAAGCGTTCCGCGATTCCGGCTACTTCCAGCGGATGAGGTCGATATTCCCCTGGCGTTTCACCACACAGCCGCGGCCGTGGGAAAACCTTCGTAGGATTAGAGAGGTTCTCCGGGTCAAAAGCGCACCGCACTCGCTGCATCGTTTCCAGATCGGGCTCCGCATACATCTTTGACATCATCATTTTCTTCTCTTCGCCCACGCCATGCTCGCCCGTGATGGAGCCGCCAGCCTCGATGCACAGTTCGAGGATGCGGTTGGCCAGGATCTCTGCGGCATGCTCCTGCCCTTCGATCCGGCGGTCATAGAGGACCAACGGATGCAGGTTGCCATCGCCGGCGTGAAATACATTGGCCACTCTGATTCCCGCTTCTGCGCCGAGCCGCTCGATTTCGCTCATGATGCGCGGCAGCGCTGTGCGCGGGATTACGCCGTCCTGTACGATGTAGTTGGGCGAAATGCGGCCCACCGCGGCGAACGCCGCTTTGCGGCCCTTCCACACTACGGCGCGCTCCGCCTCCGTCTGCGCCACCCGAATTTCCCCGGCGCCGCACTCCCGGCAAATTTCGTCCACCTGGAGCATCAGGGCTTCGACTTCCGCCGTAGGCCCGTCGAGCTCGACCAGCAACAGCCCACCGCAATCGGGATAGTTGGCGTGCACGGCCGCTTCAGCGGCTTGAATGGCCAGGTTGTCCATCATTTCAATCGCAGCCGGCAACATGCCCGCGCCGATAATTCCGCTCACCGCGGCCCCGGCGTCGCTCGTGGAACCAAACGCCGCGAGCAGCGTCTGAATACATTCAGGCCGCTTTACGATGCGCAGAGTCACCTTGGTTGCAATCCCCAAAGTGCCCTCGGAGCCTACGAACACGCCGGGCAGATCGTAGCCTGGAGTGTCCAGTGTTTTGCCGCCCAGGTGCGCCAGCGAGCCGTCCGGCAACACCA
>DATBCB010000319.1:0-3366 GCA_036270675.1 Acidobacteriaceae bacterium | reverse complement strand
CGGTTTGGCGTGCGCCGGTATTCTCCTGGCGCAGTATCCCGGGCACATCGACACACATGAGAAAACGGTTGCGACGAGCACGCTGCGTTCCATCGCGGTGCTGGAGTGGACCGGCGACCGCAATCGTCCCAGTGCCACGCGGCTGGTGCCGGTCTCACTCTTTGACGGAGTGCATCTGCAGGCGGGCGGTCTGTACTTGGCGCGGCCGGTGCCGCTGGCGCTCGATAGCGGGACGGAGTACGAGGTCGAGGGATCCGGCCGGCCGCAGGGCTGGTTCGACATCGATGGCGCACGCGAGATCGGCAATGACTGGTTCGGATTTGGCAACTGGAAGCCATATGTGCCCCCGCCGCCCAAGAAGCTGCACCCTTCGCGCAATCCGCCCACCGTGGTCCGGGACAAGTCCGACGATGAGGACAAGCCACACTTTGTGCGGCGCGACCAGAGCGCAGATTCGCAGAATACCGGCGGAACGGGAAGCACCGGCTCCGCATCTTCAGACAAAACTTCAGACAAGACGCAGACTTCTTCAGCTCCGGTCGATCCGGACCGTCCCCGGCTGCGGCGCAGGCCCGACGACAGCACACCCACGCAGCAACAAGCCGCCGCGGCGCCGGAGTCGCCGAGCAAGGCCGCCGATCCGGATCGCCCGCGGCTCACGCATGGCAAGCCGGAAGACCTGAAGGACGAGCCGAAGCCGCTGGAGTTGACGCCCGTAGCCATGGGCCAGACGATCGCTGTATCTGACGCCAACAGCGTCGGCACACAGTCGTTCGCCTACGAATGGAGCAGCCCTGAGGATGCGGCGAACGCGCAGAAGGAACTGGAAGCAGAAGCAGTCAAGTTGCTGGCTGCCGCAGCACCCACGTCCTCGAAATCAGGAAGCACCGCGGCGAAATCAGGAAGCACCGCGACGGCTCCGCAAAAGCGAACCGTCACAACGCGCCACCCGGCGGCTCGCAGGAAGGCAAAACCGCCGGACGCGCCATCTCCGCTCACGGATGTCCAGTTCAACGCCTTTGCTCTCACCTATGGCAGCGGCGCCACGCTGGTGCTCACCGCGCACGAAGCAGCGAGCACGCATTCCATCGCGGTGATTGCCCTGCAGGATATCTACGGCAAGATTCATGTGCTGTGGCACTCCATCACCGATGACACGCAGCTCGATGTGACACCGCGTATGAAGCTGGTCGATGCCGTCGATCCGCGCGGCGATGGCCGGGCCAATCTGCTCTTCGAACAGCGGAACAATACGGACCGCCGCTTCGCGCTCTACGCGGTGGGCGCGTCTGAGGCAGAACAGGTCTTCGCGACCGATGCACTACCGCTGCACCCGGCTGCGCAGCAGAGCGATTGATCATTCATTCTCACGCATTCTCACGCATCCTCACGGATGCGGCAGCTGCGTGGTGTCCCAGCCTCCGCCCAGCGCCTTCACCAACTGCACACTCGCCGCGAACTGGCGGGTCGTAATGTCCGCCGCCGTGCGCTGGTTGGTCAACTCTACGGTCTGCGCGGTGATCACCTGAAGGTAAACGGTGAGTCCGCCCTTGTACTGGTTGGAAGTGATTCGCAGCGAGCGCTCCGCGTCCGCGACTGTCAGCTGCTGCGCGGCCGCTTCCTGGTTGAGAATGCTCAATGCGGCGAGCTGGTCTTCCACATCCTGGAACGACTGGAGAACTGTCTCGCGGTAATTCGCTACTTGCGCGTCATACGCGGCGCGTGCTTCCGCTGTAAGCGCGTGACGCCGGCCCGCATCGAAGAGAAGCTGGGTGGCCGATCCACCGAGCGACCAGAGCGCACTCGGTCCTTGGAAGAGATTTCCAGGACGGAAAGATTCAAAACCTCCCGTACCGGTAATGTTCAACTGCGGATAGTAAGCCGAAATGGCAATCCCGATCTGCTCGTTCGCAGAGGCGGCGCGGCGCTCCGCAGCAGCCACATCAGGCCGGCGCTCCAGCAGCTCCGACGGCACGCCCACCGGCAGCGTTGGCAGCGCCAGCGAAAGCGGCGCGAATGCCTGCGAGAAGCTGGATGCCGGCTGGCCGGTGAGCGTAGCGATGGCGTGCTCAAACTGCGCGCGTGCGACCCCGACGTCAATGTCTTGCGCCATAGTCTGGTCCAACTGCGTCTGTGCCAGGGCCACATCCCCCTCGGTTGCGACGCCGCCGTGATAGCGGGATATCGTCAACTGGAGAAAGCGCTGATACTGCTGGATCGTGTCGTCGAGTAATTGCTTCTGCGTGTCCAGTCCGCGAAGCTCGAAGTAGTCCATGGCCAGCTCGGCGCGCAGGCTCAGCTCCACATTGGCCAGATCCCCGGCAGAGGCCTGCGCATTCGCGCGCGCCTCCTGCACCGTCCGGCGAATGTTCCCCCACAGATCAGGCTCCCATGTCGCCAGCCCGGTAACGGTGATGTCGGTGTAACGACTGCCCTTGATGGGAGTGCCGAAAGGCCTGTTCGCTGAAAGCGAGTTGCGTGTATATTCCGGCGTGACCGAAACAGTAGGGAAATACTGAGAGCGAAACTGCTGTACGGCCGCCGTCGCTTGCTGGTACTGCGCCAAGGCCGCCTTCAGCGTCTGGTTGGAAACGGCGACGCGTTCTTCGAGCGAGTTGAGCTGCGGATCGCCATAGGCTTCCCACCATTTGCCGCGAAGCTTGTCGTCGCCGGGTTGCGCTTGCTTCCAGCCGACGCCGGGCGCGGCTGGTGGAGGCGTCGCGGCCGGCCGGTCGTTGAAAGAGGGGGCCATCGCCGCGCTCGGTGTTTTGTAGTTCGGACCAACCTTGCAGCCGCCCGCAAACAGCACCAGCGTCAGTGCGCTCAGCGCGGCGCAATTCCATACGTTCCATGCTTTGGAATGTCGTGGACTCACAATCCCTGCTCCTGTTTTCCGCCGCCGGCATTTTGCAGGACATGCACCTTCTCGCCATCGATGACCGAGTCGGGCGGATTGGTGATGATAGGCGTATTCGGATCGAGGCCGCTGACTACCTGGACGGTATCGCCGTCATCGTGGCCCATGGTGATCGGCACCAGCTTCACGACGTCGTTGCCGTCCGTGTGTTCGACAGTGGCAACGCGCAATCCTTCCTTGCGGAAGAGCAGCGCGGATACCGGAATGATGACGGTAGGGACCGCCCGCCCCACCTTCAGATGCACCTCCGTGTAGGCGCCGGTCGTCAGCTCTCCCTTACGATTGTCGATGTCCACTTCGACCAGCAGCGTGCGTGAGGGGATGTCGATGGATTTTGCAGTACGGACCAGTGTGCCTTCGAAGCTGCGGCCCGGATACTCGGCAAAGGTGAGCTGCGCTTTGGTCCCCGGCAGTGCGTCGCGGGAATAAACCTGCGGCACGTTCACGTA
>DATBCB010000318.1:0-5012 GCA_036270675.1 Acidobacteriaceae bacterium | reverse complement strand
GCTTTCCACCAGTCTTCGGGATCCTGCTCCGCCCAGCCTGGGCGCGGCGAGCGGAAGGGTGCGTGCTCACGAACAGTAGAGCCGACGACTTTGCCTGTTCCGTCTACCAGCAGGACACGCGTACCGCCGGTGCCCACATCGATTCCGATCAGTTTCATGGTTTTCGTGGGCACCAGTATATGGCGGAGACTGCACCTGCCGCGGCTCCATTCAGGAGGGAACGCGGTTCAAGGATTGTCTATCAGCTACTGTGACTATTGCAGCCGCAGGATGCGCGCAGAATCAGCTCGGTCGGCAGCACAATGCGCCGCTCCATCTTGGCATCGGTGCCGACCTCGCGCGAACGGCGGATCATATCGAAGAGCATGCGGGCGGCGCTGCGTCCCAGCTCGAGTGCGGGTTGGCGGACGGCTGTGAGCGGGGTGTCAAGCAGAGGGGCCAGCTCGAAATCGTCGAAACCGATCAAGGCCAGGTCCGCGGGCAGGCGCAGTTGCATAGCGCGAACGGCTTGCAGGGCGTGGATGGTTGTGACGTTGTTCAACGTGAACAACGCGGTCGGGCGGTCGGGTTCGTTCATCAGGCGCCGCAACAACGCCTCGGTGGTCTCGGCGGTGGTCAGATTGGTCCACATTTCGGGCTGCAGGCCGGCTTCCTTCATCGCGCGCCGGTAGCCGAGGATGCGCTGATGAATGGTGTACACCTTGGCGTCATACCCGATGCACACGACGCGGCGGTGCCCGTGCGCGATCAGGTGCCTGACGGCCTCCTCTGCGCCACCCGCGTTTTCGACAATGACCTGGCCGGCGTCGACTCCGTCGAGTGTGCGGTCCAGCGCGACCAGGGGAATCTCCGCCTGCTCCAGCTCACGCAGCCGCTTGTCCGCACCGACGCGCGAGGGCACGATGAGGAGTCCGGCGATGCGCCGCGCAGCCATCATGGCGATCTCGTTGGATTCGGTTTCGACACTGCGTTCCGAGGTAACGATCAGTGTCATGTACCCGTGCGTTCCGGCCACTTGCTGTACGGCGTTGGCGCAGGTCGCGAAGAAGGAGTCGGCTAGATCAGGGACGACGAGGCCGATCATGCGCGCGCGCTGGCCTTTCAGCATGCGTGCCGCCTCATTCGGCGTATAACCGAGCCGGCGAATCGCCGCCTTCACCCGTTTTTCCGTTGCCGGGCTGACGTAGCTGCCGCCGTTCACCACACGCGACACGGTCATGATAGCGACACCGGCGTCGCGGGCTACGTCGGTGATGGTAGGGCCAGAATGGCGGCGTCTGGCGGCCTTCCGAGGAGGTGGCACGAACATTCCTTCCTTCGCTATGCCCGTGACCTGCCAGGCAGTCGGCGCTGTCAGAACAAGAGCGTATCACTGGGCTGTCGCAAATTGAACAACCCAGGTTACAGAGTCATTGACGCGAACGCTGCGGTGGCGGACGCAGAAAAATCTATTCCTGGTGCTGAAACAATCATGAATTATCAGTTAACGTTATCAAATCCGTAACCCTCGCTTCGGTCCGAATGTGCCTGGCTGACAACAGAAGGCGGGGAGATCGGACGGTTGCACCACCCAAAGCCAAGACTTTGCCCGGAGTTTGCGAGTACGCATGGCTGTGCTCATCGGTTCCATGAAGCCCTGTCGACACGCTCAGCGTCATTTGGCCTCGCATGCCTGTGTTTTGTACCGGGCGACCGCCGTAGCGGATAGGTGATTCAGGCTATTGCCGAATAGGATGTGACGGTTGATAGTTCAGGGGCGCTCAGGGATCGAGCGCCTAGCTCATCGGGAGACCATGCGATTTGGATCGACGAGATTTTTTGAAGCTCTTATCAGCGGCCGGGGCGGCCAGTACCTTCGGACCGGCGGAGGAGTTGTTTGGCGCGACGAAGCCTCCATCCGGCAGCTATCGTCCTGGCCGGATTGTGAATGAGTACAGCGCCTTTCTTCCCGGAGAGCAGGCCACGCTCGCTGAGCCGCCGAAGGTGAGCGCGATCGACGGCAAGGGCGCGATGGCCAGCGACGGCGCCGCCACTCATCACCTTGCGCATGGCGGGAATGTTGGCGGATGGGTGCTGCTCACGACGGCGGAGATCAATGGAGTGATGACCGCCGTCTTCGAAAAACATGTGACCCATCGCGGGGCGATTGCCTATGTCACCGAGCGCGGTGGCACGATTGCTCTGATCCCGAAGCAGATTGGAGATCTGAGCAAGGTGCGGCCACGGCCTACCGATGCGCCGCGCGGCGTCAAGCTGGAGCGGCCGCTGCGAATGTCTCCCGGACCGGATGAGACAGGCGAATACATTCTGAAATCGAACGAAGACCCGTGCTACGAGAATGTCGCGGCATTAGGCGCTGAATACATTGGCTGGTCGCTGGTAGCAAATGAAGAGGCTGGACCCTTGAGGTCGATCTATCTGGAGGCGGATGGCGCCAGCCGGCAGCCGAAAAAGAATCCGCAGGCAGAGTGGGCGCCGGATCTGGAAGGACGCCTCTTCGATCCGTCGAACTATTTCCCATTCGCGGCACCGGAGCGCTACGCATACCGGCATGGCTACAGCAAGCGCACACTGCTCGGCGGCTATCTTCCGGTTGCGGATACAGCGGTGTGGAATGGGGAGTATGGCTACGGTTATGAGCTGATGATGCTTTTGCCCCCGGGCGTGGATGCCCAGCCCATCGCTCGCATGCGAATGACGATTCCACCCGAGGACGGTGCCGGCTACGAAGGGCCGGCGATGCTGGTGCACGCACCCGATGGACGTGTTTACGCGGAGCATTACTGGAACACATCGGCGGGAGGTTTTTTCAGCGCGCTGGCAGGCATCTGGAATCGCTGGCACAGCTTTTACGAAGACTCGATGCCGGTGGAGATCCCTGATCCGTGGCTGCTGGATTCTGCGCGTGCGGGGATCACACTCTGCCGGTGCAGCTACCGTGGACTTGAACCGACCTATCAAATAGGCGAAGGCAGTTACACGAAGATTCCGGAGCGGAGTCATGCGCTGTTTCCGGTTGCGCACTATGAATTCATCTGGGCACAGCAGTTATGGGGTTTGACGGACGCCAGCCGGCCGTACATTGACCACTACCTTGAGCATTACGTGCTGCCGGACGGAAATTTCACGTACAACACGCAGGACCAGGTAGAGGCGCCACTGAACGTCGGAATCTTTCTGATGAATGCCGCGCGTGACTACTGGTACACGCGGGCCGCGAGCGGCTTGCTGCGGCAACAGCCAATTCTTGAGCGCATGTTGGGTTACGTGCTCGCTCGATATGAATACGGCAAGCAGCGATTTGCGAAGAGCGATCGTCGTTATGGACTCATCTGGGGCTCGCCGGAAGCCGATCTGGGAGATCCGGCAAATGATTATCCGGATTCACATCCTTACTACTACCAGAACGCTGCATGCGTCTGGCGTGGCATCACAGAGTATGCGAAGGCGGTGAAGGCGATTGGCGCTGCGAATAACGATCGCAACCTGACTGTTTCAGGGGAACGCTATGCGGCAATTGCCGAAGAGATGCGGCAGAATATCCACGCTTCGATCGAGGCGACGATTGCGGCGTCCACACCGGAGATGCGTTCGGCGGGCATCACACCCTTCGAGCCGAATGACATCCTGCGCAAGCCGTCTGATTTATCGAGCTATGAGAACCACCGCTTCATGATGGACTGGTTTCTGGCCGACTGGGGTGTGCCTGCTCTGGACCTGGGGCATTTGAACCATCGCGAGCTGGCCGGCCAGCAGATCTGTGGGCTGAACACAGATGGCGATGTGCCGCGCTGCTCGAACTTCATGGAGCATGGAACGCTCGCCGTGAAGATCCGGCAGGAGGATTACCGGCCGTTCCTGCTGACTCTCTATGCGCTGGTGTGCTATGCGGCAGATTCGGGCAACCGGTATTCGCCGGAGGACGCATATATTCCGGGAAGTTATCCGGGCGATGGAGCGCCGTGGGGATGGTCGGCGGTGATCAACAGCACCCTGCAGCCTGCTTTGGGACTGCGCTGGCTCCTGTGTTACGAGGAGAACGACCGCGACATCTGCCACCTGCAGAAGGCGGCGCCGAAGCACTGGTTTGGCAAGGGTGAACGGATCGCGGTGCCGAGGTGTCCAACGCGGTTCGGGACCATTGCCTGGACAACCGAGGCGACCAGCGACAGCAGTTGGCATGTGGCGGTCGAGGCCGCAGCCGCATTCAGCGGAGATATCCACGTCCACATTCATCCGCCTGCCGGAGGCTCATTGCGGTCAACTTCCAGCGGCAAGATCGAGGGTCCGGCCGTTATCCTGCCTTCGGCCATTTTGGCGAGTGGCGGCCGGGTGGAACTGGATGTGCGTGCGTAGCTTTGCAATGCGGTAAATCCTGCATAGTGGAAAATAGGCTGTGGGTCGCTGTAGGGTATCGAGGGCCGATACATAGGTGCGGGCGGGTCACTGTTGGGGCCCTCGCCTCATCTCTAGTATGAGCAGCTTCAAGCGCAGTCGAGTTCCCGGACGTGCCGGAAGGTGCGCCGGCCCGCATGCGTACAGAAGGGGAATACAGGAAACTATGGCCCTGATGGAATTTCACATCTCGCGCGCAGCACGTGATCGCTATCACGTGGAGCAGACGCTATTCTCTTTCACCGGCAATGTGATCTTTGCCGACTTGAAGGCCAGCCGCGAGCTTGCGCATCGCATGAACCAGGTTCGCGGAACGGAAAATGATCCGGAACGCATCGTCAATCCGGGTGCGCTGTTCGCCATGGGGTTGATCGATGAGGCGAGCCATCTGCTTGTGCAGCACTATCGCAAGTCTGTTGCCCCGCACGCGATCCCGGAAGCGCTCCAGTGGTTCTCGTCGCGGCTGGGAGCAGAGCGTTTCGATCGATTACTGCTGCGCTTCGTCGAGGAGTTTCCCGGTTCCCAGGTGTATCGCGGCGAAGAGACGGCGGAGGAATGGCTGAAGGGCTCTACGGACGGCGTGCCGCATCGCGAGGCTGCGTTCGAAGAGCTGATGA
>DATBCB010000317.1:0-2375 GCA_036270675.1 Acidobacteriaceae bacterium | reverse complement strand
CACTTCGTCGGCCGCGGCCTGGAGCGTCATGTGCTTGTCTTCGACCAGCGCGCAGATCTCGCGCGCGATGGTGAGCCGGATGAAGTATTCGCCGGTGCCGGTACCGGAGACGGCGCAGGAATGGTTCGAGGCATAGGTGCCTGCGCCGATGATCGGTGAATCGCCGATGCGGCCGGGCAGCTTGGCTTGCAGGCCTCCGGTCGATGTGCCGGCTGCGATGTCGCCTGCCTGATCTAGAGCGACGACGCCGACGGTGCCCCATTTGTGCGCGTCCGCTGGTTCGATCGGTAGTTCGGACTGCTGGGTCAGCGGTTTTGCGGGCGGAGCAGGCGCGCCTGCCGGGCGCGGGGGAATCGGCTTGCCTTCCTTCTGCAACTGTTTTACGAGTCCTTCCCAGCGCCGCTCTGTAAAGAAGTAGCTGTTGTCCACCTGCTCGAGGCCCTTGCTCGCGGCAAACTTGTCTGCATCGGGACCGGCCAGCATGACGGCTGGCGACTGCTCCATCACAGCGCGCGCAGCAGCGATGGGATGACGCGTGTGCATAATCTGCGCGACTGCGCCGGCCTTGAGCGTGGCGCCGTCCATGATGGCGGAGTCGAGTTCGTTGCGGCCATCGGCAGTGAAGACCGCGCCTTTGCCTGCGTTGAAGAGCGGATTGTCTTCGAGATACTCAATAGTCGCCTGAATGGCATCGAGCGATGTGCCGCCCTTGTCGAGCAAGGCTGCGCCGGTCTCGATCGCGGTCTTCATGGCGGCGCGGTACGCGGCTTCGGTCTCGGGCGGCATGGATTTGCGCTCGATCACACCTGCGCCGCCGTGCACGACGATGGACCATTTGTGCGGTGCGGTTGTTGGCGAAGCGATTTGGGCCATGACGGGGAATGTGACAGCGAGCAGCGCAGCGGGGGCGAGCAGGACGCGAAGCATCATGCCGGGAATGGTAAACCGAATGAGGCGGTGCGGCGATCAGGATTCGGCGCAGAGGCGGCAGACGTCGGCGCCGAAGCGTTCGAGCTTGGCGGCGCCAACTCCGTGAATGGCGGCCAGCGCGGTGAGATTCATGGGGCGCGCGTGCGCGATTGAGCGTAGCACGCTGTCGCCGAAGACGAAGAAGGCGGGCTTGCCCTCCTTCTTTGCAATAGCGAGCCGCCACTCCTTGAGCTTCTGTTCGAGCGCGGTGCTTTCAGGCGATAGGGCTACGGGCGGCTTCTCTGGGGTATTTTTTTGGGTATTCTTTGAGACCTTCTCCGGCTTGCGCTGCTTGGGCGTCTCGCGGGTGGTTCGCTCGCGCAGGGAGAGGTCGCGAGCCACACGCTCGCGCAGCGATATCTGGAGCGGAGCGCCTTCTGTAAAGTTCTCGCCCTCGCGGGTGAGCGCGGCCTTGCGATAGTTCACGGGCTTGCCGTCTTTCTCGAAGCTGGCGTCTTCGATGCGAAGCAGTCCAGCGGCGGCGAGCGCGCCGAGCACCGCATCGAAGTCGTTGCGGCGCATCTCCTCGTGCGGGTAAAGATCCTTATAGAGGCGGCCGGTCGACGGCGACGGGCCGCGGCGCAGCGACTTCAGGATGCCGCGCGCTGCCTGCTCCTCCTGCGCGGTGAGGCCGCGAAAGCTCTGCGCGATGGCGCGCTCGGGTGAGCAGAAGTCGCATTGCCCGCAGAGACGGCGGCTGTCGGCCGTGTCGCCGAAGTGCGCAACGAGCGAGGCCATGCGGCAGGCGTGGCCCTCCGCATAGCGGGCGACGAGATCGATCTGCTGGCGGCGGTGGTCCGCCTGCGAGCGGTAGGTCTTGCGCCAGTCGCCGGCACCCGATCCGAGACTCACCTGGTCGTCATAGGTAACTGTGACTGCGCCGTGAATGTAGAGCTTTTCGAGCGCCTTCTCGAATACTTCGGCATCCATGCGCAGGGCAGACCGCAAATCATCCCGGTGCAGCGGCTCTGTGTCCACGCGGCGCCCCAGTGCTTTGTGGATGCGTTCGAGTTCGTCAAGCGCCGGATAGTCTCGCTCAAGGAAGAACTCATGCGTGCGGCGGTCGGCATAGGAGTGCATCAGGATGGTGCGGCTGGGACGGCCATCTCGTCCGGCACGGCCAATCTCTTGGTAGTAGGCTTCGAGGCTTGCGGGGAGCGCCGTGTGGATGACGGTGCGGACATCGGCCTTGTCGATGCCCATGCCAAAGGCGATGGTGGCGACGACGACTTCGAGTTTTCCATCGAGGAACTGGCGCTGCGCGTGTTCGCGCTGCTCCGCGGTCAGGCCTGCGTGATAAGCGGCGGCAGGGAAGTGCGCGCCAAGGATTGCGGCGGTCTCTTCGGCGTCCTTGCGGGTGGGCGCGTAAACGATGGCGGGACGGCGCTCCGGATCGCGCAACAGTT
>DATBCB010000316.1:0-4883 GCA_036270675.1 Acidobacteriaceae bacterium | reverse complement strand
GATTCGGTGCACAACATCCTGGTGCTGACGGCGGACGATCGCATCTTCCGGCTACCGCTGGGCTACAGCGAGCGACTGCATGAGCGGATCGGCGCGGAGCTGGCGAAGGCCGCCCCCGATGAGCCTGATCCCGGCTAGTGATGCAGGTGATGCATCATCGAATGCGCGATCGACTCCGCGGCGAGGCAGACGAAGGTGAGGACGCCGAGCACGATCTGCACCCGCTCGCTGCGCAGCTTGCCCGCCGATAGCGGAGCGATGCGCCATTGTGCCGCGGGCCGCGCGCGCAGCCGGCGCACATGCCACAGGATGAACAGATTGAGCGCTGCACCGAAGGCGGCCAGCAGCATCATAGGGATGCGGATCCAGTCTGCATGCCACCCGCGGGCTGTGCATCGGTGCCGGCGGCGGCGGCCAGTGCGCCCAGCCCGATGAAGACGCGCATCGCACTGATGGCGATGAGCGCGGGACAGAGCGTCTGCAGGAAGGCAAACAGAAACGCGGACAAGCCGAGATAGCGGGAGCCCGACAAACGATGCAAGATGCGCTGGTTAAAGATGCGCCCGGCAAGGGTCGCCTGCGGTGAACCCTCATGGTCGATTCCGGTGTTAAGAGTGCCGCTATTGGGGGTGTCGGCGCTCACGGTATCAGTGACCTGAATCGTAGTCATAGTCGTTTTCTGCCCAGTAGTCGCGGGGGGGCTTGTCGCTGAAGCTGATGCTGCCTATCTGCTTCAGGTGCTTGATGCCGTATTTGAGCGGGGTGACCAGCCGCAAGGGCGCACCATGATCGAGGGTGAGCGGCTGGCCGTTGATCTCGTAGCAGAGCAGCGTCTGCGAATGCATGGCATCGTCCATGCGGAGGCCAACGTAGTACTGGCGATCTGGCGTCTCCATGCCGACGTAGCGGGGGAGACGACCGTGTTCGCCGGGAGCCGGAGGATAGGCGTGGATGAAGTCGCTCAGGCGCGCACCGCCCCAATGCACCACCTCGCTCCAGCCTTCAATGCACTTCAGCTGCGTCACCATCTCGACGTGCGGCAGGGCGCGTATGGCATCCATGGTCAGCAGCAGGCCTGGCTCAGGGCCTTTGGGCAGCCCGTTCTCGCGGTCCAGATTGCCGTCGCCTTCGACGTAGGTGTCGAGGGTGTTGTCCTGCGCCATGATGGCTGTGTCGTCCGCGTATTTCCATGTGTTCACGTCGTCAACGTAATGCGCGGAGCTGTGTGGGTTGGCGAGGTTCTTCACCTGCAGACGCCAGCGATCGAGCCGCAACGCTGGATCGAGACCGATGACGCCATTCACCCGCACGTCGGCCACGGCGTACGAGACAGGAAAGGTGGGCGCCAATGCGCGATCACCGAATACCGCATGCGAGAGTGCGCCATTGAAGTCGAGCGTGCGACGCAGCGGCGGGGGAAGACCGCCAAGTTCTGGAGTCTTCAGAGCCCAGCGGAGCACGCCATAGATCCCAACTGCACCGGCCGCACCGACCAGGAAGCTGCGGCGGGTGCGGTCCTTCGCCCGCTCGCGAACGACGTCGTCCGGGTCTTGTGGCGATCGATCGGCGCCGAAGAGGGATTGAGGCTCGTCGCTCATCGCTGCTCCTCCTGGCTCACCCCGGGGCCCACAGCGCGCACCAGCTCGAAGCCGGCGACCATGCCGCGGAAGTTGTTCCAGCCCGCGATGGCCACCTCAACTACGTGGATGACGAAAAAGACTACGTAGCCCATCGTCAGCCAGAAGTGGAGAAAACGCGCGAACTCATAGCCGCCCAACAGCGTGGTGAGCCAGTGCAATTGCGTTGGCTTGTAGATGGCCAGGCCGGTAAGGATAGAACCGGCGCCGGCGAGAATGATCAGCGTGTAGGCGATCTGCTGGGCCGCGTTGTATTTGCCCTGGGTGGGCTTGCCGCGGCGTAGATGAAGGTCGTGCAGCAAGACGTGCCAGGCGTCGCGCAGCGCGTGGCGGCGCGGCAGCAAGTCACGCCAGGCGCCCGAAACGAAGGTATAGAGCACGTACAACAAGCCGTTGATGCCGAACAGCCACATCAGGAAGAAGTGCCAGCTCAGCCCCTTGGCCAGAGAGAAGGTGAGGCCGAGCTGGTTAAAAAACGCATCTGGGAAGAAGCGGAAGAGTGTCCAGGATCCTAGGCCGATGCGGTAGACCTCATGCGAATGCTCGCCGCTCGCTGCGGAGTCGGCCCAGTAGATCATCAGACCGCTCCAGATCATGAGGGCGAGCAGCGGGAAGTTGAGCCAATGCATCCAGCGCGTGGCCAGCGGATGCTTTTCACGCAGTGTGAGGCTTGGCGTGGAAGGCTCGTCGGGCGGTGTACTGGCCGGCGTCTCTGGCGTTGGCTGAAGCGGGGGGGGTGGCCGAAGCGTCTCCCGGCGTGGAGCTTCGGAATCCGGAAATGAGGTCTCGTCGGCCATGGAATGCATCCGCTTATGCGACGCGTCATTATGCGACGCGTGAAGGCGGCCCGAGGTTACTTCGCGAGCCCCTTCTCCTTGAGGGCTCGCGCGGAGCTAGTGCATGCGGCGGCGGTCGTCCGGATCGACGTAGCGGCCTTCCTTGTCGAAGTGGACTTCGCGGCCCTGCTTGCCCATGTAGACCTGGAACTTGCGCGCGGCGCGGGCACGCCTCCAGCGATAGTAGCTGTTGCGCATGCCGTAAAAGCCTTCGCTCGCGGCATAGCCATAGCCGCGGCGCGGCGCGATCTTCGCGTAGAGATAGCCGCCCAGGCCTCCGCCGAGATAAGCAACGTATCCCACCGGGTTGCCGCCGCCCAGCAGCATGACCACAGCGATCAGCATGAAGATGATGGCGAGGTATTTCGCCTTGATGCCGAAGGGCAGCGGGAACATGAAGAACTGCTGGTCGCCGAAGAGCACGGCGAAGCAGGTGAGCAGGCCGAAGAGAGCCACATCCGTCCCGGGCACGGTAAGGTTCGGTGACATGCTGAGAATGCCGGTGAAGGAGAGCGCCGTGGCGAGAATGCCGCCGGCCAGCGTGGAGACGAGATAGGTTTCCAGCAGCCACCGGCTGCCCTTCACGTCCTCCAGATAGAAGCCCATGAACCATAGCGACAGCATGGTGAAGAGGATGCTGAGCAGGGACATGTCCGGCACGAAGCCAAAGGTAAGCGGCTGCCAGAAGAAGAAGCGATGCACCACGGCCGCGGGAGTAAGGGCGAGCAGCGCCGGGATGATCGCGAGCGGGTGCAGGAAACGTGCCAGCAACCATGCCAGATAAACGGCAAGATTGATGAAGATCAGGTTCTTCGTCATGCCCGCGAAGGGCGGGAAGGACAGCGTCAACGGTCGGGAACCGGGCATATTCTTCTATTAGACCGGATTTCTCACGACTGGCACCACTCCGTTTGCGCGAGATGTGCTTTTCTTAGCCCGGAACAGCTTTTCTTCACGGGAAAAGGGAAATTTGGTGCCTTGCCTTAACGCTCTGGCAGTGGCGCCACGGCTGGGCTGCACTGCCCGCTACGGTTGCAGGCGCGGACGCCGAAGATGATGTTGTCCTTGGACACGGGCAGGGTGATAGAACCCTGGGCGGCATCGGCGGGCGGCGCTGGATGGTGGAATTGCCAGTCGGGGGCCGAGGTGTCGCGCCAGACGATATCGAAATGGGCGTCGGCCGGCATTCCAGGACCGGGCTTCCAACGCAGCGTGCAGTTGTTGTCGAGATTGGCGGTGACGATGTGCACCTCTTCCGGTGCATCCGGAGCGGAGGCGAGGGTTGCCAGGGTGGCGGCGTTCAGCCGGGCTACGTTGGCTACGTAGTTGAAATCGACGAATTTGAGCAGGTCGCCGTATTGCTTGCCATTTTCGACGCGCACATCCTGATGCTGATGGTCGAAGTTCTCGCGCCACTCAGTGAAGCGCACCGCGGCGAAGCCCTGCTGATTGAAGGACAAATGATCGCCGCCCCGGAGATAGCGATCAAGGCGAAACTCGAGTACCGGACGGAAGCCGGTTGCGTGGAAATAGGTGCGGCCAACGCCAGTGACGACGCGGGCCAGCTCGCGGGAAGGGCCATCGCTCTCGAGGCCGAGGGCGAGGGTGTGCTTGATCTCGTCGGGCGTCGCGGTGGCGGGAATTCCCTGGGAGAAGACGCGGAGGCGCGATTTGTCCTGCATTGTGTCGCCTGGGGTAGTATCGCCGCCGACGATGTCGTTGTTCAGCACGCCCGCGAGCTGCCAGCCCTGCTGCTTTGCCAGCTTCGCCAGGTGGCTACTGCCGTTGAGCCCCTGCTCCTCGCCCGCGACTGCGACAAAGACGAGCGTGGCAGGCCAGCGGTGCCGGCTCAAAACGCGCGCACATTCGATGCTCACCGCCACCCCGCTCGCATCGTCATTTGCACCAGGGGCATCTCCGTGCGAGTTCATCACATCGGTACGGCGGGAATCGTAGTGGCCGGTCACCAGATACATGCGGCTGGCTTGCGCGGGAACGCTGCCGCGCAGGATGGCCGGTGCGGCTTCGCTGCCGCGCATGACAGCATAGACATTTGTAATCGTCGTAGGCACCTTTATCCGACTGCGTGGGCCGCTGTCGCCGGGCTCGGTGAAAGTGTCGGTCTTCACCTCCAGGCAGCCGTAGCATGCTTGGGAAATCGCGGTGTACTGCTGCTCGATCCACTTCGCGGCGGCGGTGACGCCGGTGTTCGGCGGCAGGTCGGTATCCATGCTGGAAAGTGTGTTGCGCGTATGGAAGTCCACCAGCATGCCGATGGTCTGGCGGATGTGCGTGGCGGAGACTTCCGCAAGCGCGTGCGCGATGGCAGGATCGGCGGGCGCGGCGGCCACGGGAACGCCGAAGGTCTTTGGATTTTCCGGATGTGCGGTTTCCGCAGCGATCGGCTGGG
>DATBCB010000315.1:0-3396 GCA_036270675.1 Acidobacteriaceae bacterium | reverse complement strand
ATGCGCTTGCCGCCGCCCTCGCGCAGGTAGCCGGCGATCTCGGTGATCGCCTGGACAGTGGAGTCGGAGTCGCGCGCAAGCTCGCGCTCCACCGCGCGGAGGTCATCCCGCAGTAGCTCGAACACTTCTTTCGCTGTCCCTACCGCCTGTGTGCTCACGTCGCCGCGGGCTCCCTATGAAAGTAGTGTATCTGGTCCGCCAGAAACGGCGGATATCTGGTCAGACGCGAGATGCCCCTGCAGTAGGTCGAAGCTTCAGTTCGAGCGGTAATTGGTGAACTGCAGATCGATGCCGAAGTCGTGGCCACGCAGCAGCGCGATCGCCTCCTGCAGCGTATCGCGGTCCTTGCCGCTGATGCGCACGGTTTCGCCCTGGATCGAGGCCTGGACCTTCTTCTTCGAGTCCTTGATGAGCTTCACGATCTCCTTGGCCTTCTCGCTGGGAATGCCCTGCTGCAGCGTGATCTTCTGGCGAACGCTTTTGCCCATCGCGGGCTCCAGCTTCTCGTACTTGAGCGACTTGAGCGAGACACCGCGCTTGACCAGCTTCTGCGACAGGATCTCCTTCACCGCCTCCAGCTTGTACTCGTCGGCGGAGGCGAGCTGGATCACCTTGTCCTGGTCCTCGAGCTTGATCTCGGAGTTCGAATCCTTCAGGTCGAAGCGTGCCCGAACCTCCTTGATGGCCTGGTCGATGGCGTTGCGCACCTCCTGGATCTCGACTTTGCTGACTACGTCAAATGAATTATCTGCTGCCATGGATCTTCCTTTCTTTCTCTAGATGCGCGGTAGGGGACCGGGGCGCAACTGCTATGCCGCCCTTCCGTAGTTCTTGTGCAGTATGGCGCCGAGGATGAGTAGAAAGGCAAGCAGCCGCACGATGTAGATGTACGGGTTGCCTTCGCTGGGCTTCGCCAGGAGGAGCACCGCACAGCGATTCAGTCCTTCGACCACAAATGCGAGGCCGAATGCGAGGAACAGCGAGTCGCGGGTTTGCTTCCAGAACTTCAGAAAGAAGACACCCGCAGTCACCGACGATGTTGCGATGATGCCGAGCAGGAATCCTTCGAGCATGCCCTCACTCTCCTTCCCATATCAGACCGTACAGCAGAAGCAACATGGCGACGGCGGCCGTCGCGAGCCGCGGCAGATGGAGATCGATCTGGGCGGGGAACGCGATCAGGTCAACAAATACCAGGAAGTTGGAGGTTGCCAACCCGAAAAAGCAGAGACTGCTCCACAGCAGCAGTCTCTGCCGGCCCCTCAGGTAGCCGCGCAGCAGGAGGACGGCGCAGGCCAGAGCCACCAGGGTACCGACAATGTAGACCGCTCCAGCCATCATGCTTTGTGGTCTCTCTTGAAGCGGAAGGCGCGGGCGAAATCCCGCACACTGGCCGACCCCTTGGAATGAATCAGGGATGAGATGCGAACAACTTCCTTCCGATAGACCGCGTCGACGGCTTCCAGCAGCACGTTTCCCGAGGGGTCGTCCGGGCAGTAGAAGAATACGTCGAGCCCCTCGGGTCTCGCGGCAATCAGGTTGCGCTGCTGAAGGTTCTCCAAAATCTTCAACGCGGCTTCGTTACGTACGTATAGCGATTTCGCCATCTCGTCTGTGGACCAGCGTTGCGGGCGGCTGTTGAAGAGCAGAAGGAGAGCCTCCAGGTGAGGCACACTGTCGATGTGTTGAATGATGAAGAGATCGACTTGTAGCCTCCGGGCGACTTCTTCCATGAGTAGTCTGCTTCTACGAGTAGTCTGCGATCTTAGCTGCCGATCCTCATCAGCGTCTCGAAGTTGCGCGTCGTAACGGCGGCCACCTCGTCGGGTTCGATGCTAAGCAACTCGGCAAGCTTCGCGGCGGTTTCAGTTACGTATGCGGGCTCGTTGCGCTGGCCGCGGCGCGGCACGGGGGAAAGAAAGGGCGCGTCGGTCTCCACCAGCATGGACGTAAGCGGCAGGGCCTGTGCGGCATCGCGAATGGGCTGCGCCTTGGGGAAGGTGATGTTGCCGGCGAAAGAGATGAGAAAGCCGAAGCCGATGGCGCGGCGCGCGTGCTCCACCGTGCCGGCAAAGCAGTGCAGGATGCCCCCCAGGCCAGTCTGGCGCCAGTGGCGGTCCAGCAAATCGAGCGTGTGGTCCCATGCGGCCGTGTCGCCGATGCCCGCACGCTCTGCGGCGCGACAGTGGATGACGATGGGCAGGCGGTGGCTGGCGGCAAGCTCCATCTGCTCGATGAAAGCCTCCTGCTGCACCGCGCGGGGCGCGGTATCCCAGTAGTAGTCGAGGCCAATCTCGCCGCAGGCAACCACCTCGGGCGCGGCCAGCAGGTTGTTCAGCTTGTCGAGCGCGGGCCCGTCTAACTTCGCTGCTTCGTCGGGATGGACGCCGGCGGTGGCGAACAGGCGCGGCACGTCGGTGCGGCCCGCGTACTCGCGGCACAGATCGAGCGCGCGATGCATCGTGTCCGGCCCCTCGCCGATACCAATGGAGAGCACCGTGCCCACACCGGCGTCGCGTGCGGCCTTGAGCATGGCTTCGCGATCGGCGTCGTAGCGCGCGCTGTCGAGGTGCGCGTGGGAGTCGGTGAGGGCCGGGTCTGAAGACATGAGAGCTACTTCACCTTCGCGCCCAGCGGCACGTCTTCGAGGAAGCTGGCCAGCACGGCCTTGCCGCCTTCGATAGAGCCGGCAAGCAACATGCCGTTCGATTCCAGGCCGCGCATCTTGCGTGGTGCCAGGTTCGCAACCACGATGACTCTGCGGCCGATGAGCGATTCAGGCTCGTACGACTCGGCAATGCCGGCGAGGATCTGGCGCGTCTCCGTGCCCAGATCGACTTCGAGGCGAAGCAGCTTGTCTGCCTTGGGCACGCGCTCGGCGATCTTGATCTGTGCGACGCGCAGCTCGACTTTGGCGAAATCGTCGATGGTGATCTGACCCGGGTTGACAGGGCCGGGCGCGGCAGCCGCTGGCGCGTTGGGTGTCGTCACAGTGATCGGCTTCGGTCCCGCCTCGGGAGCCGTGGTATCGGCCTGCTCCGCCGGCTTTGTAGACGCGGTAGAGGGCTCGACGCGAACGGTGGGGATGGAGGAAAGCGCCTGTTCGAGCGCGCTCTGCGGGCGGTTCTCTTCAATCTCTTTCATACGGGTGACTGCGTCCTTTTCTGCGCGGGGGAAGAGCGGCGCGGGTTCGCCAAGTTTTGTTCCGGGTTTGAGAGCGCCCCATGCGATGTTCTTGAGATCGGCCTGTGCGATGTCGCCGAGGCCAAGCTGCTGCCAAACCTTCGCTACAGCTTCGGGGAGCACGGGCGCGACCAGGGCAGTAATGATGCGGATGGATTCAGCGCAGGTGTAGAGAATATCGCCGAGTTTTGCGCGGCTCGTGTCGTCATCGAG
>DATBCB010000314.1:0-7017 GCA_036270675.1 Acidobacteriaceae bacterium | reverse complement strand
TCAGCTTGTGCTGCGAGAGGCGGGATGGTTGACGGCGGCCGGCCTTCTCGCAGGGCTGGCTTGCTCGTTGCCTATGGGGATGTTGATGCGCTCACTCCTCTTTGGTGTGCAGTCATGTGATATGCAGATTCTGGCGCTGGTAGCCGCTGTGCTGGCGGTTGCGGCGATGCTGGCAAGTTATCTGCCGGCGCGACGGGCGGCTTCGGTGAATCCGGTCGAGGCGTTGCGAGCGGAGTAAGACGGGAGCCGGACGGATCCCCGATCGCTACGACTGACGACGCGCGGACCCGCCCTGCCTGCTCAATAGGGATGCAGGCGGGCGAATCGTTACACGTCGTATCCCATGCGAGCCATTCCGGAAGAATCGGAGCGCCGGGTCAAGGGCTTGAGGGTCCTGATATCGCCTGGCAGCGGTCCTGTATCCGGGCGCTGCTAACCTTATGGGCAGACCATGTCTGCCTCTGCCAATCCGTTGATCTTTCTCTCTGCCGGCGAGGCTTCGGGGGAGCGGTATGGCGCGGCTCTGATGGAGGCGGTTCGCCGGCTGCTGCCGGGGGCGCGGTTTTTTGGGCTGGGCGGGGCGCGGATGGCGGCGCTGGGGTTCCGGCCGGTGGTGCGCGCGGAGGATGTGGCGCACATGGGCATCACCGAGGTGGTGCGGCACGCTCCTTATATCTATGGGCAGTTTCAGCGGCTGAAACGGGCGATTGCGGCCGAGCGGCCCGCGCTGGCGGTGCTGATCGATTTTCCGGATGTGAATCTGCGGCTCGCTGAGCATCTGCATCGGCACCGTGTGCCGGTGGTGTATTTCGTATCGCCGCAGCTATGGGCGTGGAAGAGGCGGCGGATCCGGCGCGTGCAGCGGTTTGTGGACCGTATGCTGGTGATCTTTCCCTTTGAGGAGCCGTTTTACCGCGAGCGCGGCGTGGCGGCGGAGTTTGTGGGGCATCCCCTAGCCGACCTGGCCGCACCGGAGGTGACGCGGGAGGCCTTCGCTCGCCAACATGGGCTGGATGCGTCCAAACCGTGGGTTGCCCTGCTTCCGGGCAGCCGGCAACGCGAGGTCCACCTAAACCTGCCCGCCATGCTCGAAGCCGCGGAGATGCTCGGCGATTCCTATGAATACCTGGTGCCGGTGGCGCCGACGCTTCCGCCGGAGACGGTGCCGGCGATCATCGAGGCCATCCGGGCAGCGCGGCCTTCCGGTGCGAAGCCGGTTCTGGCGCCCACGCTGGTCAATGATCCACGGGCTGCGCATTACCATGCGCGCGGGTCTGTAGTGGCGAGCGGTACGGCCACGGTGGAGGCCGCGCTGCTGGGCAATCCGTTCGTGGTGGTGTACCGGTTGTCGAAGGTGAGTTATGCGATTGCGCGGCGATTCGTGAGGGTGCCGCACGTGGCGATGGCGAACCTGATTGCGGGACGGCGGCTGGTGCCGGAGCTGATCCAGGATGAGTTCACCGCCGCGAATGTGGTGGAGGCGCTCGGGCCGCTGCTGGCGGATGGGCCTGCGCGCGAAGAGATGATGACCGGCCTGCGCGAGGTACGCGGGCGCCTGCACACTGCCAACGGTGAAAGCGCGATTGATCGCGCGGCGCGCATTTGTGTGGGGCTTCTGGCGGAGGGGGCAGTTTCGACATCCAAGGCAGCGGGGAGCTCGGCCGCGGAAGAAGCGCCGGAGCGCCCGGCACAGACGGCGGGCGTATACCGGAGATGAGACGGCGTGCTGCGGGTTACACATGGATGGGCGGATGGACGCAGAGAATTACGAAGAGATTGGGCAGCGAAGCAGACAAAGAACCACCAAGGCCGGACGCAAGGGGCCCGATGCAAGGCGCCGGATGCAAGGATTACGGCAGGGATAGATGCAAGTTATGACTCGACTTTTTTCTCGTGCCGCAGTGTTCTCTGTGGTCCTGACGTTGGGATGGGTTGTTGCGCATGCGCAGCAGCTTTCCACTAAGCCGCTGATCAACATCACGGGTTACGTGATCGACGTCTCGGTGATTCCGTCGACGCATCAGCTACACGCAAGTGCGAAGGTGAGCTTTCGGGCGCTCGATGCGTTGCCGGTGGCGACCTTCGAGCTGCACTCGGCGCTGAAGGTGGCGAAGGTGACGGATGCGGACGGGCATCCGCTGAATGCGGAGCGCGGGCAGGCTTCGACCCTGCGTGTGACGCCGTCCCAGCCGCTGGCCAAGGGCGACACGGCGGTGTGGACATTTGAGTATGACGGCACGATCGAGAACGCCGATGGATCTCCGGTGGAGAATTTGAAGCTGGCGTCGATTAGCGATCCGATCAGCTATCTGCTGTATGCGGCGCGATGGTTTCCCATGACCGGCTACCTAACGGACCGCTTTACGGCGGACATCACGGTGCATGCGCCGGCAGGTTACACGGTGCTGGGCTCGGGCTCGACCGGTGCGCCTCATGCGGAGCGCGGCGGCCAGACGTGGCAATTCAACTGGGACCGGCCGGGTTTTCCCGGGACGATTGTTGCGGCGAAGTTCGGTAGCCCGATAGCGGTGATGGGCGCCGCCAATATCAAGCTGTACACGACGGCGGCGCATGAGAGCGCGGCGCAACAGGATGCGCCGACGGCGGGCCGCCAGAGTTCCACTCAGCAGTATGCGCAGACGGCGAACCGCGAGTATGACTTCTTCAGCGGCACCTTCGGTCCGGCGGAGTCGGCACGGCTGAACGTGATCGAGCTGCCGGATGACACAGTGCCGGCCTACTGGGCGCCGGAGATGGCGCTGTTGGCGGGTCAGCACCTTGCACAGTACAACACCTCCAACGCCCGGCTGCTGGCCAACACGGTGGCGCGGCAATGGTGGAGCTCGATGGTATCGCCCGCGACCTTGAACGATGCATGGATCACGAACGGGATGTCCCGCTACGGCGAGTTGATGTACCTGGAAGACGTGGGGGGAAAGCAGGGTCTAGAACAGGCGATCACAGATGTGTCGGCCAGCGCTCTGGCGTACGATACGATTCCGCTGACTTCAGCCGGGAGACTCGATGCTTTCACGCCGCAGTTTCAGTCGATGACCCTAGACAAGGGCGGCCTGGTCTTCCATATGCTGCGTTATGAGATTGGCGATGACGCGTTCAAGAAGACGCTGCAGACGGTGCTGAGCACGCATAAGGATGGCTCGATCTCGACGCGTGAGTTCGAGAAGATTGCCGAGGGCGCAAGCCAGCAGAACCTGGTGCCGTTTTTTGCACAGTGGCTGGATGGAACGGGCGCGCCGCAGTTCACGAACAAGTACACCGTGTACCGGCTGGGGAATGGGACCGGCTTCCGCACGATTGGCGAGATCGATCAGGACCTGGACCTGTTCCGCATGCCGGTGACGCTGCAGGTGCAGACCGAGGGCAAGACGGAGACGAAGCAGGTGGAGGTCTCGGGCTCCAATTCACAGTATGTGATCGACACCTTCGGTTTGCCGCGCAAGATCATGATCGATCCGAACAATGAGGTGCTGAAGAATACGCCGGACCTGCAGGTACGGGTGTCGATCCTGCGCGGTCAGCAACTGCTGGCGCAGGGCGACACGAGTGGAGCGATTGAGGAGTTTCAGAATGCGCTGAAGTCCAATCCAACCAGCTCACTGGCGAGCTACCGCATCGGGGATGTGCTATTTACGCAGCGCAACTACCAGGCATCGGCGAATGCGTATCGCGATGCGCTGCGCGGCGATGATGATCCGAAATGGACCGAAGTCTGGAGTCACATCCAGCTGGGAAAGATCTTCGACGTGACCGGCCAGCGCGACCGCGCGGTGCACGAGTATCAGCAGGCTATTCAGACAAACGACAACACGCAGGGTGCGGTGAACACGGCGCGGCACTATTTGTTGAAGGCTTATGTTCGGGATGAGGGGCAGTAGGCGTGGCAGGGATCTGGGCTCAGGGTTGAGATGACTCCGGGCACCGCTTCCCGTGCGGAGGGATCAAATGTTGCGGCAGCTGGTCGATTCTTCTGAGCTTCGGTCTGTTGGCTACAAGATGGACGCTGCAGTTCTTGAAGCCGAGTTTCGCAGTGGCGAGGTCTACGACTACTTCGATGCTTCCGCTCAGGTTGCGCTTGAGCTATTGGGAGCCGAGTCCATCGGCCGATATTTCAACGCTCACATCCGGTCGAAGTTCCGGTTTAAGAAAGTGCGATAACATCATTTCGCAATTCTTTTGACCAGGAGACTCCTCGATGAATGCGACCTTGTTACGGATCTGTTGTGCGATGTGCGTTGGTCTGACTGCGGTGGCAGGCGCTCAAACCCAAACGAAGAAGCCGATGCCGAGTCCACCGGCGGAAACTTCGCAGACGGTGGATGGGAAGACGGTGTCGATCCACTACAACGCGCCTTCCATGCGCGGGCGCAAGATCTTTGGCGGGCTGGTTCCGTATGACAAGGTGTGGCGGACGGGCGCGAATCCGGCGACTTCGCTGAAGACCGAGGTGAACTTGAAGATCGGGACGGCGACGGTGCCGGCGGGGAGCTACACGCTGTACACGCTGCCTTCGACCGGGATATGGAAGTTGATCATCAACAAGCAGACCGGGCAGTGGGGGACGAAGTACGACCAGAGCCAGGACCTGGCGCGCGTAGACATGAAGACGGAGACGCTGTCGTCGCCGCAAGAGGTAATGTCGATCACGCTGGAGCCGTTTCAAGGCAAGACGAGCGCGCTGCATGTGCGGTGGGAGACGACGGATGCGTCGGTGCCGGTAACGGCGGAATGATCACCGCGTAAGATCGCGTCATGATGAATCGGCGGCAGTTTGGCGGAAGGCTGGCCGGTGGATTGGCCGGCATCGCCCTGGCGGCGTGGACGCGATGTGGCCTCGCCGCGCAGGAGAAGGCGGCCCGGCCGTTTCGGCTTTCCGTGATGCTGTGGACGCTGCGTTCGAAGTACCCGGCAGAGCAGGCGATCGACCTGGTGGCGGGTGCGGGCTACGACGGATTTGAGCTGGTCGACGAGGACAAGAAGTGGTCGGCTGCAGGCCTGACGCGTATCCGCGCTCGGATGGCACAACTGGGGATTGTGTGCGATGCAATGTCCGGCATCGACACGGGTTTTGCCGAACCAGGTGCGGCGGACCGGCTGGCCGATGAGTTGACCGGCCGCATGACGCAGGCGGAGCGGATGGGCTGCCGGCGGATCATTCTGCTGTCCGGCAAGCGGGACAATTCGATCTCGCGCGAGAGGCAACATGCGGTGTGCATCGAGAATCTGAAGCGCGCCGGCGACGTAGCGGCCAAGCGTGGATTCACGCTGCTGCTGGAGCCGATCGATGCGCTCGAGAATCCTCCGATTTATTTGACGCGCGTGGAGGAGGCCTTCGCGATTGTGCGCGCGGTGAAGCTGCCGAGCGTGCAGGTTCTCTACGATTTTTATCATCAGCAACGCGGGTTGCCGCAGGGTGGTGGGGTTGCGCCGCTGCTGGCTCCGCTGCGCGGCAATGTCGATCTGCTGGGGCTGGTGCATGTGGCCGATGTGCCGGGGCGGCATGCTCCGGGTACGGGTGTGATCGACTATGCGGCGATCTATCGCGGATTGCAGCGCGAGGGCTATCGCGGATGGATGGCGATGGAGTTTCTGCCGACGGGCGATGCGGCGGCGGAGTTGCGCAAGGCCGCCGCGCAAGTGACCGCTTAGAACCCTAACGGTCTCGAGCGCAGTCGCAGTTGCGGCAGAAAGTGTGATTGAGGCGATGCGCAACGATCATCAGGATGCTGCCAAGACAAGTGACCATGACCTCCGCGCGGTGTGACGGAAGCCGATCTCCGAACCAGGCGCCCAACAGGATGCAGAGGAGGCCGGCGACCATGTAGCCGATGATGCGTTTGCGTCCGTGGGTACGGAAGCCCCGGATCAGGGCCAGCGCGCCCAAAGACGCGACCACAACGGCAAGAAAACGGTGTGTCCGCTCCTCAGACGGCAATGAGTGTGCAAATACAGCCGGCATGGTTATGAGTACCGGGGTGAGGAGGCAGTGGAAGAAGCAGAGGAGGGAGGCGAAGACTCCGAGGCGGTCGGGATTCAACAGAGTTTGACCAGTCGGGGCCGAACCAGAGAAGCGATATGGGGACATGACGTTTTTCCATTATAAGTAATGGATTATCAATACCAATAGATTCGCCTGGTTCCGAGAGCCACACCAAGCCAAAGCCGCCGCTGGTCTACTTCTCCTTTACCAGTGGCAGCTCAATGTAGCTGGCGTTGTCGGGCGCGTGATAGATGCGCTGCTCGGCCTTCTGGTAGTCGGCTGGCTTCGCGAACATGATGTTGGGCACGAAGGTCTGCGGGTTGCGGTCGTAGAGCGGGAACCAGGCCGATTGCACCTGCACCATGATGCGGTGGCCAGGCAGGAAGACGTGGTTGGCCGTGGGCAGGTTGAACTGATAGGGCAGTGGCGTATTGGACTGGATGGGCTTGGCGACGGTGAAGCCCTCGCGATAGCGGCCGCGCAGGATGTCGGCTGAGACCATGAGCTGGAAGCCGCCGAGGTGCGGATATTCGGCGACCTCGTCCGGAAAGACATCGATCAGTTTGACCACCCAGTCGGAGTCCGTGCCGCTGGTCGAGGCAACCAGATGCACCAGCGGTTGGCCGCTGATCTTGACCGGATGGGTAAGCCTATCGGTTACGAATGAGACCACGTCCGGGCGGCCGGAGGCTTCGCGCTGATCATCGACCAGCCAGAAGGACCAGGTGAGTTCGCCGGTGTAGCCCATGGGCTGGATGGGGCGCTTGCGGAAGGGCACGGGCTTTGCCGGGTCCGAGATGTAGCTGGTAGATGCGTCGCCGCCCCAAGGCTTCTCGAAAGCGAGGCCCAGGCCGGGCTCGAGATAGAGCGGAGTGGGCTGAATGGTGCAGCCCTGGGCGCAACCGGCGGGCCATGTAGGGAGCTTCTCCCACTCGTTGGTGCCGGTTTCAAATGCGGTGACGGTGGAGATCTGGGGCGTGTCGTCCTTGAGGTAGTGGGCGAGGAAGGGCGCGAGTACG
>DATBCB010000313.1:0-3735 GCA_036270675.1 Acidobacteriaceae bacterium | reverse complement strand
CTCGTTCTGGTCCATGGCCAGCATGCGTTCGTAGAACTTTGCCTCCGGCGCGAGCTCGGCGTCCTCCCCCAGCAGAACATGAAGAAAGCGAAGCTGAGGGACATGCCGGCCCAGCACGATGAGGCAGGCAGTGAGCGGCGTCGCCAGCACCAGTCCCGGCCAGCCCCACAGCAGCGTCCAGAAGATAGCCGAAGCGAGCAGCGCCAGCGAAGAGATTCCCGTCCGTGAGCCGTAGAGCCAGGGCTCGAAGAAATTCGAGGTCGTGATCTCGAGCGCGCCGTAGAGGCCAACGATCTCAAAGACCTGCCGCCAGTGGGGAAAGATGGCGATGGAAAAGATGACGGGCAGCAGCCCCGCAATGCCGGTGCCCACATACGGGATATAGCGCAGGATGGCCGCCAGCGCTCCCCACAAGGTGGCGTCCGGCACACCGATGAGCGACAATCCGATGCCGAAGAGCAGCCCGAACAAAACGTTGGTCACGAACTGCCATACCAGATAGGTGCTGATGCGCTCGGCAGCGTCCCGCAGCGCCCGTGTCATCAGGCTGAGCCGCCCCATACCGGCCAGCAGCAGCAGGCGGTTGCGCAAGTCCTCCCGGTACATCAGGATGTACACGGTAAAGACCATGACAATGCCGCAGGCCGCCAGCGGACGAAGGATGGGCGAGAAAATCTCCTGCAGATAGCGGCCGACGGAAACCGGCGGTTCCACGATCTGGACCGGCATTGGCTGCTGCTGCGGCGTCGCATTTTTGTCCGGAAGCGGTGCCTCCGGCACGGACTGCCGTACGCGGCGCCGCCGCACCGTGGGCGCCACTGCCTCTGGCGCAGCAGGAGGCGCGATGGTGGAGTTGGCGTGGGAGGAGAGCTCCTCGGTCATATCCGCAAGGGCAGTGATCGTCTTGCCCGCAGCCCCGCCGAGCGGTGTATGCAGGCTGTCCAGCTTGGCCTGGATATTGTCGCGGTAGTCCGGCAGCAGCTCGGCAACATGCACCAGCTGCCGCGCGACCACCCAGCCGGTGACGCTCAGCCCTGAAAAGAAGATCAGGATGACCAGAACGACCGAGAGGGCACGGCTGAGATGCCAGCGCTCCAGCAGCGCGATCGCCGGAGAGAGCAGAAAGTTCAGCACCAGCGCAAAGGCCACAGGGGCCAGCAGGTCGCGAGCGAAATAGAGCGTGAGGATGATCAGGCCAGTTAGCAGCAAAGGCTCGCTGGCCAGGAAACCTCCACGCTGCCGGGTTGGGGGTGCCGCTCTCGACTGCATTCCTCAAACCTTAGCCTGTCGAAGCCCCCGGCAGGAATAGCATGTTTAAGCATTTCTCTATTGCTGTGACTTTCCCACGGCGGCGAGGTGCGCGAGGTGCAGCTTTTCTTGACGGAAAAGCTGCGTGAGCAGCTTGGGCTCCGCATACATCGATAGGAGAAATGCTCGGGGCTTTAAGCCTTCTTTGCCCCGAAATAGAGGAGAGCGCCGCCCCCTATGATCGCGATCACACCCAGCACGGGCGGCAGTGGAACCGAGTGGTTCTGCTTGGTGTTGATCTGAACGGGCCCCATGTCTACCGCTTTTTTCGTGGTGGTGTAGGTGAAGCCGCCGTACACAAGCGCGATGACACCGGCAAAGATGAGAACGATTCCAGCTATCTTCATGAAGGCTCCAGACCACTGACTTAAATCGCGGTCTGGAGCGTAGATGCAGAAATCAGGAAGGGGGAAATAGGAAATAGGGAGCAGGGATTCGCGAATAGAGACCTGCCCTGGCTGTCTCGTGCGAGAGGGGTGCTCGGCGATTCAGGAACGGACAATGTTGGCTGCTGCCAATGTTCGCGGCACGCGTGGCGTATCGCGTCGGACCAGGCCTTGCCCGCCATTCTTGATCGGGGAACCCGCATGCGGCATCGCGTAAAAGAGCGTGTACAGCAGCACGCAAAGGCATGCGATCGCGATCCCGACGAGTATCAGGAACACGCATACCTTCCGCTTGTCCATCCCGCACTTGACGCTGCGTTCGGTCATCTGAGCGTGAGATGGCGTGAGTTCAATAGCCGTTGGTAATCAAATAGGCGAGAGTAAGTGATGGTGACTTCTCCTCTTGCGCGTGCGTCTGGGCGCGCATCTGGGCGGCATGGCGCAGCAGCACATCTGCCTCAAGATTGAGCAGGTCGCCCGGCCGGTGGGTGCGCAGGTTGGTGTGCGCATAGGTGTGGGGGATGACGGCGACGCTTGCGCGCACTCCATCCCAGCGGGCAACGGTCAGGCTGATGCCCTCGATGGCAATCGATCCCTTTTCGACAACATAGGGCCGAATGCCCTCAGGCACCTCCACTTCGAGCCACCAGTCTGTCGTTTCGCTGCCCTGAGAGGCAGAATCCTGAGAGACAGAATCCTGAGGGACGGAATCCAGAGAAACCGGACGGAGAGCCAAAAGACGGCCGACACCGTCGACGTGCCCCTGCACCACGTGGCCGCCCAGCGGGGTGCCTGCAGGGGTGGGCAGCTCCAGGTTCAGGACAGTGCCGGGAGCAAGCTGGCTGAGTGAGGTGCGCCGCACCGTCTCCTCGGCCAGATCGGCCTCGAAGCGGTTCGGCTGGCCCGCCGGTCCGATGTCGAGAGCGGTGAGGCAGACGCCGCTGACCGCGATGCTGTCGCCGACGTGAAGACGAGGCGCAAGGGCAGGCGCCTGAATCGCGATGCGATGCACGCTGCCGCGCTGCTCGATACTGAGCACGGAGCCGGTTTCCTGGATGAGGCCGGTGAACATGCTTAAAGGCTACTAGCTTCTAGCCTCTAGCTCCTAGCTCCGGTGGTGGAACTAGCCGCCAGAAGCCACGGATCCTAAAAGCGGATCATGGAAGCCATGGATCATGGAAGCCACGGATCATGAATGTAGCCCGCGACCAGGGTGTCCTCTGCGATGCGTTCGGTCCGGTAACGCAGCAAATGCGGCAGGCCGGTGGCTTCTGCGCCGGCCAGCATCGGCACAGAGCCGGGTCCCAGGAAGCGCGGCGCCTGGAAGAGATAGAGCTTGTCTACGGAATCAGCAACCAGCGCGCTGCGATTCAGCCGCGCGCCTGCCTCGATCAGCACGCTGGTGATGTCCTGCTCGCCCAACTTTTGCAGCAGCGCCCGCAGCGAGATGCCGCCGTCCGCCTGTGCGTCGACCGTCAGGATGCGTGCCCCGCGCGCGGTGAGTGCCTGCCGACGCGTCACCTCTTCACTGCGCGTCCCTTCACCTCGCGTGACGATGAGCAGGTCCTCTTCAATGCCCTCGAGAATGCGCGAGGTCGGCGGCAGCCGCAGTTCGGAGTCGAGCACGATGCGCAGCAGCGGACGACGTCGTGGCTTCTGGCTGCGATCGGTCAGCAGGGGATCGTCTGCGAGCACGGTGCCGATGCCGGTGAGCAGCGCATCGTGCGCGTGGCGCAACTCCTGCACGCGCGCTCGCGATGCCGGGCCTGTGATTGCGAAGGATGCACGCTCGTGGTGGGTGAGTGGCGGCGGTGCGATGGCGCCATCGAGCGTCGCGGCAATCTTCAGCGAGACGAGAGGCGTCCGGTGCCGGATATAGTGCGCGAAGGCGTCGTTCAACTCTCGCGCCTCTGCGGCCAGCAGACCGCCGGAAACGTCCACGCCTGCTTCACGCAGCATCGCAAACCCTCGGCCTTCGACCAGCGGATTTGGATCGGCGGTGGCCGCAACCACCCGGGCGACACCGGCCTCGATCAGAGCG
>DATBCB010000312.1:0-12804 GCA_036270675.1 Acidobacteriaceae bacterium | reverse complement strand
TCGATGACCCGCAGCGCGGTCCCGCTCGATTTGTAACTCGAGCTGATCTAAATCGATCCGGTGCGCATCGGTCACGGGAATGCGCCGGTAGGCATCGCGGCCCAGGCCCATGAGCTCGATTGCCTTCAACGCCCAGGAGTGCGTCTCGGTCGAGCCATAAACCAGAAGCTGCGGGTGGACGCAGCCCTGCAGGCCTTGCTTCCGGATGTCGTAATCCGCCTTCGCATGGCGTCCCACGGCAAGACCGGTAAGATTCGCCATCGTCGCGCCCGTGGTCAGCAGACCGGAGCTTTCCGCCGGCATACCCATCAACTCGGCGAGCCAGCGCAGGCAGGTCGCCTCCACCACCACCGGCGCCTGGTGGCCGCCCGCTACGTGAGCGTTCAGCCCTGAGGCAAGCATGTCTGCGAGCATCGCCAGCGGAGTGCCGGTGCCGCGCACCCACCCCCACGCCCGCGGATGACGGTTGCCGATGGTGTAGGGGACGAGGTGCTCGACCATAGCGTTGTAGACCTCCTCCGCCGGTCGGCCGTGGATGGGTATGCGGCCGCCGAGTGCGATCGCCGATGCCTCCGGCAACGGCCGCCAGGCAGGTTGTTCGCGCAGCGTGGAGAGGTCGTCAAAGAGATCGTCCAGCATGCGATGGCCCAGCGCACGCAGTTCCTGCCATGCTTCAGGCGTTGGCGGATCCAGCGTGGGCTGTGGCTGCCGATCGATCTCGTCGCGGACAGGTGAGTGGGCGGGCAAGGGCATAGACGGGAGACCTCGCGGATTCAAAATCGGGCGAGGCACGCCGAAGGAGTGTCAAACGCTCGGGTCCACGTCCCAACCGGGGATCGTAGCGCCGTTATTCAGGATAGAGCATTTTTCCGGATGCTGTGCGACATCAGGCCGGTGACCGATGACGCTTCAGCTTCAGGAAAGGCTGCTCCATCAGATGAAAGCTGGTGAGGCAGATGAGCATGGTCAAGCACATCACCGTGACGAGATAGACCACGCCGGAGGTGACACGGCCGTGGAAGGTATGAGCGATGGGAGGAAGCACGTAGGTCTTGAACACGTCGTGGAGAAAGATGCTGTAGACGTAGATGCCATAGCTATATTTGCCGGCGACCCGCAGGACGCGCGTGCTGAAGAGACGGGAGGAGAACGACTCCGGATCGATCGCGATGGCGATCAGCGCTGCTCCCACCGAGCCGACCAGCGCAAAGGCGAAGAGGTGCTCCACCGGCGCGCTGAGGGGTCTGACCGCCGCGATGGTGAAGAAGGCCAGCATGGCCGGCCCGAGTATCCAGAAGAGCCGCCTGCCCACCCGTACCGTCGCTTCCGGATGGGTACGCAGCGCAAGCGCGCAGTAGGCGCCGGCGCAAAGGCCTTCCAGACGCAGCGGCAACAGAACGTAGCTCCACCGGGGATTGATGTGGAGGCCGAAAGCCAGGAGCTTGAGCGCAAGGCTCGAGAAGAATGCGATCAGCGCAATGCGCTTCAGTGTCTCGATCTTGCCGATCCGCCAGACCAGAACCGGCCAGATCATGTAGAACTGCTCCTCCACTGCCAGCGACCAGAGGTGGCTGATGTTGAATAATCCAATCTGATTCAGCCCCTTGAACGGGAAGACGAAATTGCCGGCGTAAAAGAGATAGGCGAAGTTTGAGCGGTACCACGGGTGATGGAAGGCAATGCAGTAAAAGGCGAGAAAGGCCCACAGCCCGTAGTAGAGAGGAAAAAGCCGGAGCGCGCGATTGCGATAGAAGTTGAGCCAGTGATGGTTCGCATCGCGCATATCCCAGAGAATGCCGGTGATCAGGAAGCCGGAGAGTGCGAAAAAGATGTCGACGCCATAGGCGCCGCGCAGCTTGACTTCATTCGCGAATCGAAGGAGGTGCGAGCTGGAACTGCCCAGATCGCCGTAGTGAAAGAAGAAGACTGCAATCGCCGCCAGCCCGCGCACGCCATCGAGCGCAGGAAGGTGCCGCTTTCCCGCGTGAGGAATGTTGGGCTGCTGGGCGGGCGTGTCATCCACAACCAGAGTTGTGGCGGCTACCGGGGGAGAGGCCGTCATGCAGGGAAAATGCTCCTGAGACAATATTTTGCCAGTTCCGGCACGGATGTGCTGGAGAGTGCTGTGAAAAGAAGACGTTGGCTTTAGAGAGCCTGAGTCAGGCGGGGCAGCAGGCCGGCGTGGCTGGTCTCGTAAAGAGCGAGCAGGCGTTGGCGCATCAGGTAGTAAGCGGCGGATGCTTCGTGGATGTAGAAGGGGATGCGCAGGCTCTGGCGGCGCAGCAGCATGGCCATCTCGATCTGCGAGATCGCCTTCTGCAGGCGCGCAGCGTCGCGGCGCATGATCTCAGCGACAACCGTGGCATCCTCGAAGTTCCAGCGCTGTACGAAGACCGCGAGATCCAGCATCACCTGGGCATTGCGACGTAGCCGGGGCAGGCCGTCCGCTCCACCCAGCAGCCGCCACATTGCCTGTGGCTGCAGCTCAAGCTGATTGCCGCGCGGTTCCAGGTAGGCTTTCGCAATTTTTTCGAGGTCAGAGAAGTTCAGGGGCTCGAGGCGGGCAACCAGTGTATTCCAGGTTGTTCTTTGCTGGGCCCGGCGGCGCAGGAAGAACCGCAACTGGATCCCGATGATTGCCAGAAGAAGAAGTCCGATAGTAGCGAGGCCGACCACGTTGTTAATGAGACTCCTTCTCCCGGGTACCCAAAACTTGTGCGAGATCGTAACTTACTCGGTCGGTCACTTGCAAGATGGCATCGTGAATTTCTGAAGGAGGCACTTCCTTTTCGGGCTCGTCCCGCCATAGTGCGACAATCCAGTAACACAACATGGACAGGTAAACGAACATCCGTGCATGTTCGATGCCCAGGTAATGGCGGGACCTTCCCAGGTATCCATGCAGGAGTCCGATGACCAATGTGACGACCGCCCACACCATCAGACCATAGCCAATCGACATCACGTGAGACCGCCAGTGGAAGCCCAGCCTCTGAGACATCAACAGTACCAGTGTAAACATGCCGCTGACCATCAGGCTGGTGAACAGATCGCCCCGGATCTCCCAGATGCCGGCCTGCGTGCGTGAAGTTGGATGGATCCACCACACGATGGCGAACGCAATCCCTCCCACGGTGATGAGCGAGGTCAACCAGGTCCCTTTCCTCCCCAGCGGACTGCGAGGGAGAAAGACGATACTGGCGACCTCAGCAACGACACCTATCTGGAGGAGAGCGTCCAGTCCTTCATTGATCCAATACGCAATCGCGTAAACGTAATGCGGTTGTTGCCGATAAATGAAAAAGAGCGCAATCGCACCAACGATAGTGAGAACGCACCACGAGGCGAGCACCGGAAAAGTGCGTAGACGCCGTCGCAGGCAGAGAACAGAGAATAGGGCGGCATTCAACAGTGGCCCAGCCGCCCACAGTGCGGTGTCCAGTAAAGGGAGCCGCATAGGAAATAGCTCCTGTCCTGGTCAGTATCTATCAGGATCGATCCGGCTTATAGACCGAGCATCGACCAAAGCATCGAAATAAACGATGGCGGAGGATTGGTGCCGCCGGGCGCGCTTGCGAATGCAGATGCAGTTGTTGCGGCGAGGAGGGCTGCGGAAAGTGCGAGGGTGCGGAAAGTGCGTGACATTAGGTGAGGCTCCCGAGCGCAGATGCGCTGCAAGCAGCGTAACGAAAGTGTGGCAAATCGGGATAGGGGAATTACCAGAGTGTAAGTGCCTAAAGGGTGAAAGTGTGTCTTCCATGGCAACCTGTCAATTTCCCGACCGTGCCCGTCATCGCCCCTGCTCCTCCAGGTACTTTTCCGCCTCCAGCGCGGCGGCGCATCCTGAACCCGCAGCCGTAATCGCCTGGCGGTAGCGGCGATCCTGCACGTCGCCGCACGCGAAAACCCCCTCGACCCTGGTGTGTACATCGTCATGGGTAACCACATAGCCGTCGCTGTCGAGCTCAATCTGACCGACAAAGGGCTTGGTATTTGGCTCATGGCCGATCCCCAGGAACATGCCGGTGACCGCCAGGGTGGTGAACTTTCCCGTCTTCACATGCTTCAGGCGCAGCCCGGCGACTTCCTTCTCCTCGACCCCCAATACTTCGTCAACTAACACATTCGAAACGAATTCTATCTTCGCGTGAGCGCGGGCTCGCTCGAGCATGATATGCGAGGCTCGATAGTTCTCCGACCGATGCAGGACAGAGACCTTCGTAGCAAAGCGGGTAAGAAAAAGGGCTTCTTCCATTGCGGAGTCCCCGCCGCCGATCACGGCGACCTCCTTGCCGGAGAAGAAGAAGCCGTCGCAGGTGGCGCAGGAGGAAACGCCATGACCGATCAGCGCCTGCTCGGAAGCCAGGCCCAGCCAGCGCGCCGAGGCACCGCTCGCGATGATGAGCGTCCGGGTGCGGATGATCTCCGAACCGAGGTTCAGGGCGAAGGGGAGCTGGGAAAGATCGGCAGAGACCAGGTGGGCCATGCGGAACTCGGCGCCGAAGCGCGCGGCCTGCTTTTTCATGTTCTCAATAAGTTCAGGGCCCTGGATGCCCTCCGGCCAGCCCGGAAAGTTCTCCACCAAGGTGGTGATGGAGAGCTGGCCGCCCGGCTCGTGTCCTTCCAGGACCAGCGGTTTCAAATTGGCGCGGGCCGTGTAGATGGCTGCCGTGAGTCCGGCGCAGCCGGAACCCAGAATGACTGTGTCACGAACAATGTCTGTCATGATCTCTATCTGTGCATCTTTGATTCTAATCGCGCAAAAACGACTCCGCGGCGGCTGTGCGCGGAAGAGAAGGGGTGAGGAATGGCGGATCTGGTCCTGGTCTATGGAATGCGCCTGCTGCCGGCAGATGAGGTGAAGCAGGTCGGCGCGGCTCCCGTGACGCTGCGCAACGGCAACGAAGCGCAGGTGACCATGCATGTGCTGGAGGGTTCACGGGAGCAGATTGAAAATCAGTTGAAGCAGAGCATCGATGCTTTCTTCGACTTCTACCCTGAAATTTGAAAGCCGCAATCAGCGGCGCAGGCTGCACCGATGGAGTGTCTGGAGTGTCAATGGAGTGTCGATGAAGGTCTTCTGCATTGGGAAGCGATGGGCGCCAGCGATGGCGGCGATCCTGTTGGCGATGGGAGCTCTTTCTCTTAGCGCACAAGAGCCGAATGTCCACAGCCCGATCGCCCAGAATGACGACAGGGTCCAGCCGCAGGCCACCGCAGAGGACGTCCTGGCTGCATCGGTGCACCACTCTGCGGTGATCTTTGCGGGCGAAGTCTATGCCATCCGTATGCCGCAGGGCACCGAGATGCCGCAGGGCACCAAGGGCGGTGTAAGTGGCGGTATTCCCAGTTCGCGGGCGGACGCCGTCGAGGTGGAGTTCCGGGTGGACGTGGGGATTCGCGGCGCCTCCATCGGCAGCAACTATCTCCTACGCATGGCGCTGCCTGCATGGCAGCAGGCACCTCCGTTCACCCTGCATCAGCGCGCGGTCACATTTTTGCGGCCCGCGGACTCTTCCGGCTTCGCCGGTCCGGTGGAGGGCGAAGCCGACCTGCCTGGGATGGATCTTGGGGTGATGCCCCTTGACAATTCCAATCAGGTGGACCTCAGCCGCTTGCAACGGCTGGTGACCAGAAAGACAATCACGACAGCGGCGATGCTCCCGCCTCCTGGGCCCGCCCAGGCTCCATCCGTGACCGATGTCTCGACCGACGCGGGGAAAGAGACGCTGATCTCCGGATCGAGCGAAGGAGAAATGCCCGAACTGCGCAGCAACACTGTGCCCTTCCTGGCGCTGATGCGGGATATCACGGTGCTCAGCGCGGCGGAAGCTCAGCAGGGAAACGCCGCGGCAAAATAGCCTCCGCACCGCAAATCTCTCCTGGTGCATCTCTCAGGTGTAGGCTGTGAGCGCAGGAGTGACGATGAATGCACAGAACGAAGTGAGAGCAGGCGCGCGGCCGCGCGTAGTTGTGCTGGGGGCGGGCTTCGCGGGACTGAACGCGGCGCTGGCCCTGGGCAGCATGGCTGTCGATGTTACGGTGATCGACCGCCGCAATCACCATACCTTTCAGCCTCTTCTCTACCAGGTGGCCTCGGGTGTGCTGTCGCCGGCAGATATCGCAGAACCGATCCGAACGATTCTGCGGCACAAACACAATGTGGAAGTGCTGATGGACGAGGTCGTGGGTTTCGACGTCGCCCGCCAGATCGTCGAACTGCGCAGCGGCACCGAGATCACATACGACTATCTGATCGTTGCCACGGGTTCCACCCACTCCTATTTCGGCCACGATAACTGGTCGAAGCTCGCGCCCGGACTGAAGACCGTCGAGGACGCAACCGAGATCCGCCGCCGCATCCTGCTGGCCTATGAGCTGGCCGAGCGTGAGGCAGTCGAGACGGGCAAGTATCCGCCGCTGAACTTTATCGTGGTTGGGGCCGGCCCAACCGGCGTGGAACTGGCGGGTGCGATTCGAGATATCTCGAGCCTCTATTTGCGCGAGGACTACCGCCACATCGACACCGCCAAAACGCGCGTGCTGCTGATCGAGGGCGGTCCGCACATTGTGCCCTCCTATCCACCGGACCTGCAGCAGAAAGCCGTGGAGCAACTCCAATCGCTGGGCGTGGAGATCATCACCGGCAAAACCGTAACCGACGTCGAGCCCGGTTACGTCGTTCTCGGCAAGCCCCCGGACACCGAGCGCATCGAGGCGCTGGTGACGTTGTGGGCGGCGGGCGTGCAGGCATCTCCGCTAGGCAGGATGCTGGGCGTGCCGGTGAACAGCAAGGGAGCGGTGGCGGTGGATGAGTATCTCAATCCTCCTGGTCACAGAAACATCTTTATCTGCGGCGACCTGGCGGAGGTGATGGAGCACGGCAAACCTGTGCCCGGCGTCGCGCAGCCGGCGATGCAGATGGGCACGCAGGCCGCGCACATGATCGAAGCCGATATAGAAGGCAAGCCGCGCAAGCCCTTCCACTACTTCGACAAAGGGGACATGGCGACCATTGGCCGCAATCGTGCCATCGCCGACGTGAAATGGCCCTTCAAGGCGCACCTGGCTGGATGGCCGGCATGGCTCACCTGGGGCCTGGTCCACATCTACTTCCTCATTGGCTTTCGCAGTCGCGTCGTGGTGATCTTTGAGTGGGCGTGGACCTATCTGACGCTCGGCCATGGAGCGCGGCTGATCACCGGCACTCAGAAGCTGCCGGGATGGAAGCAGGCGGTGCCGGGACGAACGCCGGTTCAGATGGGACCGCTTGACCTCGCATCTCCAGCGAACCTGGATCCACCGGCGGACCCATCCAGTGCGGCGCACAATGTGGACCAGATGGCGGAGCAAAACAATGCAGAGCAGATGCCGTCGCCGTCCTCGACCGCCTCGCAGAAGGCGACTGCCTAGCCGGTTCCATCCCACCTGCAGCGCGTTGCTCAAGTAACGAACGTATTGTCGCTGTGAGCCTTCCTGTGCGGTTTCCGGATATGATCGTGCCTCTAGCCTTTGACAGATCATCCGGGAGAACTTCATGCTCTCTGCTCTTCAGCGCGGTGCCCGCCCGTGCCTTACGCAAATTCGGAAATGCTATGTTCCATTCAGACCAGTTCCATGCCGCCGTTCTTCGATGGAACGGCGGCGGACGGAACGGCGGCGCGGTCATTTTTTCTTCGGCTACGTCTTTTCCGAATTTGCTATAGCCGCTGCCGCTCTCGCACTCGCACTGGCACTCACGACCACTGCGCTGGCCCAGCCTGCACCGAAGCTCGCTCCCAGCCGGCCTTTGAAGGTGCCTTCGCTCAGCTATGAGCGCTACACGCTGCCCAATGGCTTGACCGTGCTGGTGCACGAAGATCATCGCCTGCCGCTGGTCGCTGTGGACCTGTGGTATCACGTCGGCCCGGTGAACGAGGCCAAAGGCCGCACCGGATTCGCGCACCTCTTCGAACACATGATGTTTGAGGGCTCCGAGCATGTGGGCGAGAAGGCCCACTTCCGCTATCTCGAAGGGGCGGGCGCGACCGACATCAATGGCACTACCGACTTCGACCGCACCAACTATTTTGAGACCGTGCCCAGCAATGAGATGGAGCTGGCCCTGTGGCTGGAGAGCGATCGCATGGGCTTCCTGCTGGAGAAGCTGGACCGCGAGAAGCTGACCAACCAACGCGACGTGGTGCGCAACGAACTCCGCCAGGATCAGAACCAGCCCTATGACACGAGCGACGAGGAGGTCTATCACCAGCTCTTTCCCAAAGATCATCCGTATTACGGCTCGGTGATCGGCTCGCATGCGGATGTCGAAGCGGCACGGCTCATGGATGTGCGCAACTTCTTTCATAACTACTACACGCCGAACAACGCCAACATCGCCATCGCCGGCGACTTCGACAAAACCAAACTGAAGCAGTTGGTGGAGCGCTATTTCGGCCCCATCCCCAAAGGCCCCGAACCGCCGCCCGTAACCGTGGCGACGCCACCCATCAGCAGCCAGAAGACTGCCACCGTGACAGATACGGTTCAATTGCCGCGCGTGAGCTACGCATGGCTGATGCCTCCTGCCTTCCAGCCGGGCGACGCCGATGCCGACATGCTGATGGACATCCTTGGCGGCGGCAAGGCCAGTCGGCTCTATCGCAAGCTGGTCTACGACAAGCAGATTGCGCAGAGCGCCGAGTGCACGCTGAACTCGCTACGGTTGGGCTCGGTGGCGCAGTGCGACATCATCGCGCGCCCTGGCATAAAGCCGGAGGACCTGCAGAGAGAAGTCGAAGTGGAGCTGAAAGCGATCCGCGAGCAGGGCCCCACCGACGCGGAGCTGGAAGGTGCGAGGAACACTCATCTGACCGGCTTGATCAGCGGGTTGCAGCGTCTTGGTGGCTTCGGTGGCGTGGCCGATCGCATGGACTACTACAACTACTACACCGGCGATCCGGGCTACCTGCCCAAGGACGTCGCCCGCTTCCAGCATGTCTCCGTTGCCTCGGTGCACAAGCTGGCGCAGGCAGACCTGGTCGATTCCAAAAGCGTTGTCGTCACCACCGTCCAGGGCGAGAAGGTGACGCACGACGTGCCGCGCAGCCCGGCGGATACCGACGCGAATGTGAAGGTGGAAAATCCCTATCCCGCGTCGTTTGAGACCGCGCAGGACTGGCGCAAGACTGCGCCATCGCCTGGGCCGCTGCCGCAAGTCCATCTGCCGGTGCCGAAGGTCTTCGCGCTGGACAACGGACTGCATGTCTATCTGGTTGAAGACCACTCGCTGCCCGTGCTCAATGCGAGCGTGATCACCCTCGCCGGCGGCGATGCGAATCCTGCAAACAAGCCCGGTCTGGCCGGTTTCACCTCGCGCATGCTGACGGAGGGAACACGCGACCGTTCGGCAACGGAAATCGCCGACGCCGCTGACCATCTTGGCGCACAACTCAAAGCGCAGGCTGTCGTCGACAACGCGGCCACCTCGATCAACGCGCTCAGCAACACCACGGATGCCACTTTCGACTTGCTCTCCGACATCACGGAGCACCCGGCATTTGCCGAACAGGAAGTGGATCGCGTGCGCAAGCAGCAGTTGACGGCCATCCTGCAGGAGGCGGATGAGCCCATCGCGGCGACCCTGCGCGTGGCTGAGAAGGCGCTCTATGGAGATTCGCCGTACGGCTATCCGGAGGTGGGCACGACGGCGTCCGTCAAGTCGATCACCCGCGACAATCTTGCCGGCTTCTGGAATGCGCACTATGGCCCGCAGACCTCCGCACTGGTGCTGACCGGTGACATCACCGAGCAGGAGGCACGCGCCCAGGCGGACAAATACTTCGGCGTGTGGAAGAGCTCGTCTGCCGCGCCCGCTGCTGCGGTTCCCGAGCCGGCTACACCGGAGCGCAAGCTGATCATTGTGGATAAGCCCGGGTCGCCGCAGACGGTGTTGCTCGCCTTCGGTCTGGGCGTGCCGCGCTCTTCACCGGACTACCCGAGCATCCAGATCATGAACGATGTGCTGGGCGGCCTGTTCTCCTCGCGGCTCAACATGAATCTGCGTGAGCAGCACGGCTACACCTATGGCGCAGTCTCCCGCTTCACCTTCAATCGCTTTGGCGGGCCGATGTTTGCCGGCGCGCAGGTGCGTACGGACGTGACCGCTCCCGCGGCAAAGGAACTCTTCGCGGAGCTCGATCGCATCACCACCGATCCGCCGACGCCGGCCGAGCTGAAGCTGGCGCAGGACTCGCAGATCCGCTCCGTGCCGGGGCAGTTTGAGACGGCCAAGGGCACATCCGCGCGCATCGGCCAGCTCTTCGTCTACAAGCTGCCGGACAACTACTACGCCAGCCTGCCCGGCCAGTTCGCCGCCGTGACGCCGGAACAGGTGAAGCAGGCGGCGATCGAGCACATCCATCCCAAACAGATGATCGTGGTTGCCGTAGGAGACCGCGCAAAGATCGAGCCTGGTCTGAAAGAACTGAACCTCGGGCCAATCGAGATTCGCGATGCGTCAGGGAACCTGGTGAAATAGCAGATCGAATGCAGACAGCGCGTCACGGTGCAAGCGAGATCGCCGGCTTGCCATCGAGCCGCTGCAGGATGTGCTGACCGATCTGCTCCGCAGAGCCTTCAGGGGCGCCGTTCTCCATGTTGACGAGAACGACGACAGCGCGATCTGCCTTGAGGTTAAAGAGCGCGAGAGCGTTGTAGCCGCCGGTTGCACCGTTATGCCAGTACTGGTCGATTTCAGGGATGTACATCCAGGCCAGCGCTATGCGCGTGCCCGGCGGTCCATCTTCACGCAACTCGTGCGAGGCGGAGATCGCGGCGGCCAGCGTCTTCGCTTCAGTATTTGCTTCAGGGGATTCGCTCGATGTCACGCTCGATGCGGGATGCAGTTGCGCCGCGAGATAGGTGAGCATGTCGCCGGCCGTGGAGCGGATGGCGCCTGCGCCGGCCATCGCGTCCAGATCCCAGGCGTGCGCCGGCTTGCGAACGCCGTCATGCGCAGCCAGAAAGCGCGACTGCTGCGCGGCGGAGAGAGCAACAGTGGTGTCGTGCATGCCAAGCGGCCCGGTCACCTCCTTGCGCAGCAACTGGGGATAGGGCATGGCTGCCCGGTCCGCGAGCGCCTGACCCAGCAGGCCGAAGCCAACGTTGCTGTAGAGAAAGTCTGTATGGGCGGGCCGCTCCACGCCGTGCTTCGCAATGAAGGCGTAGAGATCTGCGGCGCGATAGTCGGCGTAGGGATTCTGCGGATCGCCGGGATGGAAGTTATCCGGCATGCGAGGCAGGCCGGAGTGCTGTGTCGCAAGATCAAGCAGCGTGATTTCCTGCCCGCTCGGCTTCGCCACTGTGCCTGCGGGTAGCAGCTCGCGCACCGGCTCGTCGAGCTTCACTTTGCCCTGCTCCACCATCTGGGCCAGGATGAGTCCCGTGAATGTCTTGGTGATGGAGCCGATCTCGAAGAGTGAGTCGGGCTTCGCAGCGCCGTAGGCGAAGACGCGCCGCGCATCGTGGTCCAGCACGCCAACCGAGATGCCAATGCCCGTAGACGGTGCGAGGATGCCGCTCTCGAAAGCATGCGCGTGTTCGAAATCCTGCCGCAGCACATGCTCAAGATTGGCGACGGTCACCGGCGGCAGAGGGGAATCGTACCGGATGGCCGGCGCGGTCTGTGCCGCCTGCTCGCGATCCAACTCGAGCGGAAGTGCCGCGCCTTGAGACCAGGTTCCGGTCAGCTTGTTTCCGTCTGCTGCCAGCTCGCCGCTCCAATGACCCTTCACCGACGGAACATCAAAGTTGAAATGGGGTGCGGCAAAGGTGACGTTCGCGCAGGGAAGCCCGGATGCGTGCTGGTCCAGACTGTCCAGGCTGCAGTCTTCGTGCCCCGATGCATCGCTGCGCACAGTGATCTGGATGCGCAGGGCTTCGGAGCCAGCGTGCAGCCTGCCGAGCCAGAAACCATCGACGGGGGAAGGCTTAGCGGCGGGCACGAACATATCGCGCGCAAAGGTGAGCGGCATGGGAGTGCCCTGATTCCAGGTGCCGGCAAGTGTGCGGCCATCTGCGTTGACCGTGCCCTTCCACGAGCCATGGACAACGGGCACGGTGAAGCTCAGCGATGTGCCATCCCGGTGGACGTCTGCGCAGGCCAGCCCATTTGCGTCTTGATTGGGGCTATCGAGCGTACAACTCAGCGATTCATTGGCCGCTGCTTTGAGGTGCAGCCGAAGCTGGAGCGGGCCGAGCGAGCCGGTGTAGTCGCCCGCGACAGGCGGCGATTGCTCTGCGGCCGCCGGTAGTATGTCGCAAGCCATGGCAAACAGGATGAAGAGCAACCTGAGAGAGCGGAAATCGGAGCGCGCGGATCGGCCGGCCTGCATGATGTGCTCCCTGGCTGACGGTCGCCAAAAAGAAACACGGCCATTGAACCACATCCGCCTGACAAGAGCGGTTACGCAATTGCGGTTGCACAGCGGGGTGAGTACGCGCCGCCAGGTACGCAAACAAAGAGGGCAGCCCTAAGGCTGCCCTCTTTGTTGTTGCCATCAGTGTCTCGCAATCCGTGCTGTTGCGATCAAGTGCTGTTGCGGTCAGCGCGAGTTACGCGCCGACTGGCTCCGCCGCCCGCACGTTCACCGGCGTCAGCCAGTTATAGCGGTCCGGACGCGTGCCGCTGACGATTCCGAAGAATTCCTCAGCAAGCTGATGGGTGATCGGCCCCGTCTTGCCGTCCTTTACCAGGATGCGGTCGACCGACCGGATCGGCGTGACCTCGGCTGCGGTGCCGGTGAAGAAAACTTCGTCCGCGAT
>DATBCB010000311.1:0-6491 GCA_036270675.1 Acidobacteriaceae bacterium | reverse complement strand
GTGCTCCGGAGCATCTGTCGCGGATGCAGGTCAAGCCGCGGCGCGAGCGTCCATTTTGTTCACCAGCGCAGTTCACCAACGCAAACCAGCTTGGGAGACACGTGATGAAGCAAGAGACGGCAGTGGCGACGGAAATCGAGCCGGAAACGGCGAGCAGCAACAACTTTCAGCCCGCGCCAGAGCGCAAGCGCAATCGCGGTCTGAGCGAAGACAAGCGGTTCAAGATATTTGCCGGATCGGCAAACCGCCAGCTCGCTGAAGAGATCTGCAAGCAGATTGGCGTGCCGCTGGGAGAAACCAAGATCCAGCGCTTTGCCGATGGGGAGATCTATTTCCAACTGCTCGAAAACGTGCGCGGCGTGGATGTTTTTGTCGTTCAGCCTACATGCAACCCGGTGGACTCGAACCTGGTGGAGCTGCTGATCATGATCGACGCGCTGAAGCGCGCCTCCGCCGGCCGCATCACCACGGTGGTGCCGTATTACGGTTACGCCCGTCAGGACCGCAAGGACCGCCCGCGCGTTGCCATCTCGTCGAAGCTGGTGGCTGACTTGCTGACCACCGCCGGCACCAACCGCGCGCTCTTCATGGACCTGCATGCGGCGCAGATTCAGGGCTTCTTCAATATTCCGGTGGACCACCTGTTCGCGAGTCCGGTGATGGTGGGCTACTTCAGCAAGAAGAGTCTGCCGAACCTCACTGTTGTCTCGCCCGATGCGGGCGGCGTGGAGCGTGCGCGCTTCTTCGCCACCAAGATGGGCGCACCGCTGGCGATCGTGGACAAGCGGCGCACGGACATCAACGTGACCGAGGTGATGAACGTGATCGGCGATGTGGAAGGGCGTACCTGCCTGATCATCGACGACATCGTCGACACGGCGGGCACGCTGGTAAAGACGGCGCATGCGCTGATCGACGAAGGCGCGACCGAGGTTTATGCGTGCGCATCGCACCCAGTGCTCTCCGGGCCGGCCGTCGAGCGCATTGCCAGCTCGCGCATCAAGGAGCTGGTGGTGACCAATTCCATACCGCTGTGCGAAGAGGCAAAGGCGGTGGACAAGATCAAGGTGCTGTCGATTGCCGGTCTGCTGGGCGCGGCGATCGAGAGCATTCACATGGAGACGAGCGTGAGCTCGCTCTTTAACTAGAGGCAGCTTCTAGCTACTAGCTACTAGCTCTTAGCTTTGAAGTGGTAGGGACGACTTTAACGACTTATCTGACGAAAGGGAGTAGGGGAGAACGGCAGACGAACAGCTTCCAGCGATTGGGAGCTAGAGGCTAGAAGCTGCTTTTGCTGCTCTCCCCCATGACCGAAAGGATAGAAGAGAACAATGGCAAGCACAGAACTGGTAACGGCGGTGACCCGCGAGGGCAAGTTCAACAAGAATGCAGCACGCCGCGTGCGTGTGGCGGGCAAGATTCCCGCGGTGATCTATGGGGCCAAGGAGCCGTCAGTCGCGGTGGAGCTCGATCCCAAGCAGATCCTGCGCATCCTGCACTCGGCGTCCGGCCACAACACCATCTTCGACGTGGACGTGCAGGGCAGCGCGCGTGTGAAGGCGATGATCGTGGACTGGCAGTACGAGCCGATCAAGGGCAGCCTGCTGCACATCGACCTGAAGCGCATCGCGATGGACAAGGCAATGGTGGTTGAGGTGCCGATCCATCTGGAAGGCGTTCCGGTTGGAGTAAAGGCCGAGGGCGGCCTGCTGGATCAGGTGCTGCGTGAGGTTGAGATCGAGTGCCTGCCGGGAGACATTCCGCCGCACATTTCGCTGGATGTAACCGGGTTGAAGCTGCACGACGTCGTCCGCGTCTCCGACCTGCCGCACGGCGGCAAGTTCAAATTCATTACGGACGAGGACGCGACCGTTGCGCACGTGACCGTGATCAAGGAAGAAGTGGCGCCGGAGCCGGATGCGGTGGCAGCGGCTGCAGCACCGGCGGAGCCCGAGGTGGTGAAGAAGGGCAAGCAGGAGACGGAGGAGGCAGGCGGCGAAGCTGCCAAGGCCGGCGGCAAGAAGTAAGCAGTGCCGCCACCAGCAATGGAAGCCGGGGCGATGGACCCGGAAGGGGCGTCACAGGATGCCGCTGTGCGGAAACCGGCGCGAGGACCATTTCTGGTCGTCGGGCTCGGCAATCCTGGAATCGAGTACCAGTGGACGCCGCACAATGCGGGGTTTCTGGCCGTCGACCGGCTGGCCGAGCGCACTGGGGCGGTGGTGAGCAATCGCCGTTGCCGGGCACTGACCGCCACGACGCGCATTGCGGGGCGTGAGGTGGTTCTGGCGAAGCCGGAGACCTTCATGAACCTGAGCGGGCTGTCCGTTCGGGCGCTGGTGGAGGAGTTCGACGCCGGGCGTGAGGATCTTCTCGTGATCTATGACGAGCTGGCCTTGCCGCTGGGGACGCTGCGGGTGCGGGCCGGTGGATCTTCGGGCGGACACAACGGCGCCCGTTCGATCAACGGCGCGCTGGGCTCGGAGGAGTGGGCAAGGATCCGGATCGGTGTCGGGCCGGATGGGCTGGAGACGGCATCGCGGCGGGGGAAGGATTACCTGCTGACGCCGATGCGGAAGAAGGAACTGGCGGTGCTCGACGAGGTGCTGGATCGCGTCGCCGAGGCGGTGGAGACAGTCATCGTGAGCGGAGTAGCCGCGGCGATGAACAAGTGGAACGGGCCGGCGGGGAACGATTCCTCGAAGGCCGAGTGAGATACGACGCAGTACGTGTTACGAGATCGAAATCAGGTACCTGTCGTTCAGGTATTTGGAGTTCAGGTTCAGGGAAGAGAGAAACACATGCAACGTAGCTATGAAGTGATGTTCATCGTGCGCCCGGATATGGAAGAGGCGGATGTCGACAAGCTGATCGCGGGACTGGAGCAGACCATCACCCACGGTGGTGGCGTTCTGAAGTCGATCGAGAAGCTGGGCCGGCGCAAGCTGTCTTATATGGTGCGCAAGTTCAATGACGGCAATTACGTCCTGCTGGTCGTTCAGGCCGACGGTGGCCTGGTGGCGGAGGTGGAGCGCCGTCTCCGCGTGACCGAGCCGGTGATCAAGTTCATCACCGTGCGCACGGACGAGGAAGAGAAGCGTGCGGACAAGATCAAGGCGATCCGCGCAACGCGCAAGAAGCTGAGCGCGCAGCCTGCCGCTGCCGCTCCCGCTCCTGAGACCGAAGCGCCTGCCACCACGGAAGCCGCGGCCAGCGCCTAACCGCTTATCGTCTTTGAAAGTAGCGCCGGCCATGCGCCGGCACATCAACGCAGCCGGTCCTGCTTACGCAAAGAAGCCTACAGCAGGGCCTGTCCCGCCGACCTGAATACGAAAGGCCGGGCGGGAAGAAAGAAAGGAAACCATGGCTGAAGAGACCAGCACAGCAACAGCAACACCGCGCGCGCCCGAGGGCGTCGCGACCGAACGTCCTTCCGGAGATCGGCCAGACCGTCCAGCAGGAGATCGTCCGGATCGTCCTTCCGGAGATCGGCCAGACCGTCCGGCGGGTGGCCCCGGCGGGCGGGGACCAGGGGGACGTGGACCGGGTGGTCCAGGCGGATCGGGTCCCGGAGGGCGGAAGTTCTTCCGGCGCAAGAAGGTCTGCAAGTTCTGCGTGGAGAAGATCGACTCCATCCACTACCGCGATGTGCGGCTGCTGCAGCAGTTCGTCGCCGAGCGGGGCAAGATTGTTCCCCGCCGCCTGACCGGTGTCTGCACCACGCACCAGCGGAGACTCACGCGCGCCATCAAGCAGGCTCGCAACATCGCCTTGCTGCCATTCGCTGCGCGGTACTAGTATGGCCGGTTCCAGCTGCGCGGCGGCGGCGACGCCAGCCCGTAACGCTGGCGCGCCCACAACACTGAGGAGAGTTATGGAAGTCATTCTGAAGGAAGACGTCGACACACTGGGTCACCGCGGAGACGTGGTGAAGGTGGCCGACGGCTACGGACGCAACTTTCTGCTGCCGAAGAAGCTTGCGATTGAAGCCACGGCAGCCAACCGGAACGTGATCGAGCAGATGAAGCAGTCGGCGCTGCGCCGCTCCGCCAAGGAAAAGGCGGATGCGCAGCAACAGGTTGCGCAGATGGAGCAGGTAGAGCTGGTCTTCGCGCGCAAGGTGGGCGAGAACGAGCACCTGTTCGGCTCGGTGACCTCCTCGGACATCGCGCACGCGCTGGAGCAGAAGGGCTATGTCATCGATCGCCGCAAGGTGCAGCTCGATGAGCCGCTCAAGCAACTGGGCGAGTTCCACATTCCGGTGAAGCTGCACCGCGAGGTGAGCGCACACATCAAGGTCACAGTGAGCGCCGAGGGCGGCGAAGCGTAGGCTTCATCACTAGTAATACTGAAAGGCACGCCGCGCGGCGCAGCGTGCCTTTTCTTTGCGCTTCACAGCATGTACACCCATGGGAAAACTGCTCTAGATGGGCTTAACTCTCGCGCCACCCCCGCCGCAGATCGTGTCTTCCTGCCTTTCCAATCCGGCATGATTGGTAGGAAAGCCCGGGCTCCCGGTCGGGCGAGGTGTTCTTTGTGGCCATGGCGCGTCCGTTTGCTTGTTCCCGCTTCGCTCTCCTGTTTGCCCTTGCGATTGCGGCCAGTGCGCAGGAGCCGAATGCTCCGCAAGCGGAGCCGGCAATGCCCTCCGTGCGGCTGCCGAACGGGCGCGCCGGGATGACTGCGCCGATCGACAACACGATGGTGAAGACGGACAGCGCACCGGCAGGTGTGTTGCCGGCAGTCGTTCCAGCGGGCCGGCCGAGTATCGGATTGGTGCTGGATGGCGGCGGCGCGCTCGGACTGGCGCACATTGGCGTGCTGAAGTGGTTTGAGGAGAACCGTATTCCGGTGGATCGCATCACCGGGACCAGCATGGGCTCGCTGATCGGCGCTCTGTATGCGACGGGCCGCTCGGCCCAGGAGATCGAAGAGGTCGCAACCGGCGCCGAGTTGCCGAACATCTTTCATCTGTCGGTGAACTACGACCAGTTGAGCTATCGGCGGCGCGAGGATCGCCGGGAGATGCCGGGCGCCTTTGAAGTAGGGCTGAAGGGCGGCATCAGTCTGCGCAATGCGCTGCTGACCGATCGCGGACTAAATGCGTTTCTGCATGATGAGCTTCACAATTATGACGGCGATCATCTGCGCTTCGATGAGCTTCCAATTCCGTTTCGCTGCGTTTCTACAGACCTGAACACGCTGCATCCGGTGATCTTCTATGGCGGATCGATACCCCTGGCGGTGCGCGCGTCCATCGCGATTCCCGGCATCTTCGCGCCGGTGAAATATCAGGGCCACTATCTGGTAGACGGCGCGATTATGGAAAACCTGCCGACGGAAGTGGCCAAGCGGGATCTTCGCTCGGACGTGGTGATCGCGGTTCTTTTGCCATCGACGGAGTTCGCAGACAGCGACGTGGCCTCTGTCGTGGGGGTTTTCGCGCGTGCATTCTCCGCAGGGACGGCGCGTAATGAACGCGAGTCCGTGAAGCTGGCGAATGTCCTGCTGACGCCGGATACGGGCAAGTATGGCGTGGATGAGTACGGCAAGGCGCAGGAACTGATCGACATCGGCTACGCGTCCGCGAAGGCGCAGAGCGACAAGCTGCTGAAGTATCAGCTGTCACCCGATGCATGGAAAGAGTACCAGGCAGACAAGCGCGCCCGGCGGCGCGTGCATCCGGGGTTGCTCCAGACGCTGAAGATAGAGGGTGGTTCGGCCGGCGCGAAGCAGGAGGTCTCGGATGAGATGAAGCCGCTCGAAGGCAAAGCCATTCAGCCGAGACCTATCATCCGCGCGCTGAATCAGGTCCAGAACAATCGGACGTACGAGGCGGAGTTTGTGACGTTCTCGCCGCGCCGCCCGGATGGCACCACTGCACCCGGCCCGGATAACGGCGTGCTGGTGGACCTGGAGCCCATACGCAACGGGCCGCCCTTTCTGCTGGTCGGCGCTGACATCACCGCGATGACCGGCAACGTTTCGCGAGGCACACTCGACCTGCGCCTTATCAACAACGACCTTGGCGGCTACCGGTCGGAGCTGCGCACCGATCTGCGGATCGGTTTTCTGACCCAGGCCTCCACGGAGTATTACCGCCTTCTGCGGCAGGATGGTCTCTTTGTGCAGCCGCATGCCGGCGTGCTGCGCCAGCCGGTCTATATCTTCAGCAACCAGCGGCGGATTGCAGAGCGGCTGCAGCAGAATGCCGGCGGCGGCCTGGACTTCGGACGGACCTATCGCTCGCGCGCGCAGCTTGCGGCGGAGTGGCGCTACGAAACCGTGCGCTGGCATACCCAGAGCGGCGACGACTTCCGTCCCGATCTTTCCGGAACCGCACAGACCGGTGTCCTGCACTTCACCTGATATGGAGTGACTCTGTCAATAGGCACAGATTCGTGGGTTTGTTTTTGTTGTTGTGTTTCAAGGACAGGGTCAGCGGCAGCCGTGGCAGGTAATGGCGACGATTGATCAAGCTGATATTCGCG
>DATBCB010000310.1:0-10435 GCA_036270675.1 Acidobacteriaceae bacterium | reverse complement strand
CCCGGAAGGCCCCTCATAAAGTCTTTAGCATCATGGCTTTGAACGGCCTCCCGTAGGTTTAAATTCGTCTATCCATTGCGGTTACCTGTAAATTCGTCCAGCCGAAGAACTTAGCAAGTCAGCGAGTCAGCCATACCACATACGCGAAAACGCCACCGACGGTGACGTTTTTGGATCTCGTTTGTGTAGCTGGGATTGTGTCTATTTCCAGTGTAGCGAATTGGCTGGGTTGATTTGGCAGATTTTTGCTGGTGGTTCCTGAAATGGGATCGGTGAGCCGGCCCTCAACTGCCTGGTTCGCCGGAGTGTTCTTCTCTGCCGCCGGGTTCGGGGAAGTCGCTGTCGTTATCCTTCACATCTGTATCGGAGGTACGGTGGCCGAGTTGGCCCGTGATTGACGGATGGCTGGTGGTGGCGTGGGGAGACTCTTCTCCGACGACACCTTTGTGCTTGTCGCTGTCATGGTGTTTTGTCATAAGTCGGATGGGATGATGTGCGCGGGGTGTGCCGTTGTCTTCGCGGGAGCCTGCTATTACCGGTAGGCGGTTGGTTTGGGACTGATGCGGATGCCCATCCCGTTCAGCGTGCTGCGCGCTTCGGCCGCTTCCGGCGTCTGCGGATAACGCTGAATCAAGGAACGCAGCTCCTGTGTACCCGCATCGCGCTGTTGCGACTGCAACAGGGATTCGCCCTTGCGTAGCTGCGCCGCAGGCGCCTTGGGATTGCCGGCGAACTGCTCCAGCACTGCGTCGTACTGCTTTTCAGCCTGCGCGTACTTGCCCTGCCGGAAGGCGATCTCGCCCATGTAGAAATGCGCGTTTCCTGCCAGGTCGTCCTGCGGGTAGTACTTGATCACATCGCTGAACTCGGAGTTCGCGAGGTCATATTTGGCGGAGTTGTAATCGCGCAGGGCCGCCTGGTAGGTCTGCTGCAAAGGTGGGGCCGGGGCACCATTGTTTCCGGCCGGCGATTGTGGGGCCAGGTTACCCGACGGAGGAGCGTTACCGGCCGTGCCAGGTCCAGTAGGCGCGGGACCTGCCGGCTGTGGGCCGCCTGCGGACGGGTTTTGCACATTCTGCAACTGCGCCTGTATCGACTGCAGGGTCGCATCCAGTTTGCCGATGCGCGTCTTCAGCTCGTCCACCGAATCATTGAGCGCCTGCATCTGGCCGGATAGCTGCTGATTCTCGTTTTGCGAGGACATGGCCTGCTGCATCGTGTTCACCTGCGTGGTCATGCGCGAGAGGCTGTCAGCGTTCTGCTGCACCATATGGAGCAGAACGCCCATGCGCTCGTCGTTCGACTGTTTCAGCTGCGAGATCATGTCCTGAAGCTGGGAGACCTGGGTCTGCAACTCGATGATTTCTTTGGCCACGGCATGGGCGCGGGGCGGAAGGGCAGTGACGGAAAGCAGCAGGACAGCGGCGGCGGGAAGCAGCGATTTACGCATGTGAAGCCTCGAAGAGCCTTAAAACTCTCGTTCATTTTAGACGCTTTGCAGCAATGAAAGGGGCAGCGCAACCGAGTTGGTCACGCTGCCCCTTGATTAATTTGGCACTAGAACTGATTTGGCACTATGCAGATTACCGGTCGACAGAGAATCCGGCGCGCCGGTTCTGTTGATAGCACTGCTCGTTGGCCTCGGTGCAGAACTGCTTCTCCTTGCCGTAGGAGACGGTGCGGATGCGGTCCGGACCGACGCCGGCAGATATCAGCGCCTGCTTGGCCGCGTTGGCACGGTTCTCGCCCAGGGCCAAGTTGTATTCCGTCGAACCGCGTGCATCGCAGTAGCCGCCGATGACGATCTTCAGCGTCGGATGCGAGGCGAGAAACGCGGCATCCTTCGATACCACGGTCTGCGACTGCGGATTGATATCGTAGCTGTCGTAATCGAAGAAGATATCGGTCACGTTGGTGTGGAAGGTGGCGTCATCGACTGTCTCACCACTGAGGTTGCCGCTTGTGCCTGCGCCACCCACGGTTACGTGAGCCGTCGCATCGGTAGAACCGCCGAGGCCGCGCGCAACAAGGTGATAATCCGTGGTCGCGGTGGGCGATACAGTCTGTGTGCCCGAAGAGGGCACAGCGCCGATGCCGTCAATCGAGACATCGGTCGCGTCCGTGGTCTTCCAGGTGAGGATCACCTTGTCGCCGGGGCTGATATTGTCCGGCGTCGCCGTAATGGTGGCCGTTGGCGCGGCGCCTGTTTCCGCAGCGGGCGGCGGCGGAGGAGGTGGCGGAGCATGTTTCTTACCGCACCCGGCAAAGGCTGCAATCACAAGGACAGCCAAGCAGGAAGCCGCACGGCGGCGCATGTTCCAGGTACGGACAGGAAGCGAATTCACGGTCTATTCTCCTCAGTCAAAAACTGTAATGCGGCCAGATCAAGAAGGCCGCGGAAATCTGTATCAGTACCCGTTTCGGCAAGAGGGCCGGCGGTTGCCGGCAATCCGCTAATCGGGGTACACGGAAGCACAAATTGTCCCACGCTTATTTCCAACTCCAGTCGGGCATGGTGTTGTTCCCGTCGTGCGTCAGTGCGTGTTGCTCGGTCCCATCGGCCAGCATCGACCATATCTCAGATTGGCGTCCTAGTTGCCGCTCGAAGACGATATGCCGTCCATCCGGTGCCCATGAGGGGAAATCGTTGCGCCCGGCATCATGAGTCAGCTGCACCCAGCGCTTGCTGGCGATGTCCATGATGTAGATGTCCTGACTGCCGGGTGCTCCCGGACCGTACTTGCGGTCCCACGCGAAGACGAGGAACTGGCCGCTGGGCGACCAGGATGGCGAGGTAGCGTAGCCGCCATCGGTGAGGCGCTGCACGTTCGCGCCGTCCGATTCCATGATGTAGATCTGCGGCAGGCCAGTGCGGCCGCTCACCCACGCGAGTTGGTTGTTGGTCTTGGGATTCCAGCAGGGTGAGACATCCGGTCCGCGGAAGGTGGTGATGCGATGAGCGCCGCCGCCGCTGGCATCGGAGACCCAGATCTCCGGATCGCCCGACCTGTCGGAAGAGAAGGCGATGTGCGCGCCATCCGCTGACCATGCGGGCGAGATGGTGGTGCCGCCCGGGGAGGGGAAGCTGACCATGCGGCCGAGCACCAGCGAGTACATGCGGATCGTCCAGCCGGTTTTGCCGAGGGATGCGAAGGCGACGCGGCTGTTGTCCGGCGAAACGTGCGGCGACAGAGAGACCTCACCCAGATGAGAGACCGGATGTTCGCCCTGACCGTCGTAGTCCATGGCCCAGATCTCCTTCACGCCGGAGCGCGAAGAGACGTAGTAGATTTTGGTCTCGGCGATGCCGTTCACGCCGCCGCCGAGGCGAAGGATGATCTCGTCCGCGAATTTGTGGGCGATCAACCGCGCATTGTCCTGGGTCGCTACTTCACCGTATTGCTTCCCGACGATGGCGGGTGCGCCGGCCTCCTTCACGTCCACCAGGAAGCCGCTGACGTTCAAACGGCCGCCCTGCACGGCAAGCGAGCCGAGCGCCAGCATGGCTGCATTGGCGGGCGCGGCCGACCACTGCGCGAGATTCACTTCACCAGGCGTTGCCGGGGTCACGGCCGGAGCAAGCGCCTTCGAAACCATGTCGAAGATACCGGCGTTCGCCAGGTCGTTGTAGAGGGTGTTATCGAAGGTGGTCTTGAGGACGGGGGTCTGCGGATCGGAGGAGTTGGGCTTGAAGTCGGCAGCGGCCATCCGGATCTTCTCGACGCCGAGATTGGAGCCGGTCCGTACCCAGTCCTGTGCATGGGCACTTGAGGCGATTGGCAAAAGCAGCAAAGTCGAAAGGGCGAGATACAGAGAGGACCGCAGCAGTGGCACCGTGCTGAATGTTTTCACTTGGGGGTTTGATCTCCTCAGCGACCTGTGAATTCACAATAATATGACACCTGCAGCGTTGAACCCGTATAACCCGAAGGGAGTGGACCGTAACTGTCAACACGCTGCACGGCCCGCAGACATGATTGATCGAGCGATGCGGAACCGCTGGATTCCCCTACCTTGATGTCGGAGGGAGCTCCGTCGCGGTTCAGCGTGAAGTAGATATAGGCCTTGGCGCCGCTTGGCGTAGAGGGATCGACCTCCTGTTTGAGCCAGTTTTCCTGAGTTTTGCGCTGAATGATCGCGACGTAGTAGGGAAAGCGAAAGCCGCCACCACCAGTAACGGAGACCGGCGCGGCCGGTGCCTGTTGCTGCTGCGCCGTGGACTTGGGCAGGCTGGCAGCCTGCTGCTCGCCAAAGTTGGCGCGGTCCTTGGGTTGCGGTTGCTGCTGAGGATGCTTCTGCTGCTGTTGTGGCTGGACTTCCTTTTTTGGTGGCGGTTCCTTCTTGACGGGCTGCTTCACCGGAATGGGGATCGCTTTGAGATCCGGGGCAGGCACCGTCTGCTCCTTCTCGATCGCAGGTGCGGGACTGGGATTTTCGGTCGCCAGCACGTTATCGGTCGGCTTCTGGATCTGGGGCAGAGGAATCGACGGCGCATTCGAAACCAGGTTGGCCTGGATGGCGCCGGCATCCATGTTTTGGCCCCACGCATTGCCACGGATGCGGCTGTGCAGCCACACCGACGAGACCAGCGCACCAACGACCAGCAGGTGCAGGCCAAAGGACTCAGCGAAAGGCACTCCGAATGGCGCGCGCCGCTCGTATCGCTCTTCGACATCGATCGGCATTCCCCGCTCCTGCTCCTTTATTTCTGTTTCTGTCCGGGCGCGTTGGTCAACGGCTGGGTCACGATCGAGACATTCGTAATGCCCGCCTGCTTCACCGCATCCATCACCGAGGCGAAGGCTCCGAAGGGCACGCGCTCATCGGCGCGCAGGTAGACGATCTGCTTGGTTGGGTCCTGGTCCGGATGGTGCAGCGCCTGCGGAATCTCGTTCACATTGATGGGGTGGTCGCCAAGGAAGACGCGCTGATCGCGATCGATGGTGATGACCTCATGCTGCTCGGTGGCTTCACGCACGGTGCGCGTCTTGGGCACGGCGACATCGATGCCTGACTGCAGCACGGGCGCGGTGAGCATGAAGATGACGAGCAGTACCAGCACCACGTCCACCAGCGGTGTGATGTTGATGTCCGCCAGTGACGACTGGGTGCGGCCTCCCGCGTTAGTAAACGCCACGGCCGGGCTCCTGCATTGCTTCGCGCTGTCCGGCGCGCTCACGTTCGAGCGGATCCTGCTGCGGCCGGAGCGTGATCTCTTCCATGCTGTTCAGCAGCTCGCGGGCAAAGTCGTCCATGCGTGAGCCGAACTCGCGAATGCGCGCGGAAAACTGGTTGTAGGCGACGACCGCCGGAACGGCGACGACCAGTCCCGCGGCGGTGGTGATGAGCGCCTCCGACACACCGGGTGCGACGGCGCGCAAGGTCGCAGCGCCCGCGGTGCCGAGGCCGTGGAATGCATCCACGATGCCCATGATGGTGCCGAACAGGCCGATGAACGGAGAGATGGCGCCGATGGTGGCCAGCCAGGTCAGGCGCTGCTCCATAAAGGTGAGCGCTTCGCTCGATGCCGACTGCGCGGTGCGTTCGAGCGCGGTGATGTTGCGCGGGGGGCCGTAGCCGCCGGTCTGGCGTCGGTAGGTCTCATAGACCTCGTCAAAAACATTGACCAGGGGACTGGGCTTGTACTGTTCGGAGACGGCGCCAATCTCTTGCAGGCGCGCTGCCTTGCGGAAGGCGCGCAGGAAGGCGCGGCTTTGGCTGCGCGCGCGGCGAAATCCAATCCACTTGCCCAGAATGATGGCCCAGGAGAAAAGACTGGCAAGCGCGAGCAGTCCGAGGACGGTAAGCGCGATCGGTCCGCTGGCTCGCAGCATCTCCAGAATGGCGTTGCCGCTGGAGTGCGGAGGCGGGACGGGCGCGCCCTGGTCGTCGGCCTGAAAGAGCAATAGGATCGCAAAAAAAATCGGTTGGGCTATCATCTGCGGCTCCTAGAAAGGGTAGCAGGAAGCAACCCCAGCGGATAGAGATGGCAAGTGACGAAAGGGCTACTCCGTACGGTCAGTCAGAGGGAGAACCGGCCGCGGCCTGACGCCCTTCGCTCTGCTATGCTCGGCCTCGGACGCGCTTATGTTGCTGGAGTTGCGAGCGGAAAACTACGCGGTAATCGATCATGCCACGGCCGCACTGGGTCCCGGACTGAATCTGCTGACCGGCGAGACTGGCGCCGGCAAATCGATCCTGGTGGACGCATTGGCGCTTCTGCTGGGCGGCAAGGCCTCGAGCGACGTGGTGCGACACGGGGCAGACCGGGCGGTCGTCTCGTGTGTCTTTGAGGCCACCGACGAGGCTGAACGCATTCTGGCGGCCCACGGCATCGATGGCGGGGATGGCGAGATCCTGCTGCGGCGTGAGATTGCGGCATCGGGCAAGGGCCGCGTCTTTGTGAACAGCCAGCCGGCGACGGCAGCGGTATTGAAACTGCTGGCACCGGAGCTGGCGCTTATCCACGCGCAATCCGAGACGCTCGCCGGCTTCGATGCGACGCAGCAGCGTCTGCTGCTGGACCGGTTTGGCGGCATCTCGACCGAAGCGGTGCACGCGGCGTATGCGGCGTGGCGCGAATGCATGGACAAGCTGCAGGCGCTGGAGAGCGACGAGCAGGAGCGGCTGCGGATGGCTGACCTGTGGCGCTTTCAGTCGCGCGAGATCGAGTCGGCGGGGCTGCGCGACGGGGAGGATGGTCAGCTGGAGACGGAGAAGCGCGTGCTGAGCAATGCGGAGAAGCTCTACGCAGCGGCGATGAGCGCGTATGAGCAACTCTACGAGGGCAGCAATGCGGCGGAGGCGTCGCTGCGTGCCGCGGAACGCCACCTGCAGGAGCTGGCGCGCTATGAGCCCCGCTTCGGGGATGCCGCGCACCAGTTGGCATCGGCACGCGCGACGGTGGAAGACGTTGCCGAGACGGTGCGGGATTTCGGGGAGGGCATCCAGGGCTCGCCCGAGAGGCTGGCCGAGATTGAAGACAGGCTTGCGCTGCTGGACCGGCTGAAACGCAAATACGGCGTGACTGTGGCCGACGTGATCGCGTATGGGCAGGAGGTTGCCGCCAAGCTGAATGAGATTGAGAACCGGGACGCGGTGCTGGCGGAGCTGCGAACACAGCTCGCCAGTGCTGTGGCGGAATACCGGCGGGAGGCAGAGATGCTGACTGCTGCACGCACGGCTGCGGCGAAGAAGCTCACCGGAATGGCAGAGCGGCAGATCAATGATTTGGCGATGAAGGCGCGCTTTACGGTCGAAGTCGATGCGCAGAAGGAAGAGGGGCATTGGACATCGCACGGCTGGGACACGATCGCGTGCCTCATCGCAACCAATCCAGGCGAACCGATCAAGCCGCTCGATCAGATTGCCTCTGGCGGCGAGATGAGCCGCGTCCTGCTCGCTTTGAAGGTCAGCGTCGAAGAGGGAGCCGCACGGGCCGGCAAGGGGAAGCGTCGGTCGCTGCTGCCGCGCACGCTGGTCTTTGATGAGATCGACATCGGCATCGGCGGCCGGGCGGCGGAGGCCGTGGGACAGAAACTGAAGGTGCTGAGCCGCTCGCAACAGGTGCTGTGCGTTACGCATCTGCCGCAGATCGCCGCCTTTGCCACCCAGCACTTTGTCGTCGAGAAGCGCGAGGAGAAGGGCCGGACACGCACCGCCGTCCGCAGCCTGACGCCGGCCGAACGCGTGGAAGAAATAGCGCGCATGTTGAGCGGAGCAAAAAAGTCGGAGACTTCTCTGCGGCACGCCGAGCAGATGCTGGCTGAGGCGGCGGGCGCCTGAAGCCGCTTTCACAAACACTGGGTAAGTCCGCATTCGTGCGGAGCAGCTTTTCTAACGGAAAGCTGTCAGGAGTTGCCGCAAGCCCTACACTTTTGCGAAAACGGTCTGCCGGGAATCGGCACTGCAAACGGTGCAATCTTCCCTGACAAGCAGTCATCGGGCCGGTATACTACGGATTGTGACTTCCTACGCTATCGACCTCCCTGCCACTGAACCTCTAGCCATCGAACCGAACACGACAAAGCGTGTCATGCTGCTGAAGCCACGAGGCTTCTGCGCGGGCGTGGTGCGGGCGGTGGACATTGTCCGGATTGCGCTGGAGACCTTCGGCGCGCCCATTTACGTGCGTAAGGAGATTGTTCACAACAGCTTTGTGGTGAATGAGTTAGCGGAGAAGGGCGCGATTTTCGTCGAGGACATCGACGATGTTCCCGAGGGAATGCGAGTGATTTACTCGGCGCATGGCGTGTCGCCGGCGGTGCGGCAGCGGTCCAAGGAGCGTGGCCTGAAGGTGATTGATGCGACATGTCCGCTGGTCACCAAGGTCCATGTCGAGGCGGTAAAGTTTGCCCGGCAGGGCTATTCGCTGGTGCTGATCGGTCATCGCGACCACGACGAAATCGAGGGCACGCTGGGCGAGGCTCCGGATGTGACCCAGGTGGTTTCCTCGGCGCAGGAGGTGGCATCGCTCCGGGTGCCTGATCCAAATCGCGTGGCCTATCTCACGCAAACCACCTTAAGTCTCGATGAGGCGCGTGACATCATCCAAGCACTTAAGGAGAAGTTTCCGAACATCGTAGGGCCGCATTCGCAGGACATCTGCTACGCGACGGAGAACCGGCAGGTAGCGGTGAAGAACGTTGCCCACACGGCGGACCTGGTGCTGGTGGTGGGATCGACGAACAGCTCGAACTCCAACCGGCTCGTGGAAGTTTCGCGCAACCTGAATACGGTGGCGCATCTGATCGACAACTCGAATGCGATCCAGCCGGCTTGGCTGGAAGGCGTTTCAACGGTTGCCGTCACGGCGGGCGCATCGGCGCCGGAGATTCTGGTTTCTGAAGTAGTTGCATATCTGCGTGACAAGGGCTTTGGAACAGTGGACGAAGTGGAAGTGATGCCGGAGAACGTGCGCTTCGGCCTTCCGGCGGAGATCGTGCAGGCGATAGGACCGGCAGCAGTTGCGGCCCGCTAGAGCGCTTTTCCTGCCGGGTGGGTTAATCGGAGATGTTCGTCGGATATTCGCCGGGGCCTTTCCTCGAAAAAAAAGGCCACAATAGTTGTTGGTGATCAATCTACATGTGTAGGAAAAGTGCTTTCGTTGCGAAAGAGATGGCATGAATCGAACTGTGGATGAGAACCCGCTGACGGCTCCTGTGCAGCGGATGCAGCCGCCCGTCACGCGACCGAAGTTTGGCCGGATGGACGCGGGCCTGGATGAGGTAGACGAAGCCGTCGAGGCGTCGAAACAGCACATCTTCGAGATACAGCAGGAGGACGGGCACTGGGTTGGCGAACTCGAAGCGGACGGCATGCTGGAAGCGGATTACATCTTCCTGCATGTGCTGCTGGAGACGGACGATCCGAAGATCCGCGGGCGTATGCAGCGCGCGCTTACCGAAATGCTGCGCTACCAGAACGAAGATGGCAGTTGGAGCATCTATCCCGGCGGCCCGGGCAACATCAGCCTGGCGGTGAAGTGCTACTTCGCCTGCAAGCTGATGGGAATCTCGCCGGAAGAGCCCTGGATGGCGAAGTCGCGAGCGTGGATCCGGGCGCATGGCGGCGTCGTAAAGTGCAACACGTTCACGAAGATTTATCTCTGTGCGCTGGGGCAATACGATTACGATGCGGTTCCGGCGATTCCGCCGGAGATTGTGCTTGCGCCGAAGTGGTTCTACTTCAACATCTACGAAATCTCCTCGTGGTCGCGCGCGATTCTGGTCCCGCTGTCGATTGCCTACGCGAAGAAGCCGTTCAAAAAGATCCCGGCGGAGCGGAGCATTGATGAGCTGTTCGTCGGCGGACGCGACAAGCGCAGCCTGAAGCTGCGCTGGAACCGCGACAAGATCGTTAGCTGGCGGAATTTCTTCCTCATGCTCGACCGCATGGTGCACTGGGCGGAGCGGGTGCATATCCGGCCGTTGCGCGCGATCGCACTGCGCAAGGCGGAGAAATGGATGCTCGAGCGCTTCGAGATGTCCGACGGACTGGGCGCGATCTACCCCGCGATGATGAATGCCATCATCGCACTGCGCGTGCTGGGTTACTCGGAAGACGATCCGCATTTTATCCGCGCCATGGATGAATTCGAGAAACTGGGTATCGACGAGCCGGAGGGCACGCCCGACTATTCCGAGGCGACGTTCCGCATGCAGCCTTGTGTCTCGCCGGTCTGGGATACGGCGCAAATGGTCTACGCCCTGGGCGAGGCGGGTGTCTCGCGCACCGATCCGCGCCTGCTGAAGGCTGCGGACTGGATGCTTGCGAAGGAAGTCCGTCACAAGGGCGACTGGGCGGTGAAGGTGCGCAATGCGCAGCCCGGCGGCTGGTATTTCGAGTACAACAACGAGTTTTATCCGGATACGGATGATTCCGCGCAGGTGCTGCTGGCCTTGAACAAAGTCGACAACCCGCGCGAGCGCTATCA
>DATBCB010000309.1:0-2740 GCA_036270675.1 Acidobacteriaceae bacterium | reverse complement strand
CCGCCGCGGCGGGATAGCGAAGTACGCCCTATGGCGGATCAGAGATCCAACTTACCGCGAAGTCGCGAAGCCGCGAAGCAACGCAACACAAAGGAGCCGAGGGCAATGGAAGACGGACACGGACAACGGAATCGGCCATTGGGCAATCGCAAATCGGCGATCGGCAACGTCAACCTGCCCATCCCGCCGCAGCGACAAGGACTTGACAAATGCATCACACGCGCGCGCCGAAAAAGGCCCAAATATGATGCAAAACCACGCGCTTTACAATGTTCAAAAATCGCTTGTAATTGAGTCGTTTCTTCCGCGGGCGTCGCTGCGGCCCGTGTTTGGCGGCGGACGTTCAGCCGCGACCGCTTCGGCGTCTTCACATCTCCAGTCGGAAGCCAGGACAGGAGGTCCCGGTCATGGAGGATCGATCCGTCACGGTACCACGTTGGTCGGTCGTGCGCATGTGCGAAAGCAGCCGCCACCAGAGGCAGTTGCTGGCCCAGGCTTACCAGCAGGTCTTTCCCCAGGTTCGTCAGCGGCTGGCCAGCGGCAACCGTTCCGCCGGAGCTGATGGCAGCCCCACACCCAGTCGAACAGCCGCCCGTCTGGCGGCAGGAGCGTGAGCATGTTGCAGTGTAATACCATCAAAAGCGACTGCTGCGTCCACGCGGCGCTTTACGCGCGCGTCTCTTCCGATCAGCAGGCCAACGCCGGCACGATCCAGTCACAGATCGACGCGCTGCTGGCGCGGGCCGCCCAGGACCAGCTGAGCATCGAGCCGGAGCTGCGCTTCATCGATGACGGCGTCAGCGGCGCGACGCTGGTTCGTCCGGCGCTGGAGAAGCTGCGCGACGCGGCCGCCGCCGGGGCGATCGATCGGTTGTACGTGCTGTGTCCCGACCGCCTCTCGCGCCAGTACGCGCATCAGATGGTGCTGATCGACGAGCTGGGACGCTGTGGCGTGCAGGTGCTGTTCGTCAATCATGAACTGAGCGAAACGCCCGAGGACCATCTGCTGTTGCAGATGCAGGGGATGATCGCCGAGTACGAGCGGGCCAAAATCCTGGAGCGCAGCCGCCGCGGCAAGCTGCACGGGGCGCGGGCGGGGAAGCTGAGCGTATTGGGGCGTGCTCCTTACGGCTACCGCTACGTGCCGGGCGAAGACGGCTGCTGCGCGCAGTACAACGTGCATCTGCCGGAGGCGTCAATCGTCAAGGAGATTTTCCAGCGCGTGGGCCTGCAGCGCATGAGCCTGCGGCAGGTGTGCCAAACGCTGCAAGAACGGGGGATTTTGTCTCCTTCGGGAATGAATCGCTGGAGCGCCGCGACGGTGAAGGGAATGCTGGACAACCCGGCCTATCAGGGCGCCGCTGCCTACGGCAAGACCTGCCGCGGCCCCATGCGTCGGCGTCTGCGGCCGGTGCGCGGCAGCAGCGGGATTCCGCGCGGCGGTCAGAGCATCTATGAAGCGCCCCGACAGCAGTGGATCTCGATGGCGGTGCCGGCGATCGTCGAGCAGTCCCTCTTTGAGCAAGTCGCCGCGCAACTGGAAGAGAACCGCAAACGCTTTCGCCAGCGCCGCACCGGAGCGATTCATCTGCTGCAGGGGCTGTTGATGTGTGCCAACTGCGGGTATGCGTGCGTTGGGAGTCGCTGCCATGCAGCGAAATACTGCTACTACTATTGTACCGGCAGCCAGCCGCACCGCTGCGGCGGCAAGGCGCTTTGCACCGGCAAGGCGCCGCGACAGGACCTGCTGGATGAGGCGGTGTGGAACGATGTGCGCCAGCTTCTGAGCGATCCGGCCCGCGTTCAGCGCGAACTGCAGCGGCGGATCGACGGCGACGATGCCGACGCGCAACAGCAGACTCACAAGAAGCTGCAGGCGCAGGCGAACCAGTTCCGTCGCGCCATCGCGCGCCTGATCGATGCCTATGAACAGCAGCTGGTGAACAAGAGCGAGTTTGAGCCGCGCATCAAGTCGGCACGCCAGCAACTGCAGCAACTCGAGCAGCAGTTGAAACAGCAGGTGGACCAGCAAGCGCGCCAGAAGGAACTGAAGCTGGTGATCGACAACCTGCAGGCGTTTTCATCGCAGGTCGCCGCAGGCCTGGACCAGGCGGATTGGCAGACCCGCCGGCAGATCATTACAACACTGGTGAAGCGTGTGGAGTTGGAAAAAGAACGGGTGAAAATCGTGTACCGGGTAGACCTATCCCCTTTTGACCGCCGCCCCGAAAGGGGCGATTTTGAACATTGTAAAGCGCGTGATTTTGCACCATTCTAAGGCCTTTTCGTCCTGTTGCAGCGGGCTCAGCCGTGGCGCGAATGCCGGCGCATCCGCTTGGCTCCGCCGCATCGTCGCTACACGTCGAACGGGAACCCCGGGAGCGGGCGCGCTGCTCGGCCTCCCGGTGTTCCGCGATCTCCTCGGTCGTGCCCCGGAAGTCCTTAGCTCAGGTACCATGCCGGGTCCAGTGATTCGAACCAGCAGGCGACGTAGATGCCCTGCCACCAGCAGCATGATGGCGACCATTGGGCGGTGATAGAAGGGGGTCGGGAGGTCGAGTGTCCGCGAGTGCCGCCATTGAGGGCTAAAAACTACAGCGTCTGAGCGCGCTCCAGCGCAGCTTGGAGCAGTTTGTCACTGAACAACCGTTGTTTTCGTTCTGCCGCGCCTTCAGTAGGCCAGCGATTAAGGGCTGTGCGAATTCCGGTGATCGTCGGCTCGGCCTTTTCGTGCGTCAGC
>DATBCB010000308.1:0-3141 GCA_036270675.1 Acidobacteriaceae bacterium | reverse complement strand
CATCAAGCAGGGGGCCAAGCTGACGGCCACCTGGGAGGACATCTGGGAGGAGCTTCCGTCGCAGATTCGACTGGAGTTAGAGGGCCGGAATGGCGACCAGCACGGCGGCCAGCGAGACCTGTTCGCATCCGGATCTGAATCTGGAGAGGGGGGTACTGCATCCCTACTACGGCAGGGAGAGGCGATGCTGCCCGCCGGTCCTCCATTGAGCCCTGCTGAATCTGCGGTTTACCGCATGTTGCGCCTGGATCAGTCGCTCCAGATGGAGGACCTGCTGGAGCAGCTTGACGGGCAAGTCACTTCGGCTGAAGTATTTACGGCGCTTTTTGAGCTGGAGCTGAATAACCATATCCGGCAGTTGCCGGGCAAGAACTACGTCCGGCGGATGTAAGGGAACCGCGGCCTCCCTGTTGCCGTATTTGTACCCTGTCCAAACCATTTCCAGAGAAACTTAGCGACCTCCGGAAAGGAGCGGCGTCTGATGCCTGTGCGCGAGGGCACCGGCACCGTTTAGCGGTTTCCTCCACATGGGTAGTTTGGACAGTTGCCGCAGCGCGTGGTATAGCTTTTTTCCTATGAGTGCGAGCGGCTAACCGATGCCGCCTGTGGCCTTTCGTTAAGGAAAGGGCACGTCGAGAGAGTCTCCGCGACTTCACAGAATAGGAAAAATGCTATAGCGTTCGGAAATTGCCGGCGGGCGTTCAACAAATTGCCCAGCCGGTACAGATGCATCGCCAGTAAGGGATGCCCGGCAGATCCGCGGCCGGAATGGAGAGCAGGCGGAAGTGAAGGGAAGCAATGAGTAAATCACTGGTTATTGTCGAGTCGCCGGCCAAGGCGAAATCCATCGGAAAATATCTGGGCAAAGACTTCGTGGTCGAAGCATCCATCGGCCACGTCAAGGACCTGCCCAAAAACAAGATCGGCGTCGAGCTGGAGAACGGCACCTTCGAACCAGACCTGATCGTCATGCCGGACAAGGTGAAGATCGTGGATCGCCTGCGCAAGATTGCGGGCAAGATGACGAACGTCTACCTGGCCCCTGACCCGGATCGCGAAGGCGAGGCCATTGCCGCGCACCTCGAAGACGAGCTGCGCGCCGTATCGCCAAAGAATTCGATTCAGCGTGTGACCTTCAACGAGATCACACCCAAGGCGGTGCGTGCGGCGTTTGAAAGTCCGCGCAAGGTGGACCGCAACCTGGTCGATGCGCAGACGACGCGGCGCGTGCTGGACCGGATCGTCGGCTACCAGATCTCGCCGCTGCTGTGGGACAAGGTGCGCCGCGGACTCTCCGCCGGCCGCGTGCAGACCGTCGCGCTGCGCCTGATCGTCGAGCGGGAGCGCGAGATCAAGGCATTCAAACCGGTTGAGTACTGGACGATCGACGCCGATCTGAAAGCCCATGCGAAAGACGAGAACGCGTTTACTGCGCGCTTTGTGGGCATCGATGGCGAGAGCGCGAAGGTGGATACGGTCAGCGGGAATGCGCTGCCGGACGAGCGGATCACAAAGGAAGTGCTCGCCGCAATCGAGAAGGCGAAGTGGTCGGTGCGCGAGGTGGAGCGCAAGGAGCGCCGCAAAAATCCCACCGCGCCTTTCATCACCAGCCGCCTGCAGCAGGACGCATCGCGGCAGCTTGGTTTCTCGGTGAGGCGCACCATGGGGGTCGCGCAGCGGCTCTATGAAGGCGTGGAGCTTGGCTCGGAAGGCACCGAGGGCCTGATCACCTACATGCGTACCGATTCGACGCGGGTGTCTCCGGATGCGATAGCTGAGGTACGCGGGTACATCGGCAAGGAGCTCGGTAAGACCTATCTGCCGGAGTCGCCGAACACCTTCAAGAGCAAGAAGGACGCGCAGGATGCGCACGAAGCGATTCGTCCGACGCAAGTGAAGCACACTCCGGAGTCGGTGAAGCGCTATCTGAGCGATGAGCAGTTCAAGCTCTACCAGCTCATCTGGCGCCGCTTTGTGGCGTCGCAGATGGTACCCGCAGTCTTCGACCAGACGATTGTCGATGTGCAGGCTCAGGCGAACAGACGGTATGACTTCCGCGTCACAGGATCGATCCTCAAATTCGACGGCTACCTGAAAGTCTACGAAGAGGCGAAGGACGCGAAGGACGATGACGACGAAGCGCTGAAGAACAAGCTGCCCGATCTGAGCGCGGGGCAGGCCCTGGTGCTTCAGGAGTTGAAGCACGAGCAGAAGTTCACCGAACCGCCTCCGCGCTACAACGAAGCGTCGCTGGTGAAGACGCTGGAGGAGCGCGGCATCGGACGGCCGTCGACCTACGCGACCATCCTGTCGACCATCCAGGAGCGCGAATATGTGCAGAAGGTAGGCCAGGGACGCTCGGGCAAGTTCATCCCCACGGAGATTGGTTTGGTGGTGACCGACCTGCTGGTGGCGAACTTCCCCTACATCTTCGATCCGGAGTACACGGCGAAGCTTGAAGGCGAGCTGGACGATATCGAAGACGGCAAGGAGAAGTGGACCGACCTGCTGACGGCCTTCTACGACTACTTCAAGAAAGAGCTGAAGCACGCCGAGAAGCACATGGAGAACGTGAAGCGGATGGAGCAGCCCACCGACGAGAAGTGCGACCGGTGCGGAGCGCCGCTGGTGCTGAAGTGGGGCAAGTTCGGCTCGTTCTATGCGTGCAGCACCTACGACAAAAAGAACAAGGAGAGCTGCACCTTTACCAAGGAAAACTTCGCGGCCAAGCCGCAGCTGGAGAATCCGGACGAGAAGGAAGATGAGTATTGCGAGGCCTGCGGGCGCGTGATGGTGCTGCGCAACGGGCCGTTCGGGCCGTTCATGGCGTGTCCGGGCTACAACGAAGATCCGCCCTGCAAGACGGTCCGCCGGCTGTCCAGCCGCGAGCAGCAGAAGCCTCCGGTGCCGATTGGCGAACCCTGCCCGATGTGCGGCAAGGACCTGGTGCGGCGCACCGGCCGCTTCGGAGAATTCGTCTCCTGCTCTGGCTATCCGGAGTGCAAGTACATCAAGCAGAATCTGGTCGAAGGCATGAAGTGCCCGAAGTGCGGCGAGGGCGACATCGCGGAGCGCAAGACGCGCTTCGGTACGACGTTCTACGGTTGCACGCGCTACCCGAAGTGCGACTTCACGGCGAAT
>DATBCB010000307.1:0-2331 GCA_036270675.1 Acidobacteriaceae bacterium | reverse complement strand
ACGGATTGCGTGTGCAGCGCCTGATACAGCGCCCATAGCCCGAGGAAGACGACCATGAGCCGCGAGACCAGCAGCACGGAGCGGTTCGACGCATTGGGCGCGATGTAACGCGAGAAGACATCATTGACGAGATTGGTCGCGGGCGAAAAAAGATAGTTGTTGGCGGTGGAGATGATCTTGGCGAAGACCGCGCCCATCAATAGCGGACCGAGCCACGCGGGCAGCCCATGCAGCGCAGACCACGCAATGATCTCGCGCGGGTGCTCATGCACCTCGCCGGTAGGGAAGACCACCGAGGCGACCACGGCAAGCGCGACGATGACCGACTCGAGGATGACGGTGCCGATCACCCATCCGACGACGGCCTGTCGCGCCGCCTTCTCCGATTTGGCGGAGAAGAACTTCTGATACATCGACTGATTGCCCAGCATGAGCAGCATGGTGGGCAGAAACAGCTCCAGAGCCTGGCTGAGATTGAAATCGCCCAGCAACTGGAAGTGCGTCGCCGGGAGCGCCGCGTGCACGCCATGCCAGCCGCCGGCTCGATCGACCAGGAAGGGCAGCGCGAGAATCAGAGTGACGGTGGCCAGCACGCCGATCAGCACATCCATGTACGCCACCGACGACATGCCGGCGATGGCGGTGAAGACGATGACGAAAGCAGCGATCAGATATTTTCCGCCGTCCGGCGAGATCGCGCCGGGAAAGACCAAGTGCAGGATGTCGCCGCCGCCGATGAGCTGGTAGCTGGTGATGGCGGTATAGGTGAACAGGACGGCGATGACGCCGAGCACGCGCGCAAGCTGGTTGTAGCGCACTTCCAGCAGATCCGGAATGGTGAACTGCGCGAACTTGCGCGCGCGCGGCGCGATGAAGTAGATGAGCGCGAGGCCAGCCCAGCCGCCGCCGGCCTGCCACAGCGCCGCGAAGCCGTGCTTGTACGCATTCTCCGCGCCGCCCAGCAGTGAGCCGGAGCCAATCCACGACGACAGCAGCGTGAAGACGAGCACGATCGCCGGCAGCGACCGGCCGGCCACCAGATAGTCGTCTTTGGTGTGCGTCTTGCGCAGGCGCGAGATCGAGATGGTGAGCAGACCGAGAACGATGGCGGCGAGAACGCCGGCGTAGAGGTGATTCATAGGCTCTGGAAGCGCCTTTCCGTCACAAGAGATGCTATATGAACCGCGCGCCGATCGGGCGTTGACTCAGGCGCGGCTGTAGTCGCGCGCGCCGAAGAGCGCCGTCCCCAGCCGGATCTCGGTTGCGCCCTCTTCGATGGCGACGGCATAGTCGTGTGTCATCCCCATGGAGAGCGCGCTGAGCTGCAGCCGGGGAAGCTGCCGGGCGAACACGTCACGCAGCTCACGCAGCTGCCGAAAGTAGGGACGCACCGCTTCGGCATCGCGCAGGTAGGGTGGCACGGTCATCAGCCCGCGCACGTTCAGATGGGGGAGATCGGGCAGGCGATCGAGGAGCTGCTCGAGCTCCGCGCTATCAGGTGCCAGGCCGCTCTTCGATTCCTCCTCGCTCAGCTTGATCTCGATCAGGACTGGCAAAATGCGAGCGGTGGCTGCAGCGGCAGCTTCCAGCCGCTCTGCCAGACGCAGCGAGTCAACCGAATCGATCGCATCGAAGAGCGTCGCGGCCCGCGCCGCCTTGTTCGACTGCAGATGTCCGATCAGGTGTGCGTGCAGCCTGTGGGAGTCGCGCAGGGAAGTCCATTCCGCTTGTTTGGAGTCGAACTCCTGCACCTTGTTCTCGCCGATGTGGGTGACGCCGAGTTCTGCCGCTGCCGCAATCGCCTCGGGCGGGTGCATCTTGGTCACGGCGATCAGCGTGACTCCGCTGCGCGAGCGCTGAGCCCGCCGGCAGGCAGCCTCTATGGTCTCCTCCACCTGCGCCAGATTGCGCTGCAACTCCTCACGAGTGTTCATGCGATCGCTGCGAGCCGGTCGCCAAAGCGCACGCAGTCCTCGGCCAGCGCGGTGAAGTCGTCCATCCGGCTGCGATGGTTGGTGATCGCCACGCGCAGCGCGTAGCGCCCATCGAGCACCGTGCTGGAGACGATGTAGCGGCCAGACTCCTGCAACTCGATGACCAGCCGCCGGTTCAGCGCGTCCAGTGCGGCGTCGTCGAACTCCGGCCGCCGATAGCGGAAGCAAACGACGTTGGTCGGCCGCAGCGCAGCCAGCTCGAGTCGTGGAGAGGTTTCAATCAATCTTTCAAGATACGCGGCCTGCGCCATATTTCCTGCGATCAGACGAGCGTACGCATCCACCCCGTGTACCTGCAGTGACATCCAGAGCTTCAATGCGCGGAACCCGCGCGTCA
>DATBCB010000306.1:0-6877 GCA_036270675.1 Acidobacteriaceae bacterium | reverse complement strand
AACGGATACGCATCCACCGAGCAGGCCAGCGCCGTCGTCTCAAACAGCCGGCGCGCCCGCGGGTCGAGCAGCTCATTCTTTTTGAAGCCGCACTTCGAACCCTGTGTGAAGTACTGATCGAACATCTCGCCCGATGAAGAGGGAAACGTTTTGGCCGGTGTTTCGTTGACGGAGACCGCTGGATTGTCCATGTGTGGTGTCCGATTCTAGTGCATACCCTCCGGATTGCCTAGCCTGAGGGGAGGTGCATTTCCGTATGCGCTTGAATACGCGAGGGAACCTCCGCGGACTCGCTCCCCATTGCAATTCGTGCCGTCCATGCATCACGTCCGAAAATGGCCAGACATGACGAACTGCATAGGAGCACACTGAACAAGTGATGCACTCCGTACTCGGCCGTTCCGCACCGCCTGATGCCCTCGCACTCGATCCCGTTCTATTGGATCCCGGCGTCTGCTATCGCGCCCTCCAGACGCGCGATGCGCGCTTCGATGGCCGCTTCTTCACCGCCGTCACTTCGACCGGCATCTATTGCCGGCCCATCTGTCCCGCGCGCACACCGATGCGCAAGCACTGCCGCTTCTACGCGAGCGCTGCCGGGGCCCAGCAGTCCGGCTTTCGCGCCTGCCTTCGCTGCCGCCCGGAGAGCGCACCGCAGTCCCCCGCATGGCGCGGCACCGCAACCACCGTCAGCCGCGCGATGGCACGCATCGCGGAGGGCGCCCTCGATGGCCCTCACGCATCGGTCGAGCGGCTCGCCGACTCGCTCGGCGTGGGCGAGCGCCAGCTCCGCCGCCTCTTCGATCAACACATCGGCGCATCGCCCCTGGCGGTCGCGCAGACGCGACGCGTCCTCTTCGCCAAGCAGCTTCTCCATGAAACGCGCCTGCCCATGGCCTCGGTCGCCATGGCCGCGGGCTTCGGCAGCATTCGCCGCTTCAATGACACCTTCCGTGCGCTCTACAAGCGCCCACCCAGCCAGCTCCGCCGCCGCTCCATCACTGCATCCGCAACAGCTCCGCTTGTCCTGCGCCTCTCCTACCGGGCGCCCTTCGACTGGAACGCGCTGCTCGCCTTCTTCACTCCGCGCGCCATTCCCGGCGTCGAAGAAGTACGCGACAGCATCTATCGCCGCATCGTTCGTGTGGACGACCACATCGCCCTCATCGCCGTCAGCCATCTGCCCGAGCGCAACGCACTTCAGGCAGAGATCGCCTGCGATCACGTGCCGGCGCTGCCCGTCATCGCATCGCGCCTCCGCCGCGTTTTCGATCTCGACGCCGACACCGAAGCCATCGCCCGGCATCTCTCGCGCGATCGCGCACTCGCGGCGACAGTGCGCCGCCAGCCCGGCCTGCGCACGCCCGGTGGATGGGATGCCTTCGAAGTCGCCGTCCGCGCCATCCTCGGCCAGCAGATCAGCGTCGTCGCCGCGCGCAGCCTCGCCGCGAAACTGGTCGCGCTCTCCACCCCGCCGCTTGCCCTCTGCGATGCCGCGCTCACCCACGCCTTTCCCACTGCAAAGCAGCTCGCCGCCGCCGATCTCAGCGCGCTCGGCATGCCCGCCGCACGGAGGGCCGCGCTTCTTTCGCTCGCCCACGCCGCCATCGCTCAACCCGATCTCTTCGAAGTAGCCAACACGCTCGAAGAGAGCATCGCCCGGCTGCGCTCCGTCCCCGGCATCGGCGAGTGGACCGCGCAGTACATAGCGCTGCGCGGCCTCCATCACCCCGACGCCTTCCCGGCATCGGACATCGGCATCCTGCGCAACGCGGAGCATATCTTCGCGCCGCCGCTCTCACCCGCACAAATGCTCGCGCGCAGTGAGCAATGGCGTCCCTGGCGCGGCTACGCAGCGCAGCATCTCTGGTCGGCAAACGTGAGCCTGATGCCGCACCGCAAGCAGCCCCGCGCCCCATCGCCGATCCCATCGCAGCCACGTCCGCTAACCGCAAACGTCATTGCCGCCACAGGAGGCACACCCCCCACAGGAGGCACCCTAGGAGAAAATCTATGACCGCACCATTCGAATTCTTTTCCGATTCGCTCTCCACGCCCATCGGCCAGCTCATCTACGTCAGCGACGGCGAAGGCGCGCTCCGCATGGTCGACTGGTCCGACTACGAAGCCCGGGCACTCCGCCTGCTTGACATTCATTACGGCAAAGGCGGTTACATATTCGCGAAACAGCGCGACCCCTTCGGCCTCACTACGCGCCTCGCCAACTACTTCGCCGGCAACATTCACGCCATCGACGACATCCCGACTGCGACCGCAGGCACCGTCTTCCAGCGCGAGGTCTGGCGCGCCCTCCGCATCATTCCCGCAGCCCAGACCATCAGCTATGGCCAACTCGCCCAGCGCATCGGCCGCCCCCGCGCCATACGCGCCGTCGGCCTCGCCAACGGATCGAACCCCATTGGCGTCGTCGTGCCCTGCCATCGCGTCATCGGAGCCAACGGCTCACTCACCGGCTACGGTGGCGGCCTCCATCGCAAGGAATGGCTGTTAGCCCACGAGCGCGCCCATACGCAACGTGACGCTGAGGTCGAGTCAGCGGAGAGCCAACTCGCGTTCTCGGCTGGCTGAAACCGCAGCCTCTAAGCTGCCTCTTCAATGGCGCCCTCCTGAGCGAAGCGAAGAGCCTGCCCTGAGCTTGTCGAAGGAACCTGCAGTGTGTCGGCTGCGTCTTCTGCTGCATGTTCTGGATGAAAGGGAACTGCGGCGGCCGCTCGGGAGCCCGGCAGCCGCAGTGGCCGGCGAACCAGCCAGGCGCAAGCTGCCGGCAACACGAATTTATATAGATACAATCGTTTGGTCAATCCGATTCAGAGCCGGTAGGCCGATATCGGAGCAGCCGCCATCAGGGCTGGCCGTCAGGGCTGGCCGTCAGGGCTGAAAGACCAGCCGCGCACCCCGCTCCGGCGCATTCCACAGTGCCTCGACATCGCCGAGCGCCGCCGCCTGCACCTTGGTCGCAAACGGAGTCTTCGCAGCCTGCTGAAAAAACTCCGCGAGCGCCGCGAAGATCTCCTTCATCGACGCGCTGCCGAATCCGCTTCCCAGCAACTCCACGCTGGAGCTGCGCAAAGTCGCGCCTGCCAGCGTGATCGTCGCCGCCGCACTTTGCCCGATCTGCACAAAACGAATGCGCGGCGCCGCATGACTCAACCCCTTCTGCGCAGCCGCCGCCAGCACACATTCGGCCGGCTCGCCCCACAGATAATCGAGCACCACGTCTACGCCATACTCCACAATCTCGCCGCGAAACGCCGCCACCAAATCGTCGTGCGACTGCTCGAGCGGGATCACCGCATCCGCACCCAACGCCTTCAGCGACTCCAATGCTTCCGGATTCCGTCCTGCCGCCACCACCCGCCGTGCGCCCAGCCGCTTCGCAATCTGCACCGCAAGCTGTCCCGCTGAACCGGTCGCACCTAAAATAAGCACACTCTCGCCCGCGTCAAACTGCGCCCGCATTACGAGCGCCACCCACGACGACATCCCCGGGTTCGCAATCCCGGCCGCGGTCAGCGCATCCAGCGCATCCGGCAGCGCCATGCACATCTCACGCTTCGCAACCGAGCGCTCCGCAAATGTTCCGAAGGGAGGCCGCGCCACGCCGAAGTACACGCGAATTCCATCCGCAAGCCGGCCCACGCCATCCACGCCGGGAATGAAAGGCAGCGCGCTCGTGCTGCCGTAATGCGTGCCGTTCGCCAGCGCCTTCACGATCGGGTGCAGACCCGCCGCCTCCACCGCAACCAGCACCTCACCCGCCTCCGCCACCGGATCGGCAAACGACCCAAAACGCGGCGCCTGTGCAAACGAATTCACAATCGCAGCGTTCATCGCATCCTCGTGCAACCACTCTACGGCCTGAATGAATCGCTGCGCTATCGCGGTGGAGCAATCAATAAATGTGGAAGTTCACTTCGATGGTGATCGCAACCGCGACCGGCTTGCCGTTCAGCATGCCTGGCTTGAAGCGGTATTGCCGGACCGCTTCGATGGCCTTCTCATCCAAGCCCATCCCCAGTTTGCGGATCGTGTGAACCCGCTGCGGCATCCCGTCCGAATCCACGACACACGAAACGACAGATACACCCTCATGCTTGGCGAGTTTTGCCTTCTGCGTGAATTCGGCATCCACCGAATGGGTCAGCACAGGCGGAGTGACGCCATCGCCGATCTTATAAACTTTCATCTGCGTCGGGGCAGCAGCGCTGTCCTGTGGCATTACGTCAAACGACAGTGCCGCCGCCGTCGCCGCTCCACCCAGCAACGCACACGAAGCCAGCGCCACCATCGCAACCCGCTGCATCCTGCTCACCTTCGGCATATCCATGGTCAATCGCATGATCCGTTCCTCCAGTATGTCCCCGTCAAACACTCCGATGGCCGGTGTGGCTCGCCAACCCGGCCCAGCCAGCGTCGTTGCCAGCCGCAGCAGGGAAGCGGCATAGTCCGGCCGGCCGCCTAGCGCACCTGCCGCCATGTCGTCGCACACCAGCTCGCGTGTCTCGGCAATCCGCCGTCGCATCAGCCAGCACGCAGGATGATATGCAACCATCGCAGCGACAACCTCGTAGACCAGGTTCTTCGCAAAGTCCCGCCGCGCAATATGCGCACACTCATGTGCAAGTGCTGCAGCAATGTCCTCAGCATTCCCGGCCGCAAAGAATACTTTTGGTGCCAGCAGCATCGCCCGCTTCACACCAACCATCACCGGTCCCCGTGTCTCGTGAGAGCAGCGAACCTCCGGCGGCACGATTCCGAATCGCCGCGCCGTCCCCTCCACCCGCATCCGGTCTGCTGCGTCGAGCGGAAACTTAGGCGAGCGTCGCGCCATCGCGGCCGTGCGCCAGCATCGCCACAGCAGCCGCGTTACACCGAACAGCACCGTCAGCAGATAGAGCATGACCAGCGCCGAGCAGAGCAGAGGCGAGAGCGTCCACCTGTCCACCGCCGTCACAATCGCGTGAGACGTGACCGTCGCTGTCCCACTCGCAAGGCCCGCATCCGCGGAGCCGAAACGACTCAACATCCCACTCGGCAGCAGCGGCAGCATCACGCCCGCCAGCAATGCTCCAACCCACATCCGATGCTGCGCCTGCGGCCCGACCCGGCGCAGCCATCGATCGCCCAGCCACGCCACCGCGCCGATCACCGCCAGGGTCACTGCCGAGTGCGCGAGATAGTGCAGCACACCGGCGCTAACGATCAATAGAAGTTCATGCATCGCGGTCCCTCCTGTTTCTGGTGCTGTTTTGGCTGGTTGTGTTCCTGCCCTTCGCGGCCTTCGCCGCATCCACACGCTCGGCCAGCTTCGCCAGCCGTCCCGCATCCAGTTGCCGCGACTTCACCAGGCTCATCACCAACTCCTCCGGCGACCCGCCAAACATCCTGTCCACCAGGTCGGCCACCGCCGTACCCAGCGTCTTCTCCTCGGTCACCGCGGCGCGATACTCGTACGCCCGCCCGCGCAGCTGCCGCGTCACTCGCCCCTTGCGTTCCAGTACATTCAGCATCGTCTGCACCGTCGTGTAGGCCAGCTCGCCCTCCAACTCCTGTTGCACCGCCTGCACGGGACTCGGCCCCAGCCGCCACAGCACCTGCATAATCTTCAGCTCCAGCGGCGTCATCCCAGACCCGCTTGCAGATCCACCCCTGCGTCCCGCCATGCACGTCTCCTAATAAAATAGGAATGTAAGCCGCGATACAGACGGTTGTCAACTAATAAAATAGGACTTCGCTGCAACATTAACAGGGGAGGGTTGTCGCAGTACCTTCGTGCAGCTGTCCCACAAAAACCTGCCAAATCACCCCAGCCAATTTGAAACAATGAAAATAGCGATCAACAAAGCGCCACAAAGGGCGGACCCTATGGGTCCGCCCTTTTTATTTCCCGCGCACGCACCCAGACAGAAACAAGACCCAGACAGAAAAAGGAGTAACCCATGACCACCCCCTTGCAGGACAATTTTCTCCGCCAGGCCAGCGCCGCCGCACACCACTCCGGCCACATCTTCCCCGCGTACGCCGCCTGCGAAGCCGCACTCGAATCCAAGTGGGGCCAGTCGCGCCTCGCTCGCGAAGCCAACAACCTCTTCGGCCAGAAACAATCCGCCAATGACAACGACGGAGCGGCCACGATAGCCATGCCCACCCAGGAGTTCCTCCGCGGCCGCTGGATCACCGTCGTCGCGCATTGGGCCCGCTTCGCCGATCAGGCAGCCTGCTTCCGCGCCCGCATGGCGCTGCTCCACCGTCTCCAGCAGAACTATCCCGCCTACACGCGCGCCCTCTCCGCCGCCACCGGCGAAATCTTCATCGAAGAGGTCTCGCGCGCATGGTCAACCGATCCGCAACGCGCCGCCAAGGTCCTCGCCATCCACCGCCAGCACTGCTCGAGCTTCCTGCCTATACCGCTCGGCAGCCCTTCACCAGCCCTCGTGGCGCATGCCTAAACCCAATAGGAAGACGAATTTAGCGATAACTGCTTTCAATTGACGAATTTAACCCGCGGGAGGGCGTCTAAACAAAAGAAACAAAGCAAGTTACACACTACGGTTCCGGTACGGGGGAGGGGGAGGGAAGGTTATGCGGCCGAACGCTTCTTGCCCGACTCCTTATACTCGGCCAGCAGCAGCGACTCGCGAATCGGCTTCTCGTGCAGCAGCAGCTCCGTCGCCTTCAGGTTCGCATTCGCGTGGAACCACTCCTGCACAATGTTGTTGTGCAGCAGGTTCAGCACCGCCAGCAGCGACATGCCCTGGTGATGCGCCATCCACTCGCGCACCAGCGTCGCCTTCTTCAGCGACTTCTGATAGTCGCCGGCTTCATAAAATCCATAAGCGCCCACCCAGCCCATGCT
>DATBCB010000305.1:0-2425 GCA_036270675.1 Acidobacteriaceae bacterium | reverse complement strand
GCATTACACCGAGTCGTTCCGCGCCAGCAAACATGCCGCCGCGCCGCGCAAGAGTGTTGCCGTGGGCGTGCTTTGCGCCGAGACGGAGCAAGAGGCGGAGTTGCTGATGGCGAGCCCGCGGCTGTTGATGCGGCGGATTCGCGCGGGCGACCGGCGGCCGGTGCCGCGACCTGAAGACGCTCTGCGTGAATTGCAGAGACAAGGGTCCGTGCCGATGGAGGAGGGCGAGTGGCCGCGCTACTTCTACGGAACGCCGCAGCGTGTGCACGAGCAGCTTGCTCTGTTCGCGGGCGCGCTCAATCTCGATGAGGTGATCGCGGTCACCATCGTGCACGATCACGCCGCGCGGCTGCGGTCTTATGAACTCCTGGCGCACTTTGCGGATGCTGCGCCGACCGGCGACCTTCCGCGCCTTGAAACAGTCCGTTGATCTTTGGGGGTTACACTCTCGCATGATGGCGAAGTATGCCATTGCAGATCACCATTGCAGATCAAAGGGAGACGGGACACTTCATGAAGGCCATGTATTTCGCCGCCGCGGCGTTGACGGCGGCAGCCGCGGTTGCACAGAGTGGCGCAAGTTCTTCGGATGCGCTGGTGCGCATCAACCACATTCAGGTGATTGGCTCGCACAACAGCTATCATGCCGGGCTGCTGCCCGGTGTGAGGGCGTTTCTTGCAAAGAAGAAGCCCGACGTGCTGCGCGGGCTGGATTATGCGCATCAGCCGCTGGATAAGCAGTTCGACGGCGGCGTGCGGCAGATCGAGCTGGACATCTTTGCCGACAGCAAAGGTGGCCGCTATACGCATCCCGCAGGGCCGGCGGCGGAGGAGGCAGCAGGCGTGCAGGCCGATCCGGTGGATGTCAACTTCTCTGGCGCGAGTTCCGACGTGATGATGAAGCCGGGATTCAAGGTGATGCATGTGCAGGACCTGGACCAGCACAGCAATTGCCAGCCACTCACCACGTGTTTGTCGATTGTGCGCGAGTGGTCGCAGGCGCACCCGCGGCATCTGCCGATTTTTGTGCTGGTGGAGACGAAGCAGGGCAAGCCGCTGAATATTCCGAATGCGACGACGCCGGAGCCATTCACGGCGGCGACCTTCGATGAGCTGGATCGGGAGATCCGGTCGGTCTTCCAAGCAGGCGAGATGATCACGCCCGACGACATGCGCGGCAGCTATGCGACGCCGAACGAGGCAGCGCGTGCGAACGCCTGGCCAACGCTCGAGCGGGCGCGGGGCAAGGTGATCTTCCTGATGGATCATCGGTCGGCAGGGCCGCTGTATCTGGAGGGGCATGCGAATCTGCGGGGGCGCGTGCTGTTTACGAATGCTGCGCCGGGGCAGCCGGATGCAGCCTTCACCGAAGAGAATGACGGGACGGAGCAGGAGATTGCGGCGCTGGTGGGCGAGGGCTACCTGGTGCGCACGCGCCCGGATGCCGATACCAAAGAGGGTCGCTCCGGATCGACCGAGCGTCGCGATCACGCGATGGCGAGCGGCGCGCAGATGCTGAGCACCGATTATCCGACGGAATAGCCGGCACAGTGGACCGGCTATTCCGTCAGCTTTGCCGGCGGCGCGATGGCGCGGTGCAATCCGATCGCGCGGAACGCGGCCTGCGATGATGTCGCACTTCATCCGTGAGCGCCTAGTGTGGTGGTTTTCGGTTGAGCGGCGCTGCGCGCCGATCCTGCTTCGAATAGATACAGCAGATCCTTCGCTCCACCTTCGGTTACGCTCAGGATGACGACTCACCGATTCATGGATGGCCGCTGAGCAGGTTGGCGATGTTGGTGACCAGGCGTATGCTGGCGATGCCATAGGCGCCGAGCACGAGCGTGTAGCCGAGCATCGCGGGGTAAAGCGGAGTCGCGGTCCAGCCAGTCAGGGGGCGGCGTTCTGCCGGCTCACTTGCGGTGCTGTGGAGATACAGCAGGAACAGTGAGATGTTGATGCAGACGGCGGATACCCAGCGCATCACGTCGTGCCCGAGCGGCAGCAGCAGCAGCGGTGCGCACAGCAGCAGAAGAAGGCTCCAGCGGGATTTGTCCGTGTAGCCGCGGACGGCGAGCGCACTCTGCATCAGCCAGACCAGAGTGGCGACGTAGGGCAGGGAGACGAGGCAGCTCAGGAGCACGCCGGCGATCAGCTGTTTCGTATAGAGCGCGGCAACGAAATGCAACTGCTGCTGGAACGTATTTGAAAGCACCAGGAAGACCGTGCCTTCGAGCGGCATGTTGGTGCGCTGCTGGGCGGCAGCCAGGTACTCGGGAGGGGGGACGCTCCACTTGCCGAAGTGGAGGATCGCTAGGAAGGCGATCGCGACCACAGCGAGCTGGGCGAGGACCAGGCCGGGCCGCAGGCGATGACGGCGGCACTGGTCGATCATGATGGCAAGAAGCAACGGATAAAAGAGCAG
>DATBCB010000304.1:0-3928 GCA_036270675.1 Acidobacteriaceae bacterium | reverse complement strand
TATCAGGACAGTTCGATGCCCAAGCGTACCTTTCAACCTAATCGCCGCCACCGCTCCAAGACGCATGGCTTTCGCACGCGTATGAAGACTAAGGCTGGTGCGGCTGTTCTGTCGCGCCGTCGCGCCAAGGGACGGCACCGTGTCTCCGTGTCGCCGGGCTACCGCGACTAATTCGAGACGAGTTGCGTCCTCCGCCTCCGGGTCGGCAGGACGCGACCGACGCCAAACCCCTATCGCAGTGCCTCCTTCCGCTGCTGCTCCGCTGTCCACAAAAGCCCTACCTGCGAAACTCGCGATCGCGCCCGAGGCAGCTCTGGCGAACCGCCCGAACGCGCGCGATTGGCGACTGCACAAACATGCCGACTACCAGCGCGTGTACCAGGCGAGCCGGAAGCAGTTCTCGACACTGATGACCTATTTCGTTGCGTTGCAGCCGGCAGAGTCTGCCGGCGCGGGGCCGCGCATCGGCATCACCGCGGGCAAAGTGCTGGGAAAAGCAGTGGAGCGCAATCGCATCAAGCGCCGTATGCGCGCGGCGATTGCGGGCAATCTGGATGTGCTGCGCGGCGACTTGGACCTGGTGCTGCATCCGAAGCGCAGCGTGTTGACGGCGGAATGGGCGGTGCTGCGGAACGAAGTGCGACGCATCTTCGTAAAAGTTCAAGAGAGCATTGCGGAGAGCAGTACGCCCAGCCTGCCGGAGCGTAAACGTCTGCCGGAGCTTAAACAACAATGACGCGCTGGCTGCTATGGATTTACAAGCGCGGCGTATCGCCGCTGCTCCATGCCGCGAGCGGCGTGACCGGCGCGTGCCGCTTCCAGCCGACGTGTTCGGACTATGCGGCGCTGGCCATTGCGACCTATGGACCGTGGCGCGGGAGCTGGCTGGCCCTGCGCCGTGTGCTGCGGTGCCATCCGCTGTGCCGGGGTGGATTTGACCCAGTGCCGGGAACCGGTTACGACGGAATCCGCGTAGGTCGCCAATGCGGTCGTGGCCCTGTGACCTGATGCATTTACCATGATGTGAGAGGCAGAGCCGCCAGGGGCCTTCATCCACGCGCCCTCGACTGATTTTTCCGATCCATACCAGAAAGTGCGAGCAGAGAGAGTTTCCTTGGCAGAGATACAGAATCCCAATCAAAAGGGCGGTGGCAAGCAGCAGGACTCCCGCTCATTTTTAATCTTTTCGCTGGTCTTTGTGGTGATGTTGCTGGCGTTGCAGTACTTCCGGCCGAAGAAGCCGGAGCCGCAGCCTGCGCAACAGAAACAGCAGCAGCAGAGTGTCCCGGCAACGCCGGCCCCATTGGCTTCCACAAATTCGGACGACTCCGGCCCGCCGTCCGCGCCATCGAAGGCTGCCTCGGTGGCGGCGGCGGCTGAGCAGACTACGACGGTGGAGAACGAGAATTACCGTATCGTCTTCAGCAATCGCGGCGCCCAGGTAAAGCACTGGGTGTTGAAACGGTACGAGGATGATAACGGCAAGCCACTTGATCTGGTGAACCCGGCGACCTCGGAGAAATTCGGTTATCCGATGTCGCTCTACAGCTATGACCCGGGGCTGCGGCAGCGGCTCGCCACGGCCCTCTATGTGCCTTCGGCGACGGGAAACCTCACCGCTCCGGGCGAGTTGACCTTCGATTACGCGAGCGGCGGGCTGGTGGTGAAGAAGACCTTCCGCTTCGACGCGAGTTATGTAGTTCACGTCACGGCTTCGGTGACCAATAACGGAAGCCCTCTGCCAACGCTGATCGCGTGGCCTGCGGGCATTGGCGACCAGAACACGCTCGCGTCCTACTCCAAGGCGCAATTCGATGTCTCCCAGGACGGCAAGTTTGAGAAGACGCCAACCAAAAAAGTAAGCGGCGGCGCGACCCTGAACGGCCCGTTTGACTATGCCGGCATCAGCGATCTCTACTTCGGCGCAATCTTTCTGCCGGACCAGCCGGAACAGACCGCGGTTGTCTCGCTGAACAATGCATGGAGCATCCCGAAGGATCCGAAGCAGCCGAACGGCGCGAGCGAGTCCGTGCCGCTGCTGGGTGTGGCAGTAGGCTCGATGAGCACTCCGGTGTCGCTGCGCGTCTTCGCCGGGCCGAAGGTCATCTCCGTGCTCAGCAGCGTGAAGGCCACATCGGCCAATGGCACCGAGACCGGCCCTAACCTTGAGCCGATCCTGAACTTCGGCTGGTTCGGCTGGATTGCCAAGCCGCTATTTGCGGTGCTGCGCTTTACCCACGACCACATTGTGCCGAACTGGGGCTGGTCGATCCTCATCCTGACCCTGCTGCTGAACCTATTGATGCTGCCGACGCGCATCACCATGATGAAATCCGCGCTGAAGATGCAGAGGATTCAGCCGGAGATGCAGCAGATCAAGGAGAAGTACAAGAAGTACAAGGCCACCGATCCGCGGCGCCAGGACATGAACAAGGAAATCATGGAGCTGCAGCGGCGCGAGGGCGTGAATATGTTCGGCGGCTGCCTGCCCATGCTCATCCAGTATCCGCTGCTGTATGGCTTTTACGAGATGCTGGAGAACGTGATCGAGCTGCGGCACGCACACTGGTTCTGGCTGCATGATCTGGCTGCGCCGGACGCACTCCATATCCTGCCCATCTTTGTCATCCTGACCATGTTCACTACCTCCTACCTGTCACCATCACCGGGAGTGGATCCGGCGCAGCAGAAGATGATGGCCTTCATGATGCCGCTGATGTTCGGCTTCATCATGTTGAACATCGGGTCGGGCGTCGCGCTGTACTGGGCGGCCAGCAACCTGATCACGACGGGGATGCAGATCGTCATGAACCGGACTGGCATGGGCAAGCAGATGAAGGAAATCGCGGCCAAACGCGCGGCGAAGCGGCTGCCGCGGAGCGGCCGGCGCACCGCATAGCGGCGGGAAGCGACCGCAGCAAGCGAGACAAGCAAGGCGATATAGGATAGAGAGCTATGCCGATCGAAGATTACCGCGCCGCGGCCAATACAATTTCCGAGTTCCTGAAGCTGCTGGTGTCTACCGGCGGGCTGCGGTTGAAGTACCGCATCACGGCGGGTGAGGGTGCTGCCGATCCGGATGGGCTGGAAGCGCGCGAGATCTACGTGGAGATTGCGGGGCCGGATGCTCCGCTGGTGACGCAGCGCAATGGCGAGCTGCTGCGGGCACTGGAACATATCGCGGCCAAGATGGTGCGGCTGGAGCCGGAGGAGCACGATCGCATCTCCTTTGACAGCGGCAACTTCAAGGCGATACGCGCGCGGGAGATGAAGATGGCGGCCGACGCAGCGGCCGAGCGCGTGCGGCACAGCGGCGCGCCTTACAGCTTTCAGCCGATGAGCTCCCGCGAGCGGCGCATGTTGCACCTCGCATTCCGGCAGTTCGACGATCTGGAGACGGAGAGCAGCGGCGAGGGACTGCGGCGCTTCGTCGTGGTCTACCGCAAGGGCGAGAAGCATGTGCCGCCGTTAGCAGCAGCGCCGTCGTTCCAGCGCAGCGGCCGCGGTGGCCGGGATTCACGCGGCGGCGGACGTGGTCCTGGACGCAGGGATGACCGGCGCGAGGGTGGTCGCGGTGGCGATCGCCGCGGTCCGCGTGGGCCTCGCCGCTGAATCCTGTTCCGAGACGGCGTTGAGGCGCTGTCTGCAGCGGTCGTTGGCCGTGAAGAGTATGACCGAGAGCATCGCCGCCACAAAATTTACTGAAGACACGATTGTAGCGATAGCGACGCCGCCCGGGCGCGGCGGCATCGGGATCGTGCGGCTCTCCGGCCGGGATGCGCAGCGGCTATTATCGTCACATCTGGAGTTACGATCTCCGCTTTTGCCGGGGCGAGCGCGGTACTGTGCCATCGTGGACGCGGGCGCCCGGCTGGATGAAGGCGTGGTGACCTGGTTTGCCGCGCCGAACTCGTATACCGGCGAGGAT
>DATBCB010000303.1:0-1825 GCA_036270675.1 Acidobacteriaceae bacterium | reverse complement strand
ACAGCGTGCTCAGATTGCTGATGCCGTCCTCCACTTGCTGAAAAGCGGTGAGCACGGTTTGACGATAGTTCGCCACCGCCTCGTCATACGCAGCCCGCGCCGCGGCCAGATTTGCGCGATTGCGCCCGCCCTGCAGCACCGGCTCCAAAGCGTCGGCGCCCAAAGACCAGAACAGGCTTGGGGCATTGAACAACGAGCTAATGGCCGTGCTCTGCACTCCTCCTGCACCGCTGAGCGTAATATGCGGGTAAAACGCTGTACGCGCCAGCCCAACTTTCGCGTTCGCATAGGCTATATCGCGCTCAAACGTAGCGATGTCCGGCCGCCGCTCCAGCGCGTCGGACGGAACTCCCAACGGGACGGCAGGCGGCGTGGTCTTGAGCGGCGCGACCGGCACACTGAAATTCGAGGCCGGTTGTCCTACCAGGACTGCCATCGCGTGCTCATACTGCGCGCGCGTCTGCTGCACCAAGGCAGCTTGCGAAATGGTGGAATCCAGTAACGTGGCCTGTTGAGCGACCTCCAGGCCGCTCGCAATGCCACCGGTGTGGCGCTGATTCAGCAGATCCAGTGCCTTCCGCTGATATCCGACCGACTCCTCGACGACCTGGTATTCCGCATCGAGTTCACGCAAAGTGAAATAGTCGGCCGCGACTTCGGCAGTCAAAACCAGCTGCACATTCCCGAGATCCGCCGCCGTCGATTGCAGCGAAGCATTCGCTGCTTCCACATTCTTGCGCACGCGCCCGAATAAATCGGCTTCATAGTTCACCGAAAACGGAATCGCATAAACACTCTGCGTGTAAGGCCGTGCAATCCCGCTCGCAACCACGGCTCCGTTCAATGGGCGGTTGCCCGATCCGCGCTCACGAACCGCTGACGGGTCTGCCGCAACCTGGGGGAAGTAATCCGCTGTTGCAATCCGTGCCAGCGAACGCGCCTGGCTTAATCGATCCCGCGCTGCCACCAGAGATTGATTCGCCTGCAAGAGTTGCTGTTCGTAACCGTCCAGCGCAGGATCCTGGAATATCTGCCACCATGCTCCTTTTGGGATCGCGTCCTTGGGCGCGGCCTGTTGCCACGGCGGCTGTGTCTTCCAGGCATCGGGCGCGGGTGCTGGAGCGCTGGGACGGGCATAGCGCGGCCCCACCGTACATGCGCAGGCGAATGCCAGCCACAACAAAGGCGCTGCGACAAATCCCCGTGTCACTGCTTGCTCCCCTTAGCCTTATTCGATTTTCGTTGTTGTCCCGGCTGATCCTGAAGGCTGCGCTGCTGTTGCTCGGGAAGATTTTCTTCCTGGCGCGTGCTCCGTGGAACTGCCGGCGGTTGAGCGGCCGACTGGTCCTGCCCTTGCCCCGGTGATGGTGGCGCGAGGTTCACCAGTTGGCCATCTTCTAACGAGTCCGGTGGATTGATTACGATCTGGTCTTGAGTAGAAACGCCTGCCACAACTTCCAGAGTGGTTCCGTAGTCCTTTCCAATGCTGATCGGGCGCAGTTGCACCTTATTGTCTGGTCCCACAACTGCCAGCCGGGTCCCCTCGGAGCGAAACAGCATCGCATTGACCGGAACCGTCACTTTGTTGACGTTGGACCCTACCGCAAAGTGCACCTCGCCGAACGATCCGGGCAACAGGCGGCCGTCTCGATTCGGCACATCCACTTCCGTCAGGAGCGTCCGCGTATTGGGATCGATCGACTCGGCAGTTCGCGCCACCTTGGCCGAAAACCTCTGTCCCGGAAATTCCTGGAGAGTTACCGTCGTCGATGCACCGACCCTGATAAAAGGAGCGTATGCCTGAGGAACGCTGGTATAGACGCGT
>DATBCB010000302.1:0-4785 GCA_036270675.1 Acidobacteriaceae bacterium | reverse complement strand
TCCATGTGCGCAAATGACGGAGTGCTTCGCCGATGCTGTCCTCTGCGCGTACGGCACGGCCCAGTGCAGCTGCCGCCTTGATCATCGCCGGGTGCTGCGTGGTCGAGAGCGCGGAGGCCAGCGCAGCAGAGGTCAAACTCTTCCGCTCCAGTGCGGGCGGGGCAACACCCTTGCGGTTCAGGCGATTCGCCCAGAATGGCTGATCGCCGAAGAATGGCACGATCACCGATGGTATCCCTGCACGCACGGCAGCGGCAGTCGTGCCGGCGCCACCGTGATGGACGGCAGCCGACATATGCGGAAAGAGGCAGTCGTGCGGAGCATGGCGCAAAAAAAATATCTGGCTGTCCTGTGGACCCTCGTCACCCCCCATCGCCCCCCAGCCAGTGGCCAGCACTGCCCGCTGGCCACTCTTTTTTATCCCGTCCAGAACGATCTGTGTGAATGACGCCACATCGCTGCTCACCATACTGCCGAAGCCTACGTACACAGGCTTCGGCCCGGCTGCGAGAAATTGGCTCAACGCATCGGATGGACTCCATTGAGGCTGATCGAAAAACCAATAGCCCGTGACCTGGGAGTCGTCCGTCCAATCCGGCGGCCTCGACAGTACATGCTGGCTGAAACCATTGATGATTTTTGCTTGATGCAGATCGCGAAAGTACGGCCCACACCATGGATACAGAGGCAAGCCAAGCTGAGGCCGAACGATGCCATTAATCGCCGGACACATCACGTCCCACAATAATTTGAAGAGGAGATAGTGAGCTCCGAGGCTCAGCAGGCCCGGCATCTTATGCCTCCCGCTGCTCAACATAATCGGCGGCAGTATTCTTGACAGCGTCAGCGGCTGCAGACGGGCGATCGCGAAAGGAACGCCGAGCGCTTCAGAGAGTGCCCTTGCCAACATGATACTGTTGCTGACGCCGATCAGTAGCCCTGCACCATCGGAGGCCGCTAGCCCCTCCTGTACCCAGTTGGCAGCCCAGATCGTATAGCGCTCGCGAAAAATGCGCACCATGGCACGCACGTTCAACCCTTGCTCCGCGATCGACCGGTCAGCTTCCAGCATCGCCTGAAAATCGGCGGTGAGAGGATAGAACTCCAGACCTGCCCGCTGCACGAGTTCAGCAAAATTACCGCTCGTAGCAATACGTACCGAATAGCCTGCACGATGCAGACCCTGGCCCAAAGCTACACACGGACGAACATCGCCTTGCGTCCCAATGGTGAAGATCACAATAGGTTTTGTGGATGCTCGGTCAAATTCAGGCATAGATCGGAGTGAAGACTTCCCTTTGCTGGTGAATGGGCGACGGAACCCTTTGTATCTGCTGACGGCTCAAAGTTGAGAGTTGCTGTTGCAATATGCTGCCAATCTGCGCCGCCGGACCTGGATCTAGTACAGCCTCGTGATGACACGCCAGTTCATGGACCTGGAATCCGCGGCCTACGAACGGTCGCCATGCCAATGGACTTCGATCCAGGATGTCATCCAGATCCCCCATAGTCTCGACCGCATGGAAATATAGAAGATCGAGGCTCACCTTACGCGGTAAATACTGGCGCGCCAGTTTCAGATTGTTGAACATCACCGCAGTCAGATTTTTGATAAACAGCGGATCACTCTTCATGATCTCTTTCGACAGCGTCATAACTCCCTTTGCCATGGGGATCATGTGGGCATTGTCAGAATGTAATAAAAACTCCCCCAACTCTTCTAACCTTCCTGGTAAGTTCTCCGGGATAGGATCGATGCCCAGAAAATTCAGCGCCGTTCTCACCTCTTCTTCCCCGGTGCGCGGTCGAGCGGACTCTCGCGACCTGAACAGATAACTATCGATCATTGCCAGCAACTCCACCTGCAAACCTTGTTGCTGCATCTGCTCAGCAATGCAGTGACCGAGCAGGCCGCCCAATGAGCGTCCGATCAATCGATACGGACCCTCGGGTTGAATGTGTCGGATTTGCACCAGGTAGTCAGCCGCTACTTCCTCGATGCTGTTCGGCAGACTTCCGCCACCGCGTAGACCGCGCGACTGCAATCCATAAACCGGAATTGTGGGGTCAATATGCGGTAGCAACGCGGAGAAGCCCATGCTGACCCCGATGATCGGATGAATACAGAAGAGTGGCCGTTGCGCAACCTTTCGCAGTGGCAGCATGACACTTAGTGGCCCGATGTATTCGCTGCTTCCGTTGCGCTCGATCAGCTTCGACAAGGCGCCTACCGTGGGGGCTTCAAACAAGCTGCCCAGTTTCAGCTCAGTCTGGAACCATGCGGGAAAGAGCGCCGCCATCTCGGCTGCATTCAGGGAATCGCCGCCCAGTTCGAAAAAATCGTCGTGCAGTCCCACCCGCTCTACCTTGAGAATCTGCTGCCACAATGCCGCCAGTCGTTTCTCGTTAGGGGTCACCGGCTCAACATACGCATTTCGGCTGGTCCACTTAGGTTTGGGCAGCGCCTTCCGATCCAGCTTGCCGTTCGGTGTCAACGGCATCACATCAAGCACCATGAAGCTGTCCGGCATCATATAACCGGGAAGACGCCCGGCAAGGAACACGCGCAGCGTGTCGATATCTATGGGGTGATCTTTGGATCCCACAAGATAAGTCGCCAATGAAACCGTGCCGTCGTCATCGCGATGTGCGACGACCGCCGCTTCCACGACCGCCTCGTGCTGCAGCAATATGTTTTCGATCTCACCTAGCTCGATCCGGTGGCCGCTCACCTTCACCTGATCGTCCGCGCGGCCGAGAAACTCCAACAGCCCATCGTCGGTCCAACGCACCAGATCCCCCGTGCGATACATGCGGCCGCCATTTTCTGTAAATGGATTTGCGAGAAAGCGCTCCTCGTTAAGCTCCGGCCTGTGCAGATAGCCTTTGGCCACCCCCTCACCTCCGATATATAGCTCACCGATAGCACCGGTTACGACCAACTGACGATGCTCATCCAACACATAGAGTCTGGTGTTAAGGATCGGACGTCCGATGGGTGGCGGCACCGAGCCGATCTGTCCCAACTCCAATGCCGTGGACCAAATCGTAGTCTCTGTCGGACCATACAGTTGAGTCACACGCGCGGCCTTACCCTTCAGTTGTGCGGCCAATTCCGCGCTGAGAGCCTCGCCACCTACCAACACGTGCACGCCATCAAGCTTCGTCTGAGCGCTGGCCAGCAGGACGCGCCACAACGATGGCGTCCCCTGCATGTGAGTCGCGCCACTGCGCCGAATGAGTTGCGCGAGCGACGGTGGGTTGTGCGCAGCCTCGCTGCTGGCCATCACCACCCGCGCCCCCACTGTTAGCGGCAGGTACAACTCGAGTCCGGCGATATCGAAGATAATGGTTGTGACGGCGAGAAAACGATCGTGCGCCGTAGCACCTAGCTCACGCTGCATGCCGTACAGAAAATTGGCAAGATTTCGGTGCGTTACCTCGACCCCCTTTGGTCGCCCGGTCGAGCCGGACGTGTAAAGCACATATGCGGTGCCACTCGGGGAGCTCAGATCCGGTTCCTCTTCTGAAGTAATGAATGATGCATCCAGATGTTCGGGCTGAAGCAGGGTGAGATCACGGTTGGCAAATCGTGCGTGCAGCTTCGACTGGGCAATCAATACGATCGGCGAGGCGTCATCCAGCACGAGCGCTGTGCGTTCCAGAGGGCTCTCTAAATCGATCGGAAGATAGGCAGCCCCAGTGCGCATGATCGCCAGCAGGACAATCAGCATTTGCTCGTTGCGCGGCAACGCCACGGCAACGATATCGCCCGGCTCAACGCCACTGGCGATCAGCTGACGTGCCTGTCTCACGCTGCGTTCATGCAACTCGCGATAACTAACCACCGTATCTTCGAACACCAGCGCCGGAGCGTCTGGCGTTGCTGCGGCCCACTGCGCAACGAGCGCAGGAAGACGGATGTCCGGTAGCGCCGACGCCGTATTGTTCCAGCCCACGAGCAGACGCTGACGCTCCTCATCACCCATGACATCGAGTTGGCTCAATGGAGCGTCGGGATGAGCCAGCACCTGATCGATCAGGCGTGTGAGCCTGCGCCGATGTTCGTCCAGTTCAGCCATCTCATACAACGCCGGGTTGGCATCGAGGTCGAAACGCAAACCAGTGCCAGCTCCTCGGTCGTAGATGAAAACCATCAAATCTTCGGCCGAACTGTTTGACAGATTGTGAGAGATGGTCGCGGAGCCGTCAAATTTCAGGTGATAGTCGAACGGTTCGATGTTTACGCCAAGCCACGCGATGTTCTGATCATGACCCATCAGGCCAAGGTCGCGACGCAGGTCTTCGTAGCGGTACTGTTGATGGCGAAGCGCTTGCAACACCGTTCGCGAGACCTGTGCGAACAACCCGGCGGCGGTCATCTCCGGTGTAAACGACAGACGGATCGGCACCATGTTGGCGCACACGGAAACAGCGCGCCGCAGCGACGCGTTGATGCGTCCGGACACCGGCATACCTACGACCAGATCACTGGCGCCCGTAGCGCGGTGATAATAAGCGCCGACCAAGCCGATCAACACCTGCGGCAGACTGATAGCAGCAGCCTTACCGAACTCCGCAAGCTGCTGGGCAGTGCTGGCCGGGAAATGAGCGGTGCTGCGCAGCAGATTCTTGCTTAGAGTATGCCCGCGACGGCTGCGCGACAGCGTCACGGCTTCGGGCATTCCGGCCAGTTGTTGTTGCCAATACTCGCGATCCCGCTCAAAGCGGCGTGAGTTGCGATAGCCGGTTTCGGCTTCCACTACGTCCCCCACCTTACAGAAG
>DATBCB010000301.1:0-2327 GCA_036270675.1 Acidobacteriaceae bacterium | reverse complement strand
TAGTCGCCGCCGCCTTCGTTGTCCGGCTCGTTCCACAAATCCCAGGCCAGGATGCGATCGTCGTTTGCGAACGCGCCGACAACGCCCTGCACAAATTTCTTCAGCCGCGAATATTGCGCCTCATCCTCCAGCGCCTTCGCGCCAGGGCTCTGCACCCACCCGGAGTTGTGCACTCCCGGGATCGGCGGCCGCTGCGGTCCCAGCTTGTACTCCGGGTCCCAGCAGGAATCGAACAGCACGAAGATCGGCTTGATGTGGTGCTTCGCCGCAATCGTGAGAACGGTGTCGATGCGCTTCTGAAATCCCGGCGCATCCTGCTGCCACAGCGCGTCGTGCAGAAACACGCGCATCGTGTTCATGCCCAGCCCTTCGGCCCAGCCCAGCTCTTTATCGATCTCCTGCGGATCGAAGCTCTCCGCCTGCCACATCTCCAGCTGGTTGATGGCATCCGCCGGAATGAAATTCGCGCCCACCAGCCACGGCTGTGCGGCATACCACTGCTGCGCCTTGGCCTCGCTCCACCGTGCAGGCGTAGCGCCGTGCAGTTCGCCGAACGCTCCACTCAGCGCGAACAACAACATTGGGATCGCCCATCGTCCCGCCTGCTTCCAACCCATCTGGCCTCCCGATATGCGTCGTACCTCAGCGCCCTCACTCTGTGTTCGCAACACGCTGGACACGTGTGCAGCCGCGCGCTCTGTTTGTACATGAGGAAGCAGCCGAGTGCGATGGGTCGAATGAACTAGACGGTTTTCACAAAAATGTGGGCTTGTAGCGGCTTCTGCCGCAGCTTTTCCGTCAAGAAAAGCTGCTCCTCTCAGATGTGGAGGGGAACATGGTATTTGTGAAAAGCGGTCTATGCGGGCATGGTCGGACAACTCACGCGCCGCGATGCTCGGCTGCGAGCATCCGTTCCCGCACAATATCGCTGTTCAGGTGATCGACCACCTTGCGAATCGTATTCAGCGAGCGCAGCTCCGCCATGGTGAACGCGCCGGGGAAGCGCTGGTTCAGCTCTGCATACAAACGGATCCGTTGCACCGCTGTACCGCCACTTGCATAGAAGTCTTCATCCAGATCCACCTGCATGCGATGCAGCAGCCGCTGCCAGATGCTGCGCACCACATCCACGTGTTTCGCTGGTCGCGTCTCAGCCGTTGCAGAGGCCGGCGCGAAGCGCCGCAGCACCGCTTCGCATTGCTTGGTCAGCAGAGCTCGGTCCGGCTTCCCGGTCGCGTCCAGCGGGATGCGGGAGACCAGGATCAGCGCCGCCGGTTGCGCTTCGTGCGGAAGATGATTTTCCAGATACTCGCGCAGTGCTCGCTCCGCGCGAGGGTCCTCCCCTTGCTTCAGCGTGACAAACGCGCAGACGGCGCGTTCGCCCGGTACAGGCGGCAGCGCAACGCACTCGCGCACCAGCGGATGCCTCAGCAGCAACGCCTCAATCTCCTCGGCACTTCCCTCGCGCGCCTCGCTCGACTTCACCGCCGCCGCCGCAGCCACCGCAGCCAGCCCCGTCAGCAGGCTTCCGTCCGCCAGCCGTGTCGCCTGCACCGGCAAGCGAAAACAGCGCAGCTTCTCACTGTTCTCACGTAGCGCCTCGCCAAACGCCGCAAGCGTCGCTTCCGGCTGCCCCAGGTAGCCGATCGCCAGCGCATCGCCGGTGATCGCGAGTGTGCCCAGCGCGCCAGGCTTCGCCTCATGACCATCCGGCAGCACCACCATCGCGTCACTGCCTTCCACCGGCTCTGCGCGGCCGGCCTGCTCCACATTTACCCGCACACTCACGGCATAGCTTGTCGTCTCGGCCGCGCCCAGCCCGCCGATCACGCGCAAAGCGCGCTCGCGCATACCCATCCGGTCCCGCAGAGGACCTTCCAACATCGCCGCATCCAGTTCCCCTGCATCCACCACGGCCTGCTGCACCTGGTCGAGCGGCGCCAGCGGTTCCTTCGCCAGTTCCTCCAGCAATGCCGGCCGCGCGCATATCGCGGAGACGCGATAGCGTCGCATCACCCGTGCATACTCATGTGCGGGCATCGCGCCCGGGCCGCTCTCGGGCGCCAGCGCCACCGTGCCGCCCGCCAGCAAGGGACCCCACAGCTCCATCTGGAACAAATGCTCCTGCGCGCCCGCGTGCAACAGTACGGTGTCCGAGGAATGGAACTCCATCAGTGTCCCCCCAGTCACCAGCCGCACGATGCCCGCATGCGTCACCAGAACGCCACGTCCCTCGGCGTTAAAGACCACGGCCGCGGGATCCTCCGGCAGCCGATGTGGCAGCTTCACTTCGCGGAATGCAGGCATGAACTCGCGCTCGACGATCG
>DATBCB010000300.1:0-10512 GCA_036270675.1 Acidobacteriaceae bacterium | reverse complement strand
TTCTATCGCAACGTCGACATCCACGTGCACGTGCCGGAAGGTGCGATCCCCAAGGATGGACCTTCGGCAGGCATCACTTTGGCGACGGCGCTCGCCAGCGCGCTCACCAAGATTCCCGTGCGCCGCGATCTCGCCATGACCGGCGAGATTACGCTGCGCTGCAAGGTGCTGCCGATCGGCGGGTTGAAAGAAAAGCTGTTGGCCGCGCACCGCGCCGGCATCTTCGAAGCGATCCTGTCGAAGGAAAACGAGAAGGACGTGGCTGAGCTGCCGGAAAATCTGAAGCAGGCGATGAAGCTGCATTTCGCCGAGACGATGGACGAGGTGCTGAAGATCGCACTCGAGTCGCCGCTGCCGGAGCTGAAGGAAGAGACTCCGGAGGCGCTCGCCGTGGTCCACGCACCGGTTGCGCAGGATCAGCCGCGCGCACACCAGTAGCCTGAATCTGCTGCGATATAAAAGGCGCTGCCATGCAGCGCCTTTTGCCCTCAGCGAAGCAGCGCGAGCAGGCTGGAGTAGTCATCCGTCCAGAGCCGCAGGCCGCCGCGTTGCTCTGTCTGCCGCGGGAGACCTCGAACCCCAGGCAGCGTGAAAAAAGCGGCATTGTTCGTCACCAGCACCCAGGTGGAGCTGAATTCGCCTCGCTGGTCATCTGCAAAACTGTGTACCGTGCGCGCCTGCATGCCGGCGGCTTGCGCCAGCAGGTAGACTGCCGGCTCGAGATCGACGTGCTGGTTCGAGATGTGGAAGGCGAGAATGCCGCCGGGCACAAGGTGGCGCCTATAAATTTCAAGCGCCTGAGTCGTCAGCAGATGAAGCGGTATCGCGTCACCGGAGAAAGCATCGATCACCAGCACATCGAAGTGCTGCGGAGGTTCGCTCGCCAGCGAGGCTCGTGCGTCGCCATCGGCGAAGCTGATCTGCGCCGGTGAATCGCGCAGGTAGGTGAAGAGATGCTGCGCAATCGACTCAACGGCCGGATTGATTTCATAGAAGCGCATGCGGTCGCCGGGGCGTCCGTAGGCTGCGATGGTGCCTGCGCCCAGTCCAACAATGCCGACATTCCGCGCGCGCTCCTGACAGCAATAACGCAGCGCCAGCCCGACACCGGAGTCCTCCGCATAGTAGGTGGTCGGCGTTTTCGTCATCGGCGGTGGGAAGATTTGCGTGCCGTGCTGGATGGTTCCGTTGCTCAATGTCCGGATCCAGTGCTGGTTGCTGTCGTAGCTCTGCTTCACCCGCAGACTTGCGTAGAAGTTGCGGGTTGCGAACAAGGTGTCGCGGCGGTAGGCCGCATGCAGCAGGACGAGGACATAGAGCAGCATCGCTGCGCCGGCAGACCAGAGCACGCGCTCGGACCAGTTCCCTGGCCAGACCACAAGCAGCGCAGCCAGCGCTGTCGCGAAGAACGAAATCGCCAGGTCGTAGTTCGAAGCAAACAGAAGCGGCGACGCGATGCCGATCAGAAACGATCCGACAGCGCCGCCGGCCGCGAACATCAGATAGAAGACCGTCAGTTCTTTCGTGGAGCGCGGGCGCAGGGCATAGGCCTCGACGTGACAGTACAGGCAGGCGAGGAACATCTCGATCAGGAAGAAGGCGATGCCGATGTTGACCGGCAGCGACACGTCAGCCTTTGCCAGCATGTATGCCAGGCCGGCCAGCATGACTGCCAACAGCCGGGTGAGCAGCGGGCGCGGGACGAATCGCGCGTATTCGAATGCGACGATCAGCGTGATCAGGTACGCGGCTAGAGGCAGAATCCATAAGAGAGGGATGGCGGCGATATTTGCTGTGAGATAGCTGGTGACAGCGCTCAATTGCATGGCTGCCACCATCGGCAGCAACAGCCATAGACAACGGCTTCGCCGTGAAGCGGGCGGTTGAGCATCGTTCATTGTCTCTGCAACAGTCAGCAGCACTGGAGCAGTCAGCAGCACTGGCGCTCTCTGTGCGCCGCGCGCGAGCGTTGCGGCGACCGCGGCGAAGCACACAAATCCGCATCCCCAGAGGATTTGTTGCACCCGCAGCGTCAGGTACGGCTCGATCACTGTTGGATAGAGCGCCAGCGCGAGGAGCGAAGCCAGATTCGACAGCGCAAACAGCCGATAGGGAATACGGTCGTGGTCCCGCCGCGCGAGCCAGGCCTGCAGCAAAGGGCTGGTCGAGCCGAGCAGCAGAAACGGCAGCCCGATCGACAGCAGCAGAGCCTCCAATACCATCACGAAGGGATGAGCCGCGAAGAGATGAGCAGGGGCTCGCGCGACGCTTCCGCTGCCGAAGGACCACATCAGAGCCGCGGCCGCGGCACATGCCAGCAGTGCAAGATGCAAAGGCATCTGCCAACGCGCCAGCGAGCGCTGCGCCAGCCAGTGCGCGTAGCCGTAGCCGGCAAGCAGAGCGGTCTGGAAGAAGACGAGGCAGGTCAGCCAGACCGCAGCCGAGCCGCCAAAGGCGGGCAGAAGCTGCTTGCCCGCCATGGGCTCGACGAGAAAGAGGAGGAACGCGGCAAGAAAGACCGCGCCACCGTACAGCATTCTGGTGGTTCTCAAGGAAAGGCGTCTCCGGAATCAGCGCTCCGTCTGCTCCGTGAAGCTTTCCAGTCATGATCGCTGGTGTCAAATCGCCAGTTGGCCGATCTGAAATAAGGCGAGCGGCAGCCGCTTTGCGCACGCAAGACGGGCGCCGCCGCGACAGCGCCCTTCTTGCCTTCAGCTCGATTTCCAGTGATCTATTTGTGCTTCCAGAACGGATCCGCGGTCACCCACTCATCCCGGACATAGCTCATCTCCGGATCGAAGGCGAAGAGGTTGCGCTGACCGGACTCGATGGCGGACGCCGCGAGTTCACGGTAGTGCTTCATGTTCGCATCGCCCATGTTCTCGCGGAATTTCGCGGTATCCGCATCGGCCTTGTCCACCTCGTCCAGCGACTTCATCGGGGTGATCAACAGCCAGGCGCCTCCGTTCTCCCAGCCGTAGGCGCTCTGGTAGACAGCAATCGGTCTCCCTGGTTCCGTCTTGTCCAGATTGGTCGACAGCATCTTGAGATATTCCTCCCATTCCGCCTGATGTCCCGGACGAATGTGGATGAGCGAAATCTGCATGTAGCGCATGGTCGCGATAGCAACGTTGGGAGTGTGGCTTAGATCGTCTCGCAGCGTGTAGATATTGCTGGTGATGGAAGTCAGCAGCTCTCCGTCCGCCTCGAAGGCGCTGTCCAGCTGTGCCGCCGTCGGACTCTTCATCTCTGCATTGCGCTCCTTTTCCATATCCGCAAAGGAGTTGTAGGAAAAGAAAAACAGTGCCCGCGGCGGTCCGCTCAGTGACTGCATCGCCAGGTAGTGCGGCGTGGACTTGTCGCCCTGCGCCAGCTTCACAAACGTGCTCTCTGTCTTCTGGTGGGCCGCGCCGGACTTGCCCGGCTTGAGGTTTTCAACATCGATCCGGAGAACCTTCGGCGGCGGAGTGACGTTTCCCCCCGTCTCCTGCGGCGTTGGATTTGGGAGTCCGTAGACTCCGCCGACAAAAAGAAACAGCCCTGCACACAAACCGATTGACTTGCTCAACATAGATTCTTTCCCTCCAGCGTGAAGAGGCAGCGGTTAATTTCTGGGGATAGTCAGCAGATTGGGGGAAGGGCCCTTATTCGGAAACAGCCTGACTGAAGCCGGGAGACTTGCCTACGGCCAGGCGAACCAACGGAGACTGAGACAGCAGAGTAAGACTCTGAACACAGCCGTCAAGAAATGGCAGCATGGAAGCAATCGACCAGATTGTGCCGTCAGTGCTTCTGCTTTATATACCCGGCTGACTTACCGCGCAATGAAATACATTCAGTGACGAATCAAGCTGTGGCGGCGCGGGCGGAAGAGCGCCGTGCGTCTCTCTGCGCGCCCGGAAGTAGCTGGCGTAGCGCTGCCATAGAGTACGTTGCGGACCTGAATCGAATGACTACACGAACCGCCAGCACCGCGAGTCCGCTCCAGCAGAGCCACACCAGCGCACTCCGCAGATGCGCGGCGGTCGAGAGCGACATGCCCAGGCCACCGCCGATTGCAAGGTAGGCGGCGATGCACATGGGGCACTTCGGCACCAGTGCCAGCGCCATGCTGGGGAACGCCCACGCTGCTGCACTGCGGGCGCGCCGCGTGGGCCGCTTCTCCTTAGCCGGGCGATTTGGTGCCGGACCATTTGCGGCTGGAGCGGCGGGAGAATCGGCGATGCGCCGGCACGCGCACACAGGCCGCGGTGCGCCGCCGTCCGGCGTTCTCACGCGTGCGCCTCGTCGTGGCAGCATCCATCTGTGCTGCTGGCTGGCACATATCTCCCAGTCGCAGCGACAGAGCCGCCGGCGCCATAGCGGTCCTGGTGACGCACCCAGTCCGTCAGGTCGGCACGCCCTGTTTCATTGCGACCTTTGGGAGTCATGTCCACTCGCTTCCGGTACGACTGCGTGTTCCATTTCCAGTGCCTGCATACTCACTCCTTCAGATTTTCGGGAAACTGCCCTCGGTTTCAGTTTCACGTCGCCTACGCGTTCTCCACCCTTCGCGACCACCTCGGATCGGGAAGCTGCCGCCTCTATCGACACGCCTCCCGTGACCGATGCCGCGCGTTACCGGACTAGCTGGCGCGTTTCTGAGCCGCTTCTCCGGCGTCCGACACCTCGACCCACTTCGCGTCGGGCGCGGCGTCGGGGACGTAGTTGTCGTGCCAGTTCCACCACTTGTACGGTCGGCTCTGGGGGTAACCTTCCGGCGAGTTCTCCCACTCCTCCTGGCGTCCGAGCGCCGTCATGTCGAGGTAACTCCAGGTGCTGCCCATCGCCTCGTCACCGCGGCTGTTGATGAAGTAGGTGCGAAACACCCGCTCGCCGTCGCGGATGAACGCGTTGTGGCCGTGCCACTCGTCCACGCCGAAGTCGAAGTCGAAGCTGTCGGTGATGGTGTACCACGGCATCTCCCAATCCATCCGCGCCTTCAGCCGCTGGATGTCGGCCTGCGGTGCACGCGAGGCATACACGAGGGTCGTGTCGCGCGCGTTCAGGTGGGCGAGGTGGGAGACCTGGTCGGCCCCCAGGGAGCAGCCGCGGCAGGCATGTTCCGGCCAGCCGTGCACGCCTGGCTCGAAGAAGGCGCGGTAGACGATCAGCTGACGGCGCCCGTCGAATAAGTCGAGCAGACTCGCCTTGCCCTTAGGTCCGTCGAACGCATACTTCTTCTCCACTGCCATCCACGGCATCCGCCGACGCTCGGCCGCCATTGCATCACGGGCGCGGGTCAAAGCCTTCTCCTTCACGAGCAGTTGCTCTCGCGCGGCCTCCCATTCCGTAGGCGACACGATCGGGGGCGTCTTCATCTTTGTCAGGGTCTGCTTGTTGTTGTCCATGTCTCTCTCCTTCCTCGTGGTTCTTCTTGCCGGTAGTTGGTTCTTGCCGCGGAGTCCGCTCGCGACCACCGCGGCAATGCGGTCTCAGCGCTGACTGCGGCGTTCGGACGCGGCACGGATATGTTCCAGCATGTTGTTCCACCCTGTGCCCACATTGGCCGACACCTCCTCCGGAATCAGCCCCATGGCGGTGTGAACGAAGCGAAGGATCGTCGCGTTGCCTTCTGCCTTGAGACGAAACTGGAGATTCGAGGTCGCCGGAAATGACATAAAGAGCGGCCCGTAGATCTCCAGCAGCTCCGGCGCCTTGATGGCCTGCACGTGTCCCCACAGGTGCCCGGTGTCTTTGCCGAGATCGCGATACCAGCGGCCTCCCGGCCACGCTTCGAGCTTCATCGGCATCGGTACGCCGTCCGGCTTTACATTCAGCGATCCCATCTGCTCGAGAGTCGTTTCGAAGACGATGTCGATCGAGGCCTCGATCCGCTCTTCCCGCTGGATGGAGAACGTGCGGACGGCTTCTTCCGCGAGGGGCTGCACCATAGTGCGCGCTGCTGCGCTCATACTTCCTCCTTGTTGTCTGCTTGGTTGTCTGCTTGTTTTTTGTGGTCGCGCATCTTCTGCTCCGCACGTTCCTTGATTCGGTCGATCTGGTGCGACCAATACTGCTCGAAGGTTTTCACCCAGTCGTGGACGGGCTTCAGATTGCTCCCGTTCAGCCGGTACATCCGCATCTGTCCGTTGCGTGTCACGGTGACCACCCCGACCTTGAGCAGAACCGAAAGGTGCTTGGACACGGATGGCTGCGGCATCCCGACTGCCTCTACCACTTCACTCACCGCGCGCTCGCGGCCATCGCCCAGCACGTCGAGGATCTCCCGCCGCCGCGGCTCGGCCACGGCATTGAAGACATCCAGCGTAGTGGCGGCCCGTGCCATGCAGCCATAATATTCCTATATAGGAATATGTCAAGCGGCGAATAGGGGTGATTTTCGATGTCATTGACACGATTTGGTGCGGATGGTGGCAGGCTCAACAAAATCAAGGCAGCCACGAATTTCATTCTCCTGTCATTCCGCTCGTATGTACTGGATTGCGGTTTTAGGTATGGGATGTGTCCACCATTCCATCGTCCGCAACCTTTCACCAACATCCGGAGGCTCTATGACACACGCTGCAACCCGGAAGACCCTTGTCTTCTCGGCCACCCTTGCTCTTGGCGCGATCGCCGCGTCCGCCAGCACCCAGCCCCCGCCGCCTACTCCGCCAAAAGCTGAAAAGGGCTATTCCATCAGCGTCTTTGCCACAGGTGTTCCGGGCAAGTACACTGCACCCGATTCTCTTGCCGTAAGCGGGGACCATATCTACATCGGATACGGCGATGGGAATGACCCGACAGGCGCGGACGGCAAGTCGAACATGATCGTGGAATACTCGAAAGATGGCCACAAGACGTTCAGTTTCGTGGTGATCGGCCACAACGATGGGCTCAAGGTCGATCCGCGCACACACAAGATCTGGGCGATGCAGAATGAAGACGCCAACCCGAACCTGGTGATCTTCGATCCGAAGACGCGAGAGCAGCGTCAGTACACCTTTGCCGCGCCGCCACCCAACGGCGGCGGGTACGACGATATCACCTTCCGCAATGACGAAGTCTACTTCAGCGCCTCCAACCCGTCGCACAATCCGAACGCCGAGCCGGCCATCGTGAAGGCGAAGTTCGTCGGCAATGTGATCGAAGTCACGCCGGTCCTGGAAGGCACTGCCTCAGCCACCAACGTGGTGACAGGCGCGCCAGTCACGCTGAACCTGCAGGATCCGGACTCGATGACGTTGACGCCCTCCAACAACATCCTGCTCGACAGCCAGGGAGATTCCGAACTCATTCTCATCCGCAAGCCGGGAAAGAACCAGAGCGTGCTGCAAATTCCGCTGACCTCGCCCTTCGGAACGCCACAGGTGGATGACACCCTGTTCATCCCTTCCGACGATGGCTTCATGCTGGTATCGGATACTCCAGCGGACACGACCTACATCATCCGCAAGACTGCGTTCATCCCCGGAACGGCGTACTCCGCCGGCGTCGGCGCACCTGACTCCTCCGGTGCGACGCCCGGTTTCGTTGGCCGCCTCGATCTGGACTTCGGACAGTTGACGCCCATCGTCACCGGCCTGAACAGTCCGCATGGCCTAGCGTTTGTGAAGGCCCACAACGACGACGACGACGGTGATGATGGCGATCATGCCTGCAGGAGTGACAAAAATTAGCACGCTCTCCGATTGAGATGAGTTTGGATCAAGGGGCGTCACCGGATCGGCGATGCCCCTTTGTTTTGTCTTGTGTCCGAGGCGTCACTCACCATCTGCGAGAATCGTGAGCGATGCGCCTTCTTCCGAAATTCCTGCTGTCAGCCACCTCGCCCGACCATTTCCCGCCGCCTACGGTGCCGGAGGTCGCGTTCCTTGGCCGCTCCAATGTTGGCAAATCGAGCCTGCTGAACGCACTCGTCGGCTCCAAGCAGGCGCACGTCTCCTCGACGCCCGGTCGCACCCAGGCCATCAACTTCTTTGCGCTGCAGGAGTCAGCGACCAGCGCGCAGCCAGTGCTGCTCTTCGCCGATCTTCCCGGTTATGGCTATGCGAAGGTGTCGAAGTCGATCTCCGCCGGCTGGCCAGCCTTCATCGAGCCGTACCTCGCGCTGCGCCCCACGCTTGCGCTTTGTATCTGCCTGGTGGACAGCAACATCCCCCCGCAGGAGAGCGATGCACAGCTCATCCGCTACTTGAAAGAAACGGGGAAACACTTTCTTGTTGTAGGGACTAAGTCCGACAGAATCTCCGGCAACGAGCGCACCAAATCGGCGGCGGCGCTCAAGCGAGCACTTGGCGTTGAGGAACTGCTGCTCTGCTCTACGAAGACCGAGCTTGGGTTGAAAGAGCTTTGGGGACGGCTGCGGGCGATTGCCTCCGACGAAGGGACGGGCGGATGACCATCGCGTTTCAACCTCCGGCGTTGTAGTCCTGCCCGCCGATCCGTACGATTACTGGCGCCGCCAACGCCTTCTGTTCTCCGAGGTCTTCGACTGCGGCGAGGAATGCAGCGGACTCCTGGTCGGTCATCGCGACGCGCCGCTCCAGGCGCATGGCGCGAGGCAGATAGCGCGGTGCGCGCGCGACCCAGTTCTGCCGCTCTGGATCGTCTCGCGGCAGGATTTGCCCTGCGATTGAGTCGAGCTGGCGCAAAACGGCGCTGCCTCCCTCGCCGGCGCGCCAGCATACCTCACGCGCAGGATCGGGAGCGGCCTCAAGGGAAGGCGGCAGTGGCCGGGCGCCACGTTCCATCAGGTTGTTGATGGAGCCCTGCAGAGCCGAATCGGGCGTTGCCCAACGCAGCATGTCAGGCTGAACACCCCGCTCCACCATCTCGGCGAGCACGCCTGCTGCTTCCTGTTCCAACAGGACGGCGATCGGCTGCCGTTTGCGCACCTCGTTCTTCAGAATGCGCAGCGCCTCGCTGAGGGTGGTGACGGCAAAATCCACGATTCCGTTGCGGACGCAGTAGCGAATCGCGTCTGTCCGCGTTTCGAGCACCAGAGATGCGGCGCCAGAGATGCTCGCCGCAATCAGCAGTGCATCGCCTTCGTCGGCCAGTTCATCGATCAGCAGCAGATGCCCGGCCATCGACCCTGCACCGAACGGCGTCGCCGCAGCCGCGCAGAGCGACGCATAGTGTGCGCGAACCCGCGACACGGTCGGCATGGTGAAGGACGGCGAGTCGAAGCTCGGCACCGCAACATTCATGGTGCAGGATTAGAGCCGGTTTGCTGGAAAATGGGTTGCAGAGAAGCTGCTGGATGAGGTGATTCCGTCAGGAAAAAACGCACCCTGGGCATTTTCAGCTTGGGCGTTTTCACTGATACATGCGCCCTCAATCGAAGCGATCTTACCAGCCGGAGTAAGGCTGGCCGTCACTGCCGGTATCTGACGAACCGCTGTGGACGTCATTGATCCCGGGGTCGGTCTGGTCGATGTTCTGCAGTGTGTCATCGGTCGCGGGCACCCACGTGGTGTCGCTGTGCGTCATGGGGTCCACCGGCAGCTTCTTGAGATAGCCGCCCTGCACCAGGTCATCCAGCGCCTGGGGCGCCTTCTCTTTATCGGCGGTGTAGGCGTCGATGGCTCCGCGCAACACATGCAGATCTTCCTTCAACACGGCCTCTTTCGCCGCCTTGATGGATGCCAGATACGCCGGAATGGCCACGGCCGCGAGGATCGCCACAATCAGCATGACGATCATCAACTCCAGTAACGTAAACCCCGCTTCGCACTTCTTGAACTGGCGAAAACGGGGCGGCTTACCAGTCGGCATACTTGGTCCCGTTCAGGGCCGCACCCTGGGATTTCGAATACACGTCAAAGACGCTCTGCCCGCCGTAGGAATCACCCGTGGGATCGTCCTGCTCGGAGCGCAGGCCCCACTCGGGTTTTCCGGTCATGGGATCAATTGGAATCCGGCGCAGGAACCGTATCTTCTTTCCCTTTACCTCGACGCCCTTCACCAGCGTCTCCAGATCCGGCGGATAGTTGTCGCTGTCCACCTTGGTCTGGATGCCGCCCTTGTCGGCGGCGTCCTTGTAGGCGTCGATGGCTTTGCGCATCTCCCACAGATCGTAGTGCAGCTCGCGCTCTTTCACCCGCTTGATGTTCCAGCGGGCCAACGGCACTGCGGCCGAGGCCAGCAGACCGAGGATGGCGACGGTCACGATCAGCTCGATCAGCGTAAGACCGGCCTCGCGCCGGTGGGGCGAGAGCGAGGTGCGCGAGCTCAAGCTGCGAATCATACCCATTCCTTATTAGCTTACGCGGCGGCCAGGCTGACCGGACTTACTGTACGTGCACGATGGTTCCGGTGGTGATCACCGGAAGCGCCTGCTGTTTGCTGTCGCGGGCCGCTGCCTTGGTGACGCTCACGATGCTATCGCCCGCAGCCTTCGCCTGGAATGTAAGGACGCAGAGCGGGCCCGATCCGTTCACGCCCGCGACGCCCGGCGGCCGCGAGGCTGAGATGGCCACCCCGCCGGCGCCGTCATCGCGGTGCACCAGCGCGACGGTCTGGCCG
>DATBCB010000299.1:0-4320 GCA_036270675.1 Acidobacteriaceae bacterium | reverse complement strand
AGTGAAAGCAGCAGGAGCGGCGCCATGAAACGCAGAATTGCGATGTGGTCGGTTGTGGGCTTTTTGGCCTCGGGCTGCTGGGTGATCGTTGCCTTGATGAATCCGATCGCTCTCGCGAATCCGGCTGCAAGGACTCTCGCTGTTTTCATACAACCGATTGCGCTCGTTAGTTTTCGCTTCCATGTCCCGATGCACTTCCTTGAAGTGATGATCGCGAATGCTGCTACGTACGGGCTGATCGGTCTGATGGTGGAGACACTACGGCGACAGCTGCATCACGCGAGATGATCCCCGTCAGTCGATTGCGCTCGATGCCGGCGATTGACACCATTTCTGCAGCGACCTAGTCTAATAAGTACGATGACTCGGGTTGGTTCACCCATGCGTGCCTGTTGCTGTAGCCGTTGCTGCGGCCGGGCTCGGGTGTGCCGTCCGGCGGACATCGAATAGATTTCGACTATTCCGCGACGCAAGACTTGAGACCCACCCGCAGATGCTGCCGGTGGGTTTTCGTATTTCCGGCAGCAATCCTCATCCACTACGAAAGCTCAGCAACTACGAAAGGTTGAGACGATCATGGGCACAATTGTAGAGACGACCGAGACGGCCCGGCTGCCCCGCCTGGGTGAGACGGCTCCGGATTTCACCGCGAAGAGCACGCAGGGCGAGATCCGGCTGAGCGATTACACAGCGAAGGGCAAGTGGGTGCTGCTTTTCTCCCACCCCTCGGACTTCACGCCGGTGTGTACGACGGAGTTTATCGAGTTCGCGCGGCGCTGGCCGGAGTTCGATGCGCTGAACGTGCAGTTGATCGGCGTATCGATCGACAGCATTTACTCTCACATCGCGTGGGTGCGGGACATCGAAGAGCACGCGAAGGTGGAAGTGACGTTCCCGGTGGTGGCTGATCTGGATCAGCGGGTGGCGCGGCTCTACGGCATGGTGCACGAGGCGGTGGCCGATACGGCAGCGGTGCGCGCGGTGTTCGCGATCGACCCGAAGCAGAAGGTGCGGACGGTGCTCTACTACCCGATGCAGCTGGGCCGCAGCATCGATGAGTTGTTGCGCGTCTTCCAGGGATTGCAGACGGTGGATGCGAATGGCGTGAGCTGCCCGGCGGATTGGAAGCCAGGTGAGCCGGTGATCGTGCCGGCGCCGGCGACGCAGGCCGATGCGGCGAAGCGGGCCAACGGCGGAGGCGCGGGTCTGGATGTGAAGACCTGGTATCTGTCGAAGAAGGAGCTGGAAGTGAAGCCGCTGGCAGGTTCAAAGAACTAGGGACTGGCCGTCCGGGCGACGGCGCCGTCGGCGCGGCTTGTTTGGTTCGCGTTGTTTGGTTCGCTCCCGCTGGTCGCTCACGCCGAGTGCGGCTGGCGCTCTGCGCGAAAAATATTTCAGGGGGAGAAGTTGCGACGCGGCTTTCTCTTTGTGTCCTCTGAATTTCCGCCGCTAACGCGCGTGGTGTGATGCGCGTCTCTACAAGTACAGGAACCCGCAGGAAGACTCATGGTCCGCAGTAACTCCGCCTCTTTCCGGCTTTTGCTCATCGCAGTCCTCTGCGGACTCGGTGCGCTGTGCATGACCAGCGGGACGCGCGCGCACGAGGTGGCACGCCGCGTGGTGGTACGGCACGCCGATCCGCTGGGATTCAGCACGAGTGCCGTAGCCTCTGGCCATCTGCAGCAGGTATCGAATCACCGCATGATACGGGCGCTTCTGCGTACGTCTGCGCCTGCGGCGCTGTTCAAAACAGCCTGCGTCGTCACGCCGGATTTTGCTGAGAGCCTGCTTGCGCGAGAGAACGTGCTGGCGCTTGGCGGCGCACCTCGCGCGCCGGGACCGAGCCGCGCACCTCCTGCTGCATAGAAAACCAAAACCACCGATAAGGTCGATGGCGTGGGCCTGTGGTTCCACCCACAGGGTTCAACACACGAGGATCCGTGTGCGTTGGGAACGGCATGCACCGCCTTCCTCAGGTGCCATTCGCCCTTTTGCTTTCCAGGTGTTTTGCCGGAGCGCAGAGATGCGCTTCCAGGAGGATTTTTGTATGCAGCAATTGCTCGCCGGTTATTCCACTTTCCGATCGAAGGTCTTCGCACAACACGCCCCGCATTTTGCCGAATTGGCGCATGGTCAGGAGCCGGAAGCGCTCTTTATCACCTGCTCCGACTCGCGCGTAATGCCGGAGATGATCACCCAATGTGCTCCAGGGCAGTTGCTTTGCTGCCGCAATGCAGGAAACCTCGTGCCGCCTCCAGAGGAGACATCGAGCGGAGTTGCGGCGACCGTCGAGTATGCGTTGCGCATGCTGCGGGTGCCGAACATCATCGTGTGCGGCCACTCCGACTGCGGAGAGATGCGCGCGCTGCTCGACGAGGGTCAACTGCAGGACATGTGCTTCCTCCGCGCCTGGCTGGGACATGCCGGACCGATGGCTCGTGCGTTTCAGGGCGTTATGCAAGACCCGCGTGTATGGCCGGTGGAAGAGCGCCTGCACGTCCTCACGGAACTCAACGTCATCGCTCAGCTTCAGAGCCTGCGCGCGCATCCGTCGGTCGCCAGAGGACTCGGGCGAGGAAGTCTGCACCTTCACGGCTGGGTATACGACATAGCGAGCGGAGAGGTGCGCTCGCTTGATCCGGCGACCGGTAGTTTCCATCCGCTGCTTCTCGAACCGTCGGAGGCGGAGACTTCGGTCGAGGAGCCGATGGTCGCCTGACCGCAATCCTGAACACCGCATTCGTGGACACCGCATTCCTGGACACAATCAAAGTCCTCCGGAGCGGTTAAACGGAAGGGGCAGCGAGTCAGAGCAGTTTCACACATGGTGTAATGCGAGAGACGAAAATCCACGCCGCCGTCTGTCAAAGAACGGCGGCACAGAGCAACACTCGCCATCTCACAGTACTGTAAAACTGCTCTAAGATAACGCTGCCCTTCCTTTGCGCCGGATGACACGATGATCGTTCGCCCTAAATCCAACTGGTGGACCCTGCTGTTTGTATGGCGGGGCTCCATGATGATGCAGATACTGCCGCAACTATCGATTGTGGCGGTGTTGAGCGTGGTCGCGGTGCGGACCGAGGGCCATCTCTTCAAACACAAGGTGCCGCTGAACGCGACGCCGTTCACGCTGGTGGGCGTGGCGCTGGCGCTGTTCTTAGGATTCCGCAACAGCTCCGCATACGACCGCTGGTGGGAGGGGCGCAAGCTGTGGGGCGCTCTGGTGAACACCATGCGGACGCTGACGCGGCAGGTGCTGACCATGACTGGCGACGCGCCCAAAGCAACGGAAGACAAGCGTGAGTTTCTCGACATGCTGGTGGCTTTCACCTACGCGATGCGCGACCAGTTGCGCGGAGATGCGTTTGCCCGCGGCAGGGAGCTGCTGCCGCCGGCGCTTGCCGAGGAAGTGGATCGTGCCCGCTACAAGCCGTTCATCATCCTGCGCGGAATGGGCGAGTGGGTGTCGGCACGTTACAAGGAAGGCGCGTTCGGCGAGATCACGATGACGGCGATCGATCGCAATCTGGTGGAGCTATCGAACATACTCGGCGGCTGCGAGCGCATTGCAGCGACGCCGGTTCCCTTTGGATATTCGGTGATGATTCACCGCGTCGTGTATTTCTATTGCGCGCTGCTGCCGTTTGGGCTGGTGGATGCGATCGAGTGGATGACGCCGGCAGTCTCGCTGGTGATGGCGTATTCGTTTATCGCGCTGGATTCGCTGGCGTCGCAGCTGGAGATGCCGTTCCACCGGGATGAGAACGATCTGGCACTGGACGCGATCTCGCTGAATATTGAGTTGAGCATCCGGGAGATGAGCGGGCAGCCGCTGGAGAAGGAGCCGCTGCAGCCGGTGACGTACGTGCTGCACTAGGTGCTGGCCGCACGGGCGGACGCGCCTGTGGCGCGAGTTGTGGGGTTCGCTCCCTTTGTTCGCTCGCGTTGAGGTTTTGCGGCTGACCTGATGGAGTCCACGTCTCCGGCGCAGGGACATGGGTCACCCGGCGCGCTGGATACGCCCTTACCAGCGAAAGTGGATGTCCACTCCATAAGAGCCCAAGATCACGCCGATGATGCCGCAGACCATAAATCCCACGAGCAGGATCGCGGCGACAACGAGCAGGGTCCGACCCATATTGGAGCGGTTCATCCGATAGGTCCCGTGTCCCGTGACATTGCAAAGGATATATACATTGAAAGCGAAAAGGGACGGCCGAGGCCGTCCCTTTTGCTGTTGATAACTGGGTGGTTTAGAGAGGCTGAACGTTCTCTGCCTGCCAGCCCTTGGGGCCCTTCACCACGTTAAACTGAACT
>DATBCB010000298.1:0-4619 GCA_036270675.1 Acidobacteriaceae bacterium | reverse complement strand
CGATCATGGCGCGGCTGCGCGCGCCGGGCGGCTGCCCCTGGGACCGCGAGCAGAGCTTTGCCACCATCCGCAAGTACACGCTGGAAGAGACCTACGAAGTGCTGGATGCGATCGAGCGCGAGCATTGGGGAGACCTGGCCGAGGAACTGGGCGATCTGCTGCTGCAGGTTCTGTTCTACGCGCAGATGGGCGATGAGGCCGGCCACTTTTCAATCGTCGATGTGATCGGGCACCTGAACCGCAAGCTGATCCGGCGGCATCCGCATGTCTTTGGTGAAGAGGCAAGCGCTGCCGCGGGCAATCGCGCCGAAGTAGACGCGGCCAGAACATCCAAAGCCGCCGGCGTGCTGGCGAATTGGGAGGCCATCAAAAAGGCCGAAAAGAATCAGGCAGAAAAGTCGCAGGACGGCATCTCCGCATCGCTGCTGGAGGAGGTGCCGCGCAGCTTTCCGGCATTGCTGGAGGCGGCGAAGCTGGGCAGCAAAGCCGCGAAGGTCGGCTTCGACTGGCCGGATCGCGCCGGGCTGTTGGAGAAGGTGGAAGAGGAGTGCCGGGAAATTGAGGCGGAGGTGCAGGCGGGCGCGGATCTCAATGCGGTCGAGGGTGAGGTCGGCGATCTGTTGTTCACCGTGGCGAACCTGGCACGGCATCTGAAAGTGGACCCCGAGCTGGCATTGCGGCGGTCGAATGCGAAATTCCGCAGGCGCTTCGCGGCGATGGAGCAGGCGAGCGATGGCGGCCTGGGCGATCGCAGCGCCGCCGATCTCGATGGTCTGTGGGCACAAGCCAAGCGGCAAGAGGCGATTGCAGCCGAATGATCATGGAAGAGGTAAAGTATCCTGCAGAAGTGCCACCTGGAACCATGCTTGAGGTACGCTCTTGTCGCGGATTCGAGGAACTGGACGCTTGCATTCGACTCCAGCTTGCTACGTGGGGCTACGACGAGATGGATGTGGTCCCGCGGCGGATGTTTATCGTAGCGCAGCGGGTAGGCGGACAGGTGTTGGGCGCGTTCACGGCCGATAACACGCTGATCGGCTTCGCCATGGCACTGCCCGGCATTCACGCGGGAGCACCGTATCTGCACTCGCACATGCTGGCGGTCGAGCCCCAGTTCCGCAACACAGGCGTGGGCCGGCGGCTGAAGCTGGCGCAGAGGGAAGATGCACTAAAACGGGGCATCCGGCGAATGGAGTGGACCTTCGACCCATTGGAGATTAAGAATACTTTTTTCAACATCGAGAAGCTGGGGGCGATCACTCGCAGTTATACCCCCAATTTTTATGGTGTATCCTCGGCTCGGATTCAGGGTGGCCGTCCGACGGACCGGCTACACGCGGAATGGTGGCTGGAGAATGAGCGAGTGACCGAGGCGGTGGCGGGAAGGCGCGCGCCGCGGGGCGAGATTGAGATGCGCATCGAGCTGCCGCATCAGGTGATGCAGTGGAAGGAATCTGCGGAGGGCGCAGAGCAGGCGATGGCACTGCAAAGAACGAACCAGGCGCAGTTTGCCGAGGCCTTTGCGCGCGGGCTGGCAGTGACGGGATTTTCGCGGGACCAACAGGGCAATGGATGGTTTGAACTGAGCCAGTGGGCTTTACCAGATCAGCCGCGGGCTTTATCAGATGAGCCGCAGGCGCAATCAGACCAGCCCCAGGCGCTACCAGAGCGGCTTCCGGCGTCTTCAACGGCTTCGGAATGACATACCACGCATAGTGCTGATTCACGGATACTACTGATTGAGGTACTACCGGATCAGAAACACAGGCCGAGTGACAGGAAAGAGTCTATGAGAATTGATTCAATTGTGCTGCGCGAAATACGCATGCCACTGGTGGAACCGTTCGTGACCAGCTTCGGCGAGACCAGGGACCGCCGTGTGCTGCTGGCGGAGGTCCATGCCGAGGGACTGGTGGGCTGGGGCGAGTGCGTGGCGGGCGAACATCCGTACTTCTCGTCGGAGTCGATCGATACGGCGTGGGTGGTTCTGCTGCAGGAACTGGGTCCGATGCTTGCGGCGAGCCCGGTGGAGCATGGCGGCGACTGTCCGAAGATCTTCAAGATCGTGCGCGGCAATCCCATGGCGAAGGCTGCGCTGGAGAATGCGATCTGGGATCTGGAGGCGCAGATCGAAGACGCGCCCCTCTATGAGTTGCTGGGCGGCACCAGGAAGCGCATCGCATGCGGCGTTTCGATCGGGATGCAGCCCACGATGGAGCAGCAACTGCGCAAGGTGGAGCGTGAGGTGAACGCGGGCTACCAGCGCATCAAGCTGAAGTGCCAGCCAGGCTGGGACATAGAGATGCTGGAGGCAGTGCGCAAGCGCTGGCCTGACATCCCGCTGAGCGTCGACGGGAATTCTGCCTACCGCATGCGCGACTTCGATCATCTGGTCGACTTTGACCAGTTCGACCTGCTGATGATTGAGCAGCCGCTGTGGGCCGATGACTTCTACTACCACTCCATGCTGCAGAAGCGGCTCGAGACATCGATTTGCCTGGACGAGTCGATCCGCAACCGGCGCGATGCGCTGGCTGCGATCGAGATGGATTCCTGCCGCATCATCAACATCAAAAATGGCCGCGTGAGCGGCTTCTCCGAGGCCATCGCGGTGCACAATGCGGCGATGGAGCGCGGCGTTCCCGTGTGGTGCGGCGGGATGCTGGAGACCGGCATTGGACGCGCGCACAACATCGCGCTGTCCTCTCTGCCCGGTTTCACGCTGCCCGGGGATGTGTCGGCATCCAAGCGCTACTGGGCGGAAGACATCATTGAGCCCGCAGTAGAAGTTTCGAACCAGGGCGAGATCACGGTGCCGACGACCTCCGGCCGCGGCTTCGAGGTGAAGACGGATCGGGTGGAGAAGCTGACGGTGCGCAAAGAAGAGATACGGGCGCTGCAGACGGTGAGTTAGCTTCGGATGACACGGTTCTTAATATTTGTATATTTCGTTTGAGGCTCGGGGCGTCCGCAAGGCGCGGAACGGAACTTCGCTTACCCCGATTGCGTTCTCACATCTAACAAGGTATGCCGTGGGTCGCTTGTATGACCGCGGTGAGAGATGGAGAGACGATGACCCCGCAAGAGCAGAAAATGCTGGACGACCTGATGGCGCGTGTGGACAGCACGCGGCTGGACGAGAAAGATCCCGAAGCCGCGCAGCGGATCGAAGAGTGGTCTCGGCGCAACCCGGACGCGGCTTACATCCTGGCACAGACGGTGCTGGTGCAGAGTTATGCGCTGGAGCAGGCGAAGGCGCAAATTCAGAACTTGCAGCAGCAGGTGGCGCAGCATCCGGCGGCGCAGCAGCAGAGCAAGCCCGGCAGCTTTCTGGGAAGTCTTTTTGGTCACAAAGACGAGCCGCGTCCCCAGCAGCCTGCGGCAGCATACGCGCAGCCGCAAACACAGCAGGGGTATGCGCCGGTTCCGCAATACGCTGCACCGCAGCAGTATGGGTCATTTGGGACACCTCAGGGCAATGCGCCAGCCGGCGGCGGATCTAGTTTTTTGCGTTCTGCAGCAACCACTGCGGCTGGCGTTGCGGCGGGTGCGCTGGCGTTTGAAGGCATTGAGTCGCTGATGCATGGCTTCGGCCACGAGGCTGGCTTTGGCGGGTACGGCGGCGGCTTGGGCTCAGGACTGGGTTCAGGGCTTGGCTCAGGACTGGGCGAGTTCGGCGGCCGGCCGGAAGAGACTGTCATCAACAACTATTACGACTCGCCTGCGCCGGGCGGAGGGAACGGGAATGCCGAGATCCAGCAGTTTGCGCACGAGGGTGACGGCGGCCTGAACCCACAGCAGGACCTGGCCAGTGATGTGAACGTAGACGACAGCGGCGATACACAGTTGCAGGCCGATACCGATCTGCCGTCACTCGATGACGACAACAGCGGCTCCTATGACGATGCGTCGCTCGATGACGGGTCCTTCGACGACGGCTCCTTCGACGACACCTCTGACAATTCCTGAACTGCAACCTGGTCCAGAACTGCAACCTGGCCCTAAACTGCAACCTTGATTGTGACGTGAAGGCGCTCCCGATGGGGCGCCTTTGCTGCTCTTATAAGGCGCTTTGCTAGACTGGACGCCGTCACCTGAAGGGTCCGTACCGCATGCCGGTGGTCGATCTCGATCGCATCTCGAAGTCCTACAGTGGCAAAGTGGCGGTCGAGGAGCTGAGCCTGCGCATCGAGCCGGGCACGATGTACGGCCTGCTGGGGCCGAACGGCGCGGGCAAGACGTCGACCATCCGGATGATGGTGGGGATGACGCTGCCGGACTCCGGAACAGTGCGGCTTTTTGATGAGCCATTCCGGCGCGATCATTTGCGGCGCGTGGGCTATCTGCCGGAGGAACGCGGCCTCTACAAACGGATGAAGGTGATCGACCAGCTGGTCTTCATGGGACAACTGCATGGCCTCGCTAAGGCGACCGCGTTGACGCGCGCACGTCAGTGGTGCGAGCGGATGGAGATTGCGGAGTCGATGGAGAAGAAGACGCAGGAACTCTCCAAGGGCATGCAGCAGAAGATCCAGTTCATCGCCACGCTGCTGCACGATCCGGAGCTGATCATCATGGATGAGCCGTCCTCTGGTCTTGATCCGGTGAATGTTTCGCTG
>DATBCB010000297.1:0-3975 GCA_036270675.1 Acidobacteriaceae bacterium | reverse complement strand
AATGCACCTGGTATTGAGGCACTGTGGCAGCTACATTTTTCCGATGAAGGCGGGACGGCGCACAACACGCAGTCCGAATACATCGCCAACCTCGATGGTCCCGATGCGGGCCACGATATTGAGCTGACCGCCAGCCGCGATGGCAGCTTTACCGTACACAACGGCCGCACTGATCTCGACAAACACTACGCAGCGGGAACGGGAGCGGCGTCCATCGGCTCAATGCGTCCCAGCAGCACCAGATAGCCGGCGATTCCGAGCAGCAGGTAGACGGCCGATACGCCGAAAGCCAACGCGTAAGAGTGCGTGGCGCGCACTATGTATCCGGTCAAAATCTGCGCGGTAATCCCTGAGACCTGGCACACAAAGTTCACGATGCCGCCCACCTTGCCTACGCTGGCGCGCGGCGCGATAAGCGCCGGAATCGACCAGCCCACTGGCGCTGCCGCGGCAAGGCCGCCGATCGACAAGCTGATCCAGGCCAGTGCTCGCACTGCGGTGTGCGCATGGGCCGCGCCCAGAATGCCGAGCCCGCACGCAGTCCCCGCCACCAGCACAACCTTGCGCACCAAAGGCGCGTTCCATCCGCGCGATACCAGTGCGTCCACCAGCAATCCTCCGATGAACAGGTCGGTCGCGGTAGCAATCAGCCACGGCGCTCCGGTGTAGAGAAAGGAGTGAAGCAGATCAATGTGCAAAGCACCCGAAAGATAGCTCGGCAGCCAGGTCAGCAGCAGATAGAAGACATAGTTATAGGAGCCGAAGCCGAGCGAGAGGCCAATCACTTTGCGCTGCTTCAGCAGCGCTCCAAGTGACAAAGCAGGGCCTGCAGCAGCAGGCGGCTCGTTCTCTCGTGTCTCCGCAATCAACCGCTGCTCCGTATCAGTCAGCTCCGCATCTTCTTCGGGTTCGCGATACACCACCCAGAAAATGAGCAGGTACAGAAGGCTGATCGCGCCAGTCGCGGCAAAGCTCCAGCGCCAGCCCACGCGCAGCAGCAGAATGCCCAACAGCGGCACCCCGATGGCGGAAGCCGCCTTTGCCGCCGCATCCGTCAATGAAGTTGCGAAGCTGCGCTCGTGTTGTGGGAACCAGACGCCGATCGCTTTCGCGTTCGCAGGAAAGGTTGGCGCCTCACCGATGCCCAACAGCAGCCGGGCAGCGAAAAATCCTGTGAGATTGGTGGTGAGAGCGGCGGCGAACGACGCCATGCTCCAGATGAAGATGCCGATGCGCTGCACGCGGCGCACGCCAAAACGATCCAGCACCACGCCGACAGGCAACTGACACAGCGCGTAGCTCCAGTTGTATGCGGCCGAGAGATAGCCGAACGCGACATCGGAGATGCCGAAGGCCGTATACAGCGCGCCGTGCGAGACCGAAAGGTTGACGCGATCGAAGTAATTGACCAACACGCCCAGCCCCATCAACCAGGCGATGCGCCACCGTCGCCGCGGCGGCCGCGCTCCCTCAGCGATTGCGGGCAATGCGACTGACCATCCTGTGTCCCGTGCTCATCAATTATTTAATGTGCGCCCTTCAGATACTTGTCGAACCAGGCCACCATGCGTGTGATCTCGTCGATCTGGTCTTCGCGCTTCATGAAGCCGTGACCCTCCTGCGGATAGTAGACAACATCCACGGTCCGCCCGTCCTTCTTCAGGATATCCACCACCTGCGCCGCCTCCTCACGAGGCACGCGGATATCGCGTTCCCCCTGCATGACCAGCAGCGGCGCGCGTTCCTCGTGTAGGAATTGGATCGGCGATGCAGCCTCGTACTTCGCGCGATCCTTCACCGGATCGCCCAGCAGCGACTTCTCGTACTCCTGCAGCAGGGGATCGGAGTGCTGCAGCATGGTGTACCAGTCGATGATGCCGTACTCCTCCACGGCTGCCGCCCAGATATCAGGCGCCTTGCCGATAGCCATCAGCGTCATGAACCCGCCATAGGAACCGCCTGTAATGCCAACCTTCTTTCGGTCGATGTAGCCGGTCGCCTCCATGAATTTCACACTGTAGATCTCATCCTGCAGATCGCCGCCGCCCAGGTCCTGATAGTTCGCCTTCTCGAACGCAACGCCATAGCCGGTCGACCCGCGAACGTTTGGCGCAATCACCGTGTATCCGCGGGAGACCAGCGCGATGATGCGTGGTGAAAAGCTGTCTTCGACCTGACCTGTAGGGCCGCCGTGCGGGAGCACGATCAGCGGATTGCTGCCGTCGCGCTTCAGGTTGAATGGCATCGCCAGAAATGCGGAGATGACCTTGCCGTCGAAGCTGGCGTAGTGCACAAGTTGTGTGGGCGGCAGTACCGCTTTCCGAAGTCCGGGGCTCTCGACGTGCGTGATCTGAGCGGGGCCGCCACGGAAGCCCAGCACGTAGAAGTTCGGCGCATGGGTCGAGTCCTGGTGGACAAACAACAGCTGGCCGTTCTGCGCGAAGGGTGTAGGCGTGCCGTTCTCATAGTTCAGCCCTTCCGGAATCGCACGCGGGATTTCTTTGTAGGTCTTGGCGTCTGTGAAATGAATCGACGTGCGCCCGTCCGCATTCAGCGACCAGGTGAACAGATCGCCCGACGGCGAAAAGCTGCCTGGTTCCGCGTCCCACTGTGTGTTTGTAATCCATCTTTTTTGCAGAGTCGCGAGGTCCAGCAGGGCAACATTGCCATAGCCTTCTTTTTCATTCGAACCGATCAGCAGCATCTTTCCATCCGGAGAGAGGCTGGAGCCCCCGATGAGCACATTGCCCGTATGCGGCGTCAGCTCGCGAGCCTCTCCGGTGCCCACATCCACTCGCCAAGCGCTCGTGTCCTCGTGCAGGTCGCCGCGATTGGCGTAGAGCGTCTTCCCATCGGGACTCCAGGCAACAAGATCCCACGATCGCTTCGGGTCTTTCTCGTGTGTCAGAAGGCGCACCTGATGCGTGTTCCAGTCCATCAGGGCGAGGTTGACCGAAGATCCCTGCCTCTCTTTATGCTGATACGCCAGCAACTTGCCGTCGGGCGAGAAGTGCGGACTGGTCTCGCTGATCTGGTCCGTTTGTGTCAGCGCACGCGGCGTGCCTCCGGCGGAAGCTACGCTGTAGAGGTCGTAAATCTCATCGCCGCCGTGGTCCTGCTGGTACACAACACTTTGGCCATCTTTCGACCAGACTGCTCCCGACTGCGCGTCGTCCGAGTGGAGAAGCTGATGCGCTCCGGTCCCATCGGCATTCATGATCCACAGGTTGATGCGTCCCGATGCGTTGCCGGAATAGAGGATCTGCTGGCCATCCGGCGACCATGATGCCCCACCGAGCCGCACTGTGCTTAGCAAATCCGGGATGTCCACCGGGCCGCTCGCTCTTCCTTGCGGAGCGGTCACACTCTTCGGAGCAGTGGAGGTGCGGGAGTTCGGACCCGCACTTTCGGCTTGCAACGTAAGAACAACACCGGCGAACAGACAGAGAGAAGCTGCATGGCGAGCGGCAATCATCATCCGGCTCCAGAACGAGATTTGGAAGGCGAAGGCAGTGTACATGTCGGCCGCGGTACTCGACCGCCATCGGTTAGAGCGTCAGCACGATCTTGCCGAGATGGGCGCTCGATTCCATCAGCCGGTGCGCCTCACCAGCGTCGGCCAGCGGAAACTTTGCATGTACCGTAGGACGAATCGCGCCACTCGCGATTGCCGGCCACAGCTTCGCTTCCACGCCTTCGCGCAGCAGGCTTTTCTCTTCCGGTCTCCGTGCCCGCAGCGTCGAGCCGGTCACCATCAGCCGCTTACGCATCACCTCGCGCAGGTCCAGCGTCACCTCGGCTCCCTTCGTTGTAGCAATATGGATCAGCCGCCCACGCTGTGCCAGCAGTTCAATGTGCTTGCCGAAGTAGTCGCCGCCGATCATATCGAGGATCACCTGGATGCCTTTACCCTCCGACCACGCCCACGCGGCGGCAACCCAGTTTTCCTCTTTGTAATTCCACGCAGCTTCAGCA
>DATBCB010000296.1:0-4192 GCA_036270675.1 Acidobacteriaceae bacterium | reverse complement strand
GCGAGCTGGAGGCCGGCAGACCTAACCACCACGTGCCCAGATTCCACAGGATAGCTGCGATCAGCAGAGCAAAGACCATGGCGAAGCCGGCATTCGAGCCGACATGCAGGATCAGCTCTACGGGCAACAGAGAGACCACGGCGAAGGCGACAGCCCCCGACGATAACAGCACGCCGGTCAGATTCCATATGCCCGACCACACCACCGCAACGTGCGGCTCCAGCGAATGCGTGTAGATAACCGTAGCGACTGCATTCGCGGTGTCGTGGAATCCGTTGACGAACTCGAATCCGAGCGCGATCAGCAACGCCAAGCCGAGCAGCACATATGGCCACACCGTCGGATAATGGGTGGTGGCAAGATCGGAACCAAGCTTCAGTCCGGCGTAGATGATCCCGCCGGCGATCGCGCAGCCAAAGACGATCATGGCGATCTTGCCGGGGTTCCGGCTGAGTTTCTGGTCCATCACGCTCGAGGCGAGCTTCTGAGCCTCCGGCGAAAGTGCTGTGGTTGTGCTTTCCATGCGCGCACGGCTCCTCTGCCGGTGTCGGCGAAGTTACCAGCGAAACGTGGACCACGCGAAACGTGGAGGTGGGCTTCACCGCGCTGTGAATTTCTGATGAAAGGAAGGGGGTTTCAGCGCACTGAAGTCTACGAGCTGAGCGCTATATTTCGCTTCACCACGATGTCCGAATGGCTGCGATCCTGCCGCAGGGATATGGCCTCCAGCCGCACCAGCTCCAGCAGCGCAAGAAACATGCAGATCACCGCGCGCTCCGACCGTGCATCGCGCAGCAACTGATTCAGCCGAATGGGCGCATCTTTCACGGCAAGCCGCCGCCACAGATGGTCAATCATCTGCCCGGTCGTGACCGAATCATCTTCCATGTTGAGGACCGGACCCTGTCGCACCCGTTCCAGTACCTCGTGAAAGACCCGCATCAGGTGCACGGTATCGGCGGCAACTTCGCATTCGGCCCCTCCGTCATCGCGACTCTCACGCCGTCCCGGCCAGGCGGGATGGCTCGAAATTGTCACGACTTTTTTGGTGTGGCGGACCAACTTGTCACGTGTTGCGCTGGCGCCCCAAAACCGTTGCGTATTAGAGGGGAGTGTGGAGATATGTGCCATGGCAAGGGGGTCTCCGTGTCCGTGTTCCGAAGATAGCAGCGGATCGATGCACATCGAGTTAACCACAACTGGGCGAATTGTGAATTTCTGATAAACGAGCGCGGAAAACCGGGTCATTGGACAAGAATTTGCATCTGGACGGTCGAAAATTACCGCCAGTCGTCCCGCGCCGCCAGTGTGTCGTTCATCACCTGCTCGAAGCCGCTGTGCTTCTTCACCAGAATGTCACCGAAATTGCGCTCCTGTCGCAGCAATATCGCCTGCAGCCGGACCAACTCCAGCAGGGCAAGGAACATGCAGATCACCGCCCGCTCTGAGCGTGCATTGCGCAGCATTTGACTCAACGGAATTGGCGCATCTTCCATCGTCAGCCGCCGGCGCAGATAGTCGATCATCTGCCCTACCGTCACTGACTCATCGTCCACATTCAGGACCGGCCTCTGCTTGATCCGGTCGAGCACCTCGCGGAAGACACGCACCAGGTCGACTGTGTCGGCGGCGATCTCCGGCTCTGTCCCTTCGGCCTGGAACTCGCGCAGCACTGGCCGCGACCACGTCGCCTCTTCAATCTGCTGTTTTTGCCGTAACATCTGCGCCGCGTTCTTGAAGCGCTCGTGTTCCAGCAGCCGCTCCACCAGCTCGCGCCGTGGGTCCTCGCTCTCGCCTGCGGGCTCTGCCGGGCTTCGTGGCAGCAGCATGCGGCTCTTGATGTGGATCAGCAGAGCAGCGGTGTAGATGAAGTCTCCCGCGGCATCCACATCGGTCTGCTTCAGTCGCTCGACGTAACTCAGGAACTGCGCCGTGATCTTCGCGATCGGAATGTCGTAGATGTCAATGTCCTGCTTACGGATCAGGTCCAGCAGGAGGTCGAGTGGACCGTCATACACCTCACCGACCACCACCGAGAACGGCGAGACGCTCTCCACCTCATCCTTCTTGCGCGCCGGCTTCGCGGCCTGTTCTTTCGCAGAAGCCGGCTGCGGCCGCTCTAGCTCTCCCGATGCGCGCTCGTCCGTCATTGCGCAACCTCCGGCAGCAGGTGCATCGCCTCGTTTACCTCACCCATGGTCTGTGATGCCCGATTCCGTGCCCGGACCGCGCCATCACGCAGGATCTGCTGTGCGCTCTCCTCGTCATAGCGAGCGCGCCGCTCCTGGATCGGCGCCAGTTCGCGCACAATCGAGTCCGCCGCCCATCCCTTGCACTCGATGCATCCAATGCCGGCGCTGCGGCAGCCCTCGTACACCTTCGCCATCGTCTCTGCGGTCGAGAAGACCTTGTGCAGGTCGCCCACCGGACACCTGTCCGGATCGCCGGGATCGGTCCGCCGCACACGCGCCGGATCCGTCACCATCGGCTTGAGCTTCTGCCGGATCACCGGCTCCGGATCCGTCATCAGGATGGTATTGCCGTAGCTCTTCGACATCTTGCGCCCATCGGTGCCCGGCAGCTTGGGTGATGGCGTCAGCAGCACCTGTGGCTCGGGCAGAATCGGTCGTACGCCGCTCGCTAAGTCCGACGTGCCATTCGCAGCCACCAGAGTCTCCTTCAGTTGCGCATGGGTTGGCGGAACGTATCCAGGAGGCGGACAGAACTGGTTGAACCGCCGCGCCACCTCGCGCGTCAGCTCCACGTGCGCCACCTGGTCCTGTCCCACAGGCACAAAATCCGCCTGATAGATCAGGATGTCTGCCGATTGCAGCAGCGGATAGCCAAGAAACCCATAGGTGCTCAGATCCTTGCCGCTCAGGTTCTCCTGCTGCTCTTTATAAGTGGGCACGCGCTCCAGCCAGCTCAGCGGGGTAATCATGCTCAGCAGCAGGTGCAGCTCCGCATGCTGCGGCACATGGCTCTGCACAAACAGCGTGCAAATCTCCGGATCGAGTCCTGCGCCCAGCCAATCCAGCGCTACTTCCAGCGTATTCTGTGCCACGTTGCGCGGGTCGGCATAGTCGGTGGTCAGCGCGTGGTAGTCGGCGATAAAGAAGTAGCACTCGTACTTGCGCGAGCCGTCGTCGTTCGTCTCGTGCTGCAGCCGCGCCCAGTTCTTCAGCGCGCCTACGTAGTTGCCCAGGTGCAGTTTGCCGGTGGGACGCATGCCGCTCAGAACACGCCTGGCGGAGGTCGAAGATGTTGCGGAGTCAGTCGTCAAAGCCATGAGGGTGCTTTGCCGATTGTACCGGCCAAACGCTGTGCTTCAGCCGTGCAGCAGGATCGTGAGGAAGATGCTCAGTATCGGCGAGACGATCCTCATCGTCACCCAGCCGCCGACTATGAAGGCAAGAATGAAGCCGATCCAGCCGAGGTTGTCGTACATCGCCGCAAACCGGCCGGAAATGACGTGGCGAAACAGATGGCTGCCATCCAAAGGCGGAAAGGGCATCAGGTTGAAGACTGCCAGCACCAGGTTCAGCGAGATCCCGAAGTAGAAGATCAGGGTCAGTGGGAAGACCACTGGCGCGGTCGACATCAGCTCTGGATTGATAGCACCGGTCAGCAGACCCTGCAGGCACTCGCGTCCCAGAGGCGCGTAGCGCTCCATCAGCAGCAGCACGAAGAACGAGCCAATCGCCAGCAGCAGATTACTGGCCGGTCCGGCGAGCGTCACCAGCAGATCGTCACGTTTGTAATTGCGAAAGTTGCGGCCGGTCACCGGGGTCGGCTTGGCCCAGCCAAAAAGCAAGCCTCCGCCAAAGATGGGCGCGAAGAGCGCAACCAGCGGGAAGATGATTGTTCCTAGAGGGTCAATATGCTTCGCCGGGTTTAGCGTGACGCGTCCCAGCATGCGTGCCGTGGGATCGCCCAGCCGCCATGCCGTCCACGCATGCGCCGCCTCGTGAAACGAGAGCGCAAAGAGCAAAACGATAAACTCAAAGATTTTTACTGCGAACCGCGGATCCATACAGACTCTCTGCAGCCATACTCAGCGGCATCTTCCGCGTAGCTGGATCAGATATAGAAAAGCTCAGATGTGGAAATGAAGACAACAGCCGATGGTAGTACGCGAACGTTTCGTCACTGCCTGCATCACTCTTTGTCGCCGCGCTCCCAACCCTCGCCG
>DATBCB010000295.1:0-4676 GCA_036270675.1 Acidobacteriaceae bacterium | reverse complement strand
GGCGGCGCTGCTCCCCAAGCCGAACGCGGACGGTGTGGGCGTGCTGGAGGTTTCCCATTGATCCTGGCTGGCGATGTTGGCGGAACGAAGGTCGCGCTGGCGTTATTCGATTTTCAAGGCGGCAATCTGCATCATGCGGCGGAGAAGCGTTATCCGGCGAAGGACTATCCCGGCCTGGAAGAGATTGCGAAGGAGTTTCTGGGCGAGCAGAAGCAGGAGGGGAAGATTTCCGCTGCATGCTTCGGCGTGCCCGGGCCGGTACGGCATGGCGTGCTGCATCTGACCAATCTGCCGTGGACGCTGGACAGCCGCAAGTTGTCGCTCGATCTGGGCATCGATCATCTGTTCCTGATTAACGATCTCGAAGCGAATGGCTATGGCATTCCGGAGCTGAAGGCGGACCAGATTTTTACGTTGAGCGCAGGCGATCCGAGCGCGGCCGGGAATCGCGCCCTGATCTCCGCGGGCACCGGGTTGGGCGAGGCGTTCCTGGTGTGGAACGGCAAGCGGCATATCCCGATGGCGTCGGAGGGCGGGCACTGCGATTTTGCGCCGCGCACCGAGGACGAGATCGATCTGTTCCGCCACCTGAAGAAAAAGTTGAACGGGCGCGTGAGCTATGAGCGCGTGATTGCCGGCGTGGGCATTAAAGACGTTTATGACTTTCTGCGCGACGTGCGGAAGATGGACGAGCCGGCGTGGCTTCGAGAGCGGCTGGCGGCGGCGCAAGACCCGAACCCGGTGATCGGGGAAATGGGCGCGAGCGGCGAGAGCGATATCTGCGCGAAGACGCTGGACATTGTGGTGGCCGCGTATGGAGCGGAAGCGGGGAATCTGGCATTGAAGGTGCTGTCCACAGGCGGCGTGTATGTGGGCGGCGGGATTGCGCCGAAGATTCTGAATAAGCTGCAGGACGGGACATTCATGAAGGCGTTTACGGACAAGGGGCGGCTGAGCGATCTGCTGGTGCAGACGCCGGTGCGCGTGATCCTGGAGAGCCGCGCGGCGCTGATCGGCGCGGCGGCGTATGCAGAAGCGCGCGCGACGGAGCTGAGCGGCCACTCGGAGCGGGCGGCGTCGGTATAGGACTGCATGGACTTGTGCGCGGTTAGACTTTTTGTTCTTCCATGAGATTTGCAGCGCCGAGATTTGCAGCGCCGAGATTTGCAGCACCGAGATTTGCAGCACCGTGGGCCACGCGCCTGCGGGCTCCGGCCGGGATGACAACTAGACAACTTGTGCTTATCCGGTTGTTTCAGCCGACCACAAGCAGTAGTGTCGCCCGCTTAGAGTAGAACCCACCATCTGGCGCTTTGCTGAAACAACCGGATAAGCAGAAGACAACTAGATGACAACTAGGTGACAACCAGAAGTAACAGCGTTGTGTTTTCATCATAGTTATGAACAACACCTTAGTTATGCGTGGCAACGGCGGATTTCGTCAGCGGGCGAGCGTCCTGGCGCTCGCCATCGCGCTTCTCATCCTGCTTCCGCGCGCGGCATTTGCGCACGCTGTGCTGGTGAAGTCTTCGCCTGCGCAAGGTGCTACAGTGAAGGCCGGCGACGTGGATATCACGCTCACCTATAACTCGCGCATCGATGCGCTGCACTCCTCGCTGCAACTGGTGGGGTCGGATGGCAAAGCGCACACGCTGGCGGTGGATGCGCATGCGGCGCCGAATCTACTGGCGGCGAAGGCGACCGCGCTGGCGGCGGGCGCGTACAAGGTGGAGTGGCAGGTGATGGCGACGGACGGGCACATCACGCGCGGAGTCGTGATGTTTCGTGCCGGCTGACGATGCCCTCATGAGACAAGACTGGCGCGCGGCTTGATCTGGCTGCTCAACGACTTCGATCTGCTCTCTATGTTGCTGCATGCGGCGACGCTTTCGCTGGAGGCGCTGCTGGTGGGCGGCGTGCTCTTCCTGACAGCTGTTGCGCTGCCGGGCGGCGCGGATGAGCCGGCACGGCGTGCGTGCCGGCGCGGCCTGGAGTGGGCTGCGCTGGCGATGATCCTGGCGGAAATTGCGTCGGTCGTGGTGGAGACTTCGGTCGTGGTCGCCAACTCCGGCATGACGACGGCTAGCGCTTTGAGCGGCGGCCCGATGACCGCGGAGGCAGGCGCCGCATTTTGCGCGCTGGTGCTATTGCTGCTGGCGCGGTTTTCTCAACAGAAAATGCATAGCTGGGTGCAGGCAGCGATGCTGGCCGCTGCCTTCGTGCTGATGGCAGCTGTGGTTTCGCTGAGCCATGCTGTCTCGCGCATGGATCATCGCGTCGTGTTGACGGCGTTTACTGCGCTGCATCATTTGGGGTCGGCGGCGTGGATTGGCGCGATGCCATTTCTGCTCGTCGCACTGAAGCGAACGGAAGATCTCGCGGTCGCGCGGCGCATAGTGGGGCGCTTTTCCCGCATGGCGATGGTATCGGCGGCGTTGCTGCTGGGCGCGGGCATTGGGCTGGCGTGGTTTTATGTCGCGTCGCCATCCGGGCTGTATGGCACAACGTACGGCGTGCTGGTGATGGTGAAGTCGTATCTGCTGCTGCTGATCCTGATGCTGGGTGCGGCGAACTGGTATGTGGCACGCGAGGCCGAGCGCGCGCCGGCGCGGCTGCTAATGCGGTTGCGGCGGTTCGCCGAGGTGGAGGTTGCGCTGGGGCTGACGGCGATTCTGGCGGCGGCGGCGCTGACTTCGCAACCACCGGCGGTGGACATGCCGACGGACCGGCTGACGCTGCACGAGATCGATGCGCGCATGCGATGGGCGGCACCGCGGCTGAAGAGTCCGCCGTATGGGGCGCTGGTGCCGCCGACGCCGATCGATGTGGCGGTGAAGACTGCGCAATATCAACCGCCGGCGGCGAGCGATGCAAACGACATGGCGTGGTCAGAGTACAACCATCATTGGGCGGGACTGGTGGTGCTGCTGGCGGGAGCGCTCGCTCTGGTGAGCCGTTTCCAGCGAATGCGCTGGGCGCGCTTCTGGCCGGTGAGCTTTGCGGGGCTGGCGGTGTTCATCCTGCTGCGCGCCGATCCGGAGAACTGGCCGCTGGGGCCGCGACCGTTCTGGGGCAGCTTCTTTGAGCCGGACGTGTTGCAGCATCGCGCAGCTGCGGCGCTGATCCTGGTGTTTGCCGCGTTCGAATGCGCGGTGCAGGCGGGCAGGCTGCGCTCGGCGTGGGCGCGGTATGCGTTTCCGCTGATGTGCGCGGCGGGCGCGGCGATGCTCTTGACGCACAACCACTCTCTAGGCGACGGCAAAGAGGAGGTGCTGGTGCTGATGAATCACGCGGCGCTGGCGCTGTCTGGTGTGACCGCGGGCTGGGCGCGATGGCTGGAGTTGCGGCTGCCGAAGGAAGAGGGGGAGCGGCGCGTTGCGGGTTATGTGTGGCCGATGGCGCTGATGCTGGTGGGGATGGTGCTGCTGGACTATCGGGAGATGTAAGGATTTGCCATCCAGGCGGAGGCGCCAGCGGCGCGGGCCGTCGGGTTCACTTCCTTTGGTCGCTCACGCTCACAGTTGTGGTTGACCTGACTGAATTCCATATACCGAAACCATGTGCCGGAACAAGGATAGGGGTACTCGATTTGGCCGCATGGCATCGGCGTTCTAGCTATAAGAAAACTCACTCTACGCGACGTGGTACTCGCTGGTGACGAGGCCACTGGGGTAATGGCGCGTGGCTATGTGACGGAGCTGTATGTCATGCGGCAGGCTGCCGAAGAGCGGAATGCCTTCTCCGATGAGCACAGGGACCCGCGTGATGGTGAGGCGTTGGATGAGACCTGCGCGCAGGAACTGTTGAATGGTGATTCCACCGTCGATGTAGAGGTGGCGGGCACCGCTGGCAGAGAGCTGCGCGACGATCTGCTCCGGAGGTCCGGCCATTTGTTCCAGACCTGCTCCAGGGACGGCGGAGAAGCGGACGGCGGAGAAATTGACGGGGCGACTGCTCAGGACGACGACTCGCTTGTTTCCATAGGGCCACGCACCGAGAGTCAGAACCGTTTCGAAGGTGTTGCGGCCCATCACAATCGTATCGACGCTTGCGATGAATTCGTCGTAGCCGTGGGGCTCGCCGCCGTCCGGTGGCAAGAAGTCGAAGCTGCCGTTCGGCCGCGCAATGAAACCATCGAGGCTGGTGCCGACAAATACGGATAGCGTCATTTTGGACTCCTGGTTTGTTTGGACTGCTGGTTTGGATAGTTTTATGAAGGGGCCCGTCCCCGGGCCTTCCAATGGAATATTCCGGCCCGAACGGGGTTCTTACAGCAAGTTATCGCAAAGGCGCCCTGCGACTGCATTCTGAGTTACAGTAGTGGGTTGCGCCTGGTCGGCCCGGCTCGCTGGTGGAGCCTATCTTCTCTAGAGGTACCTATGACATTGTTGCCACTCCCCCTCCGTTGCCCGGCTGCCCGGCTGGCCGGTGTTGCCGCTACGCTTTTGCTGTTTGCCGCTCCTGCGCTGGTCGCGCAGCGCCTGCCTACGAATGTGCGGCCGGAGCACTACACGCTGCACCTGACGCCTGACCTGGACAAGGCAACGTTCAGCGGTGAAGAGACGATCGACGTGATGCTGGCGCAGCCGGCCGATTCGATCACGCTGAATGCACTGGAGATTCAGTTCCAGTCGGCTACGGCGAGCGGGGGCAGGCACGAACTGAAGGCGGATGTG
>DATBCB010000294.1:0-2863 GCA_036270675.1 Acidobacteriaceae bacterium | reverse complement strand
CGCCGGTTGGCTAGGCAAGCCGCATGCGATGGCGCGCGGAGCGGCACTTGCGACAGGGGAGTGGCTGCTGTTCACGGATGGCGACGTGGTGTTTGCCGAGGATACGCTGGCGCGTGCGTTGGCCTACATCGAGTGTGAGCGCGCGGACTTCCTGGTGGTGATGCCGACGGCGGTGATCAAGAGTGCAGGGGAGGCGATGATGCTGCCATTCCTCTACCTGCTGGCGATATGGGGGCCGCGGCTATGGCGGGTAGCGGATCCGCAGTCGCGTGATGCGGTCGGCGTGGGAGCGTTCAACCTGATGCGACGCGCTGTATACGAAAAGGTGGGCGGATGGGAGCGGCTGCGCATGGAGGTGATCGAGGACCTGCGGATGGGCTCTCTCATCAAGCAGGCCGGGTTCCGCTCGCGGGTAGCGACCGGGCACAACCTGGTACGCATCCGCTGGGCGCGTGGCGCGTGGGGAGTGGTGGACAACCTCACCAAGAATGTCTTCGCGGCCTTCCGCTTCCGGATCGGCCGGATGATCGCGGGTGCGGTGGCGACAGCAGTGATGTGCCTGGTGCCGTTCGCGGGTCTGGTGGCCGGTGTTGCCTGGGAGCGCGCGTGGCTGTGGCCGAGCCTGGTCTCAGTAGCCATGCTGGCTACGCTCTATTGGCGGTATCGGCGCTTCGCCGATCCGAATGGCGTTCGAACTGTGCTGTGGCTGCCGACGCTACCGGTTGCCGCGATTGTCTTCGTCTATGCGATGTTGCGTTCTACGGTGCTGACGCTGACGCGCGGCGGCGTGGTTTGGCGGGATACTTTCTATCCGCTGGGTGAGCTGCGCGAGCATGCTGGCCCGCTGCGTTAGCGCAATTTTCCTGTTATGAGGATCGGTCGGCCAAAGTGCAGTGCGGCTTTTCTTGACGGAAAAGCCGCGAGGACATTTCTGCAGTGCGTGGACCTACAGGAAAATACGCCTAGCGAGTGGCGCGGAAGACGCTGAAATGGTGGTTGCCGCTGAGCGAGGGGTCGTGCACCGGGGTTTTGCCTTGCTCGGCGCTGAAGCCGGCGAGCAGCGCAGGGTTGGGGTGGAACTTCTCCGTGCCGCCGTGCAACTGGCGCGCAGTGCTGAGATAGATGAGGCTCCGGTCGTTCACGCTGTGCACGGTGCCGCGCAGCTCAATGTCCTTGCCGCGAAGCGCGTTCAGGTCGCCGACATCGCGAGTGTCCTCGGGCAGACTTGCGATGGTGAAGCGGCAGTCTGCATCGCTGGTCTCGGGGCTACAGGTGTCCAGGAAACGAGTGCCGTCGCGGAGTTGCGCGATGTCGTACACGTGCGCGCTGATGCAGATGTCTTTGCCCTCGTAACGTGCGGCTTCTGACGCTGGATGGCAAGAACGCGCTGCGGCGGGAAGCCCAAGAGACGAGAGTACGGACAGCGGAAGCAGCAGGAGCACGAGGGTCGTTCGCACGCTGCGACGGTACGGTTTTTACGAGACGTGCGCGATCCCACATTGGTGGGGTTCTTCCGCTGCCATTGAGACTTATAGCGCGGCCTGCAAACAGCAGATCTCTCCACTTCGCTTCGCTCCGGTCGGGATGACGCGCGCGTTTCGCTTCGCTCCGGTCGGGATGACGAGCGTAGCGTGTTGTTGCGACCATTTTATTGCGTTGTAAGAGCTGGTGCCTCGTGCTTGCCGTAGTGGCTGGTTACGTAGTCGTTCAGGATGCGCTTGAAGTCAGCGATGATGGTGTCGCCTTTGAGGGTGACGGCGAGCTTGCCGTCGATGTAGACGGGGGCCTTTGGTTCTTCGAACGTTCCCGGCAGCGAGATGCCGATGTTGGCGTGCTTGCTTTCGCCGGGGCCGTTGACGATGCAGCCCATGACGGCGAGCTTCATCTCCTCCACCCCGGGGTATTGCTTCTTCCAATCGGGCATGGACTCGGTGAGGTAGTTCTGCACCTGCTGGGCCAGCTCCTGGAAGTAGGTGCTGGTGGTGCGGCCGCAGCCTGGGCAGGCAGTGACCTGCGGGGCGAAGGCGCGGATGGAGAGCGCCTGCAGGATCTGCTGGGCGCAGCGGACCTCCTCGCTGCGATCGCCGCCGGGGGTGGGGGTGAGCGAGACGCGGATGGTGTCGCCGATGCCGGCGAGCAGCAGCGGCGCGAGGCCGGCGGTGGAGGCGACGGTGCCCTTCATGCCCATGCCGGCTTCGGTGAGGCCGAGGTGGAGCGCGAGGTCGGTGCGGGCGGCGAGCGCGGTGTAGACATCGATGAGGTCGCGGACGCCGGAGACCTTGGCGGAGAGGATGATCTGATCGCGGCGGAGTCCGTAGCGCTCGGCGGCCTCGGCATTGTCGACGGCGGAGCGGACCATCGCCTCCATCATGACGTCGCGGGCGTCGAGCGGCTCAGCAGCGCGAGAGTTTTCATCCATCATGCGGGTGAGCAGCGCCTGATCGAGTGAGCCCCAGTTGACGCCGATGCGCACCGGCTTCTGGTGCTTCACCGCGACCTCGACCATGGTGCGGAAGTTGTCGTCGTCCTTGCGTCCGATGGAGACGTTGCCGGGATTGATGCGGTATTTAGAGAGGGCCTGCGCGCAGGCCGGGTATTTGGTGAGGAGCAGGTGGCCGTTGTAATGAAAGTCACCGATGATCGGAACCTGGATGCCCTGCTTGTCGAGCTCGTCGACAATGGGCGCGACCGCGGCCGCAGCCTCCTCGTTATTCACGGTCACGCGAACCAGTTCCGACCCAGCGCGAGCCAGGGCCGCCACCTGCTTGACGGTGGCGGGAATGTCGGCGGTATCGGTGTTCGTCATCGACTGCACCACAACTGGTGCAGCGCTGCCGACGCGCACACCGCCAATGGTGGCGGT
>DATBCB010000293.1:0-2558 GCA_036270675.1 Acidobacteriaceae bacterium | reverse complement strand
CAGAAGGCGACGTCTTGCGATTTATGCACGGAGCACGCCGAGCCAAGCTGCGTGTACGCCTGTCCGCACGATGCGGCGCACCGCGTGGAGCCGAACGAGTTCTTCCAGTGGCTGCGGGAGCCGGCCGAGACCGAGGCTCGACGGTAGATGCGGATCGATCGGAAGCAGCGGGCGTGGATGATGGCGACTATTGTGCTCGGCGCGGCAAGCACGCTCGCATACATCGTTTACATCGTTCGATCGCCGGACGGGCCGCGCGGGGGCAGCGCGATGGGGCTGGTTTTCGGCATCGCCGGTTACGCGCTCATGCTCTACGCCGGATTGCTGGGCGCACGCAAGAAAGTTCCAGTCTGGCGGCTGGGGCGCGCCCAAACATGGATGCGGGGCCATCTGTGGCTCGGATCCCTGAGCCTGCTGCTGATTTTGTTCCACGGCGGTTTTGCATTCCGTGGCCCGCTCACGCTGATCTTGATGTTGCTGTTCTTCATTGTCATCGGCAGCGGATGGCTGGGTGCGGCGATCCAGCATTATGTGCCGAGGCTAATGACCACGCGGGTGCCGATGGAAACCATTTACGAAGAAATACCGCACGTGCGCGCGCAGCTTCGCCAAGAGGCGGATCAACTGGCCGCCGCCATCTGCGGCCCGCTGTCGGGCGACGTTCTGACAGAGTCCGAAGGGGCAGTAACTACACTGATCGAGATCGAACAGGAAGACCGCGTACGATTCCGTGAGATCTATTTACGAAAAGTCCGGCCGTTTCTCGAAAATCCAGATGCGCCCGGGGCGGAGCTCGCTGATCCGCGCCGCGCGACCGAAGTTTTTGAATCGTTCCGCAGGCTGCTCGTCGCGCCAGTGCACGGCGTTCTCGACGATATCGAGAACATCTGCGAAGAAGAGCATCAGTTGAGCCGGCAGATTCATATTTATCGCTGGCTGCATGGTTGGCTTCTGGTGCACGTGCCTCTGTCGATCGCGCTGCTCGTATTGGGCGGTGTGCACGCTGTCATGGCGTTGCGGTACTGAGGCGCAGCATGGCGGGACGAACACGCACCACCAAAAAGCTGGCGCAGCGGATCGATCTGGATTATTTCAAAACGCTGCGCGGGATTCCCCGCTGGCGCCGCATCCTGTCGGTGGTTCTGACAGTAATCGGCCTCGCGTGGCTCGGATGGCAGGGCCTGCGAGGAAGTCCAAAAGCCTTCAACGCCGGACCTGTCGCGCGCGCGCACGCCCTGATCGGCCAAAAGTGTAGCGCCTGCCACCTGTCGCAGGGGGGCTTTCAGCGAGCCGCGAGCGATCGGGCTTGCTTGGCATGTCACGATGGTCCAATCCATCATGCGGAGCAGACGTTCGCACCGGCTTGCTCGAGTTGCCACGTCGAACATAAGGGCGCGATGCGCCTAGCGGACACTAGCGATCGAGCGTGCACGCAGTGCCATGCAGACTTGGCCATGAAGGACAAGACCTCGCCGCCGAGATTCGTCGCCAGCATTAGCGGGTTCGATCCGACGCATCCGGAATTCGCTGTCCTGCGGGCCGGCCGCATCGATCCGGGGACGGTGAAGCTGAACCATTCCGTGCATCTTAAGGCCGATCTGCGAGGTCCACGCGGGGCGGTGCAGCTAAAATGCGCCGACTGTCATCGCGCGCCGGGCGTGGAACCTGTCAATTATGAAAAGGACTGTGCCGACTGTCACACGCTGCAGTTCGACCGGCGTTTTGAGGAGGCGGCGCCGCACAAGGAGCCGAAGATCGTATACGAGTTCGTGGTTCAGAAGCTCACGGCGTACATCGCGGCGCACCCGCGCGAGATCCCGTTGGTCGACGAGCCGGATAAGCGGCTGCCCAGCCGTCCACCTCAGCCTCCCGCGCGAAATGCAGCCGAGTGGATCCAGCAGAGATTGGCTGACGCGCAGTTGTTGTTATGGCGCAAGTCCTGCAAGGAGTGCCACACGCTGAGTTATTCGGCCGGCCCGGATGCCCTACCCGACGTGGCCAAGGCCGCGATCACCACGCACTGGCTTCCGCATTCTGAGTTCGAGCATGAAGCGCACCAGATGCTGGCGTGCGCGTCCTGCCACACCAAGGCGGCCACGAGTAAGGAGACCGCCGATGTGCTGATTCCAGGCGTTCAAGTGTGCCGCCAATGTCATCACTCCGGGAGCGATGCCGCGGAGGCGCGCTGTTTCGAATGCCACGGCTATCATGACTGGAGCAAGGAGAAGCGTGTGACCGGGACGTTCACAGTGCATCAACTCGTGGAGTAGGCGACCCGCTGTCTGGGAGTCTCCCTCGATTCGGACGAGGAGGATTCAGGCACTAACTTTGAGAGGCCGCACTTCGGCCTTGATTTTCTTGGCGAGATGCTTCTTGGCCTGCTGGAGATCGTAACCGGCCTGCATATTAATCCACACTTCGGCAGAGCCGCCTAAATAGCGCCCTAAACGTAGAGCTGTGCCCGGAGAAATGCCGCGCTGGCCTTTAATTATCGCTGCCAATCGGTTGGCCGGTATTCCCATGGCTAGTGAGGCAGCGTGCGCCGACAAGCCCGCCTC
>DATBCB010000292.1:0-6140 GCA_036270675.1 Acidobacteriaceae bacterium | reverse complement strand
TCGCGGAGGATCTCTTTCGATCGCTCGTCGCGGAGCTGCGGCACGGCAATCTCCACCGTAACGATCTGATCGCCCCGGTGGCCCTCGTTCGAAGCGGACGCCACGCCCTTCTCCCGCATCCGCAGCTTCTGCCCGCTTTGGGTGCCGGGCGGAATGCGCAACTGGGCACGGCCGTCGATGGTAGGCACCTCGATCTTCGCTCCCAGCGCGGCTTCGTCGACCCGGACCGGCACGCTGACCTCGATGTTGTCGGCCACGCGGTGGAAGATGGGATGAGGCCCCGAGCGGATGATGAGAAACAGGTCGCCCGCAGGGCCGCCGTTGACGCCCGCATTGCCCTTGCCCGCCAGCCGAATGCGTTGACCGTCGCGGGTGCCGGCCTTGATGCGGAACTCGATAGTCTCCGCGCGCTGCACGGTGCCTTCGCCGTGGCATGTGGGACAGCTTTCCTGGATGCGGCCGGAACCTCCGCAGCGCGGGCACTGGATATTGAATTTCATGCGACCGCCCATCTGCGTCACGTGACCGGTGCCGTGGCACTCCGGACACTGCATGGGGGCGCCGGATGAGGCTTTGCCATGGCAGGTGGGACACGTCTCCTGACGGAGAATCTGCAGCCGTGCGGTGCCACCGCGAACCGCGGTCCAGAAGTCCACGTTGACGGTGTATTCGAGATCCGTGCCGGGTTGAGGGCCTTCCTGCGCCTGCCGGCCGCCTGACTGGTTGAAGATGCCCGAGAAGATATCGCGGAAGCCGCCCCATCCGCCACCGGCCGCGTTCGGCCCGGTCTGGCGATGTCCGGCTGAGGCGCCTTCGAAATTCGAGAAATCGAAACCCTCAAAATCGATGGGCACGCCCTGCGCACCAGCGCCGCCGCCCGGGCGCGGGCGTCCATAGCCACTGCGCGCGGCAGCCTCAGCCTGCGCGGGGTCGATCTGGTCGGAGTAGAAACCGAGTTGATCGTAGATCTTGCGCTTCTTGTCGTCGCTCAGGATGTCGTTGGCTTCGGAGATCTCTTTGAATTTTTCTTCCGACTTCTTGTCGCCGGGGTTCACATCGGGGTGGTATTTGCGCGCAAGTTTGCGAAAGGCCTTGCGGATATCTTCCGCGGTGGCCGTCTTCTTTACTCCGAGTACGCCGTAGTAGTCCTTGTTCTGTGTGGATGGCATTGTCTATGTGTTGATCAGGGTACTGCTCAAAACAACCCCATCCCGGCCTCGCCAGAATGGGGTTCGTAGATTCCCGTTGCTTTAATTCCAGACCAGTCTGGCTTCGACCGGCTCCATACGCCAGAAGATATCCGGCTCCGCGCGGTGCATCTGGGCGCAGAACTTCTCCGCTTCCGACTTTGAATTGAAGAGCACCTTATTCAGAATCTGACCGGCGCGCCACTGCACGCAGCGCCACATGGTATTTGTCATTGTCTGATCCCCCTCGGCAAACCTCGCCTTGCCCGGTGTGCCGCCCTTTGTATGTCCATTTCTATGCTGCATCTCTACCTCTGTTTCCCTGCTTCATTTATCGGCCGGATATCGCAAGGGGCGCTCACAATCGCTGCGAGCGCCCCTTACCTTCGCCCCGGCAGACGCCTTAGCGGTCATCTGCCATTGCGTTACTTCCGACCTTTTACTTCTTGTCTTCGACGTCCACGTACTCTGCGTCGATCACGCCTTCGTCCTTCTTGGGCTCGTTGGCACCGGCTCCAGGCGTGGTTCCACCAGCAGCCTGCGCGCCATCGGTTGGAGCGGCGTTGGCAGTGGCCTTGTACATGGCCTCGGCCAGCTTGTGCGAGGCAGCGGTCAGTTTCTCCCGCGCCGCGTTCAGCTCGTTCGCGCTCGGCGAACCTTCCAACGTCTTCTTGGCATCGGCCAGAGCAGACTCCACATCGCTCTTCTCCGAGCCGGAGACCTTGTCGCCGCTCTCCTTCAACATCTTTTCGATGTTGTAGACCATGTTGTCGAGACCATTGCGGGCTTCGATCTGTTCGCGCTTCTCTTTGTCCTCGGAGGCGTGGGACTCGGCGTCGCGCGCCATGCGCTCCACCTCCTCCTTGCTCAGACCCGAAGAGGACGTGATGGTGATCTTCTGGTCCTTGCCGGTGCCGCGGTCCTTCGCCAGCACGTTGAGAATGCCGTTGGCGTCGATGTCGAAGGTGACTTCGATCTGCGGCACGCCGCGCGGGGCAGGCACAATGCCGCCGAGCTTGAACTTGCCCAGCGTGCGGTTGTCCGACGCCATCGAACGCTCACCCTGCAGAACGTGGACTTCCACCTCGCTCTGGTTATCCGCGAAGGTCGAGAAGGTCTCGGTCTTCTTGGTCGGGATGGTGGTGTTGCGCGCGATCATCGGCGTCGCAACGCCGCCAGCTGTCTCAATGGCCAGAGTCAGCGGTGTCACGTCGAGCAGGAGCAGGTCCTTGACCTCGCCCGCCAGCACGCCAGCCTGCACTGCCGCACCGATCGCGACCACTTCGTCGGGATTGACGCCGCGATGCGGCTCCTTGCCGAAGAGCTGCTTCACCAACTCCTGGATCTTGGGCATGCGGGTCTGTCCGCCAACCAGAACTACTTCCTGAATCTGGTCTGCCTTCACGCCGGCATCGGCAAGCGCCTTACGGCACGGCTCAAGCGAACGCTGCAAGAGATCGTCGACCAGCTGCTCCAGCTTGGCGCGGGTCAACTTGCGGACCAGATGCTTCGGTCCCGAGGCGTCCGCAGTGATGAAGGGCAGGTTGATCTCCGTCTCCATGGCCGTAGAAAGCTCGATCTTGGCTGCCTCGGCGGCCTGTTTCAGACGCTGCAGGGCCATCTCGTTGCCCTTGGAGCGCAGGTCCAGACCCTCGTCCTTCTTGAACTCATCGATCAGCCAATCGACAATCCGCTGATCGATATTGTCGCCGCCCAGATGGGTGTCGCCGTTGGTGGACTTCACCTCGATGACACCCTCGCCAACTTCGAGGATCGAAATATCGAAGGTACCGCCGCCGAAGTCGTAGACCGCAATGGTCTCGTCCTTCTTCTTGTCCAAGCCATAGGCGAGCGCTGCCGCCGTTGGCTCGTTGACAATGCGCTTGACATCCAGACCGGCAATGCGGCCGGCGTCCTTGGTAGCCTGGCGCTGCGCGTCATTGAAGTACGCGGGCACGGTGATGACCGCCTCGGTCACCGTGCTCCCGAGATAGCTCTCCGCCGCCTGCTTCAACTTCTGCAGGATCATCGCCGAGATCTCGGGTGGGGTGTAGTCCTTGCCCTGGGCTTCAACGACGACATGGTCGCCCTGCTGCTTGACTTTGTAGGGCACCATCTTCATTTCGTCGCTGACTTCGTCGGCACGACGGCCCATGAAGCGCTTGATCGAGTAGATGGTGTTCTGCGGGTTGGTCACGGCCTGGCGCTTTGCCGTCTGCCCGACGAGCCGCTCGCCGGTCTTGGTGAAGGCCACGATGGAAGGGGTGGTGCGGTCGCCCTCTTGGTTAGGGATGACCTTGGGCTCGCCGCCTTCCATAACGGCCACCACGGAATTGGTGGTCCCCAGATCGATGCCAATAATCTTTGCCATAACTCTCCTGATTCATCGCTCTTGCGCGTTTCGACCACTGTCGCACTTGAGTGACTTATTGTCAATGTATGTGATGCGGAGGTGCCTACCGAGGATTCTCAAGAAATCGGAATTGCCCTCCTATCCGATGACGTATTACAATGTCATTCAGGAGGGTGGGTTATGGCAGCCAATGCGCTCGTGCAGGCCCGCATCGACAGTGCAGTAAAGGAGGAGGCCGCAAATGTGCTTGGCGCCATGGGGCTTACAATATCCGACGCTGTGCGGCTACTGCTCACGCGTGTCGCCCATGATCATGCACTTCCCTTCGATCCGCTTATTCCCAATGAACGAACTATCGCAGCCATGAAGGAGGCTCGTGCCGGAAAGCTTGCTGCTTTCCAATCCCCCGCGGCCCTCGTGGCGGATTTGAATGCGGACGATTGAGCGAACGACCCAGTTCAAGCGAGACTATAAGCGGATATCCAAAGGGCCCCATCGCGATGTGCTGGGCGAGAACTTCCTGGCCATCATCACAGCACTATCCGAAGATCAGCCACTGGACCGACGGCACCACGACCACGCTCTTGCAGGCGAATGGAATGACCATCGAGATTGCTACATCCGACCTGATCTGGTGCTGATCTATCGCAAGCCAGACGCACAACGGCTCCAGCTCGTGCGTCTCGGGTCCCACGCGGAACTCAGCCTTTGACGCCGGGGTTGATTCCTAGAACTTCTTCGATCGGGGCGAACTCGCGCATGCTCTCGTCGTAGGCCAGAACCCGGCCACTCCCGATGTTATAAATCCATCCGTGCAAGCGAACCGTTTGGGACGCCATGCCGGCGGCTACCCCGGGGTGTGTGCGCAGATGCTGGAGCTGCAGCAGAACGTTCTCCTCGATTAGGGCGCGGGTCATGTGATCGCCCGATGAATTCGGGTATTTGGCGCGGACCACTCCTAACGCTGCGTCGGCGTTCCGCAGCCAGCTCTTGACGGTAGGCATAGAGGCCAGGGAAGGCGACTCCGGATCGCGCAGCGCCTTCATGGCTCCGCAGTCCGAATGGCCGCACACGATGATATCTGTGACCTTGAGCCCGACCACGGCGTACTCGACCACAGCGGAGACGCCGCCCATCATCTCTCCATAAGCGGGCACGATATTGCCGATGTTGCGGCAGATGAAGAGATCGCCCGGATCGGTATGCGTAATGAGCGATGGATCGATGCGGCTGTCGGCGCAGGTAATGAAGAGCACCTGGGGGCTCTGCTTGTTCCTGAGCTGCTCGAAGAGCTCGCGATGCTCCGGATAGACCTGTTCACTGAAGTGCCGGTAGCCCTCGATCACCTTGGCAATGCCGTCGTTTTCCGACATACGTTTCCTCCTGCTCAGATCCGGAGTGCGCTCATCCTGAGAACATCACCCTGAGAACATCACCCTGAGAACAATGGACGCGGTCCAGTATTACCTGTGACGTGTGTAGAAATCCAATTGGAAATGGCATGGGCAGAGCACACCCGTTGCGACTGGTTCTTGATACTCTCCCAACCATGCGCTCTCGAATGGTCCTGCTTGCGACTGGTTCCCTGCTGCTTAGCATGGTCTTCCCGAGGCTTTCTGCCCAGACGACAAACACGCTGGATGCGGCGACCGCCGCGCGGGTGGATGAGGCGGTCGCGAAGGTCATCGGCGACACGGGGATCCCCAGCGCCTCGGTTGCCCTGGTGCAGCATGGCGACATTGTTTACCTGAATGCCTACGGAAAGGCGCGGCTGGAACCGCCGATGCCGGCGACAACCGAGATGCAGTACTCGATCGGTTCGGTGAGCAAGCAGTTTACGGCGGCACTGATCCTCATGCTGGTCGAAGACCGCAAGATGACGCTCGACGATCCTCTAGGGAAATATCTGCCGCAGCTGACGCGCGCGAATGAGGTGACGGTGCGGGAGCTGCTGTCGATGACGGCGGGCTATCAGGACTTCTGGCCGGAAGATTACGTGATGACGACGATGATGGTGCCCACCACGGCGCAGCACATTCTGGATGTGTGGGGCGCAAAGCCGCTGGACTTTGATCCGGGGACGCAGTGGCAGTACTCGAATACGAATTATGTGATCGCAGGACGGATTGCGGAGATCGTGGGTGGCAAGCCGCTGGTAGAGCAGTTGCGCGCGCGCATCTTCGAACCGCTGCACATGACCGGCGTGCGCGACCAGGACGCGAGCCATCTGCCGCCGAGCGATCCCACGGGCTACTACCAGCACGCGCTGGGACCGCTGCGCCCGGCCCCGGTGGAGGGAACAGGATGGATGTTCGCGGCGGGAGAGCTGGCGATGTCGCCACACGATCTGGCGCTGTGGAACATCAGCATGATGAACCGCACGTTGATGAAGCCGGAATCATACGACGCCATGTTCACCAACGTGATGCTGAAGAATGGCAAGCCGACTGGCTATGGATTCGGTGTCCAGGTGGGTGAGCGTGATGGACAGCGAGTCATCTCGCATAGCGGAGAGGTGTCTGGATTTGTCTCGCAGAACACAATCTATCCAGACAGCAAGGCGGCGGTGACGGTGCTGACGAATATCGACGCCTCCCGTG
>DATBCB010000291.1:0-11680 GCA_036270675.1 Acidobacteriaceae bacterium | reverse complement strand
CGCATCCGAGTGGAGGAAGATGTGAAACACTGGGCCAAGGTGGCGCTGGACCGCATGCTCGATATCGGCGTCCCCGCACCGAAGGCCAGGCCCGCCGAAGTGCCGGTGCCGGAGGTGGGACTAAGAAGCGCATAGGGAGCGCATGAAGACCTTCACACTCGAAGAGGCAAACGCGCTGCTGCCCGTGGTGGAATCACTGCTGGAGCAGGCAATCACGGCCAAGGAAGAGGCGGAACGGCTGGAGGGCGAAATCCAGTCTCTGCGCCAGCGTATCTTTCTATCGGGCGGAATGACGGTCGATATCGCGAGTGTGGCACGCAATCGGGCGGAGGCGGAAGCGCAGGTGCAAAAGGCGAAAGAAGCACTTGCGGAGATCGATGCCATTGGGGTGCAGGTAAAGGACTTAGATACTGGACTGCTGGATTTTCCCTGCCGCATCGATGGCGATCTGGTCCTGCTGTGCTGGCGCCGGGGCGAAACCCGCATCGAATACTGGCATACGCTCGAATCGGGCTTTCGCGGGAGGCAGCCTCTGGACGAGCGGTTCGGGCGCGGCTGGCGCGACCGGCCGAACTGAGGATGGGCCATCGCGCGACTGCGCCTGCGGCGCATTTTGTTGGCTGAGGCCGGATTTTGTGGGCGACACGGCTGGGTCGCTCTTGGGTGAATTAACAGGGAATTGACACTTTTCGATAGCTATTATCCAATCATGACAGTATGTCGACTGCACACAATGCGGGGCAAAATGGATCCTTTGAGCATCGGTCCTTCCCGGATCGCTCTTTTCGGGATCTTTGCGCCGCGCATGGCATCGCCGTAACGCACCAGCGGCAGGTGCTGTTCGAGGTGATGCAGAGCATTCCCGGCCATCCCAGCCCGGAAGAGGTCTACGATCGGGTGCAGGCGCGGATCCCCTCCATCTCGCTGGCCACGGTGTACAAGAACATCCACCTGTTCATTGCCAGCGGACTCTTCCGCGAGGTGAGCCTGCACCATGGCTCGCTGCGTGTGGAGATGAACGATCGTCCCCACCACCACATGGTGTGCACCCGGTGCAAGGCAATCTACGACCTGGATGAGGAGCAGCTTGGCGATATGCCGCAGCCGCATCGGCTGCCTAACGGCTTTGTAGCGGAGCGCTACTCCGTTGACGTCCTCGGCCGGTGTGCGGCCTGCCAGGACGCAGAACCATCTAGCGCCGAATAGCAGTTCGGCGCGACCATTCAGTCACTTTCCTAATTGCAGAGGTGAGCGTTCCGGGCTGCGCATGCGTCGATGCGGATGTACCTGCGCCAGGATTGGATGGAGCACTCCGTATTTCCGTTCAGCATTTCTGGGCTCTGTTTTCGGGCGCATATAGGATGAGTGACATGATCGGCAGACGGCTTTGGGGTCGATGGCTCGTGGGGTTCCTGTGCGGCTCAACTTTGCTGCTTGCCGGATGCGCTGATTTCTTTAGCAAGAATGGTGGTGGCGGTGGTGGTGGTGGCGGGAGCGTGGGCAGCTACACCTACGTCGGCACGCAGACCGGCACACTGGTTGGTTACTCTGTTTCCTCCACCGGGGCCCTTGCCACGCTCTCCGGCTCTCCGAACCAGTTCGCGACGGCGTCGATCAACGCCCTCGCTGTCACGCCGAGCAACGCATTCCTGTATGCAGGGGTCGCCGGGATCGGCCTCTATGGTCTGACCATCAACAGCGGCACCGGGGTCACGTCGCTGATCAACACCAGCGCATTGGTGCAGGATATTGCTCCATTGGCGATGACAGTCGATCCATCGGGGAAATTTCTGCTGGTGGCCGGTCTTGCGAGTGGCGTGGCCGCGGTGGGTGAGTACGCCATCAACTCCGATGGCACACTTTCCGAGGTGCAGGGCTCGCCGGTCTCGATCACCTTCCCCAGCGGCACGGATACCACCAATCTTGCCGTGACGAGAATTGCGGTCGCGCCGAACAGCAGCTATGTCTTCGTGACGCTTGGACAACTGGGCGTGGCGCCGCTGCCGTTCAACACCAGCGGCGGCCTTTCGCCAAATACGCAGATCATCAAACCGCTGACGTCCAGCGGTATCGCCAACCAGGACCTTGGCGTTGCGGTGAACGCGGGCAGCACCGCCCTCTTTGTAGGCGAGACCAACGCCGGTGTGCGCGTGTTCACGATCGGGTCCACCTTTACGGAGATCAGCGGATCGCCGTTCAAAGCCGGCAGCCAGCCGCGCTCTCTTGCGTTTGATGGCACGGGTGATTATCTCTATTCTGCGAACGGCTCGGACGCCACGATCAGCGGCTATTCGGTGCTCGCTTCCGGCTCGCTCACCGCGCTCACCGGTTCGCCATTCTCCTCGGTGGGCTCGGGGCCTACCGCCCTGGCACTCGACCAGTCGAAGAAGTTTCTGCTTTCGGCGAACCTGGGCGGCAGCCCTGATGTGCAACTCTTCTCCTTTGACGCGACAACCGCCGGGAAGCTCGATCCAGGTGCGACGGCGACGAATGCGACAAGTGCGGTGTGTATAGCGAGCACGCACTGAAGATCGCATCGGCGGAACGGAACTGCGGCGATTGGTTCTGAACGCTTCGATCCGCCGAAGGTTCCACCAACGGGGACTCGCCAGCCATCGCGCGCGCCTGTATATCTGAAAGAGATCGTGGTCGAGCAACTAGAGCGATTTCCCATAGATGTACGCCGAACCAGCGGACGCGAACGCGGCTTTTCCGTCAAGAAAAGTCGCTCTGCGTGCAACTCCATTATTCTCCCTCTCGCTTCGCGCGGTGTCGTGGCGTGCACACTCGCGCTCGCGTTGGGCGCAGGGCTTTCCGGCTGCCGTCGCGCTTCCTCCGGCACCGCTGATGTCGTCTATGTCGCAGCCAAAGGGGCGTGGCTACGCGACCGCGTTGCGCCCGTATCGAGCAAAGTTGCGCCGGTCAGCAACGGCGAAAAGCTGAAGGTGCTGGATCGCGAACGCCGGTTCCTGAAGGTGCAAACGCCCGATGCCAAGACCGGTTGGATCGAAGAGCACTCTGTCATCGATCAGCAAACTTACAATGCCTTTCAGGCGCTGAACCGCGAACATGCCAAGGACCCTGTGGTGGCCACCGGTGTGTTGCGGGACGAACTCTTCGCGCATCTCTCACCGGGACGAGACACAGAGCACTACTTTCTGCTGCCCGACGGCGACAAGCTGCAATTGCTGGAGCGGGCAAGCATCAAAAAACTTACCGCCGAGGAGGCCTATCGTCTGCAGCAGCGCAAGGCCGCTGAGGAGCGAGCGGGTGCTGCCGCCGACCGGCTGATGGAACTGATCGCGAAGGGCAAGGGGCCCACACCGAAGGGTCCGGTGGTGCTGGGAAAGTCGCCAGCGCCGCCATCAGCGCCGGACAGCGCCTTTGTTCCCACGCCGGCGCCAGTGGATCCCAACGCCCCTCCGCCGCAGTATGAGGACTGGTGGCTGGTGCGCGACGCTCAGGGCAACGTGGGCTGGCTGCTGGCGCGCCGCATGGATGTGGATGTGCCGGACGAGGTGGTGCGCTATGCGGAGGGACAAAGGATCGTGGGCGCCTATCTGCTGGCGAAGATTGCGGATGCCCACTCGCCCTTCCCGGACGGGCAGGCACCGGAGTATGTGATGGTGCTGAGTCCTTACCAGGACGGGCTGCCTTACGCCTACTCTCGCGTTCGGCTGCTGGTGTGGAATGACCGCAAGCACCGCTATGAAGGCGGCTTGCGCATGAACGACGTGGTGGGATACCTGCCCGTTGTCGTGGGTCATGAGACGCTCGATCCGAAGAGCCCGCGGGTGCCGACCTTTACGCTCAAACTGGGCGCGGCCGGGGCGCAGCCGGGGCTCGATCCGGAGACAGGCAGACTTCTGCCGGTACCGACGGTCTCAATCAAATATCGGCTGGATGGGGAGACGGTCCGGCGAATTGGACAGGGCAGCGAGCCGATGCCGAAGCTGGCGTCGAGCGCGCCCGTCGCGGCACAAATGCGCAAGGCGGAGCGGGCTGCGCGCCGCCACCATCGGTGATTGCGCGCGAGCTGCTGATACTTATTTCAGCAGCCGGACCTGGCCGGTAGCCAGTTCGTAGACCGCGCTCACGACTTCGACTCGCTTCTCTTCGACGGCCTTCGCGATCACCGGGTGTGCCTGTCGCAACCGTTGCGCATTGTGCCGCACATTGGCCTCAATTGCATGGTCCAACTGGTCAGTCGGCCCCTGTCGCATCGCCTCAACGACTCCTGGCCCGACTGCGTCCAGCAACATCTGCAGGTGCCCGGGGAGAGGTTTGCGGTCCTTTTCATACTGCAGTACGGCTTTCACCGCGCCGCAGTTCGTATGTCCCAGGACCATGACCAGCGGGGCACCGAGAACTTCGACTCCGTACTCCATGCTCGCGAGGATGTCCACGTTCATGTAATTGCCCGCAACCCGGCAGATGAAGAGATCCCCGGGACCCTGATCGAAGATGAATTCTGCGGAGACCCGCGAATCGGCGCAACCGAGAATCGCTGCGATGGGATACTGCGCCTGCGCCCGCGCCGCGCGGCCTGCATTGAAGTCCTTCAGGTCAACTTGGTTCCGCATATATCGAGCATTGCCATCCATCAGGCGTTGGAGAGCGGCCGATGGCCGAATGGCATTCGGCATTGCCCGCAGCGCACGTGGCATAGCGGCCAATGCCGTTGCCGCAAGGGCTCCTTGCACCAGCGTCCTGCGGTTAAACCGTGGCTGCATTTCGATCATGGCTGATCCTCTCCGCTTCAGGTCATTGCGGTAGAAGATTAGCCCCGCCGGGTCCTATTTGTGCGAACTATCGCGATTTTGCTGGAAATAGTCGCAAATGGTTGCTACGACCCGTTCCTGCTCGTCGTCCCGCAGTTGGGGGAAGATGGGAAGGGCGAGGACCTCGCGGGCGGCGCGTTCGCTCTCCGGAAAATCGCCGTTACGATAGCCAAGTGAAGCGAGCGCCTTCTGCTGATGGAGCGCGAGGGGATAGTAGACCTCCGATCCAATGCCGTGCCGGGTAAGCCATTGGCGAAGCTCATCGCGGCGTGCGACCCGGATGACGTATTGGTGAAAGACATGGTGGGCGCGGGGATCGACCCAGGGCAGCACCAGACCATGCTCGGGATAGGGGCCACGCGCGACGACTCCGGCGGCGCTGAACAGCTCGTCATAACGCACAGCCAGGGCGCGGCGGCGCTCGGTCCACTCCTCCACGTGGCGCAGTTTCACCAGCAGGACCGCGGCCTGCAGGGTATCGAGGCGGCTGTTCCAGCCGATTTCTTCGTGGTAGTAGCGGACCTCCATGCCGTGGGCGCGGAGGCTGCGGACGCGCCGCGCAATGGCCTCGCTCGGGGTGGTGACCATGCCGGCCTCTCCGGCGGCGCTGAGATTTTTCGTGGGGTAAAAGCTGAATGCGGCGGCGGCGCCCAGAGCGCCGGCAGGGATGCCTCCCCAGCGGCCTCCAAAGGCCTGAGCCGCGTCTTCGATGAGCAGGCAGTTGCAGGCTCCGGCCGCCTTGGTCAGAGCGGTCCAATCGGCGCACTGGCCGTAAAGATGCACAGGCAGGATAGCGCGGGTAGAGGGGTGCTTCTGGAGTGCCGCTGCCGCCGCCTGCGGGTCGAGGTTGCAGGTGCGTGGATCGATGTCCGCAAGCACCGGCGTGGCTCCCAGCCGGAGGATGGAACTGGCGGTCGAGAAGAAGGAGAAAGCGGTAGTCAGGACCCGGTCGCCGGGCTGAATGCCGGTTGCAGCCATTGCCAGCCAGAGGGCGTCGGTGCCGGAGCCGCAGCCGACGGCCTGCGTTCCTCCGCAGTGCCGGGCGGCGGCCTGTTCGAATTCGGCGACCTCGGGACCCAATACGAAGCGCTGGTTGCGGAAGACGGCGTCCACCGCCGCCATCACCTCGGGCGCGATCTGGGCATATTCCCGCGCGAGATCGAGCAGGGGAACGGTGGGCACACCCGGGTGGTTGGGGACCGCAGAAGATGGCTCGGACGTGGTAACGTTGTGCACCGGGATCACCAGAGAAGCCTATCGCAACCCCGGGCTCATTTTCTGCATCCGAGACACGTGTCTGCCCGGAGTTCCGTCCGTGATCGGTGGCGGCGTTCCGGCAGGTACTGACTTTTTGATGGCAATGTCACACTGCCATGCAACGAGCGCAAAATTGGCATCACTTTGCAAGCGCTGCACGGTATCGGTTGAACGTAAATACAAGTCGCCGCCAGGCATCGGAGATCGGCACCATGGATAGTAAGCCGGCACAAAACATTCAAGACACCTTTTTGAATACGGTCCGCAAGGACAAGACTCCTATTACCATTTATCTGGTCAGCGGCGTGAAGCTGACTGGCCGGATTCGATCATTTGACAAGTACTCGGTTCTGCTCGAAAACAACAGTCAGGAGCAGTTGATCTTCAAACATGCCATCTCGACTGTGGTCAGCAATCGTTCCGTGATGCACGATCACCGGCTTGGTCATCCCCCGGCCGCTGTGCCGCACGGGCAGCCTACGCCGTTGCGGGAGGCCGAATCGTAACGCGCACGATCGCTCTCCCCCTTCTTCCTCTATGAGCAGAGCCGTACCCTCCCAGCCAGTGCGGACCAACCGGTGCGTGCTGGTGTCGGTGGAATTTTCCGGGCGCCGGCGCGCCGCATCACGGGCCGCTGCGGCTGCCCGTGCGGCTGCTCAACCCGCCCGTGCGGCTTCTCAACTCATTGACTCTTTGGAACATCTGACGGCTGACTCGTTGGGCACGTCCGGCGAGGGCCAGCGGGGGCCGCGTCCTGCCGCATCGCGTCCTGCCGTATCTGGTTTCGATTTTGAGGCCGCCCGCGAAGAGTTTCGCGAACTCGTCGTGAGCGCCGGCGGCGATGTGGTCGCAGAGGTTGCGCAGCGGCGGCTGGAGCCGGACGCCGCCACGCTGATCGGCAAGGGAAAGATTGTGGAAGTCGCGGGAGTAGCGGCCTCGGCCGAGGCGGATGTGGTCCTGTTCGATCAGGATCTGTCGCCGACACAGTTGCGAAATCTGGAGAAGGACCTGCCTGCGCGCGTGGTGGACCGCACGCAGCTTATCCTTGACATCTTTGCCCGCCATGCGCGTACTCGCGAGGGCCACCTGCAGGTGGAGCTGGCGCAGCTTGAATACATGCTGCCGCGACTGGCCGGGCGGGGCGCGGCGATGTCGCAGCTCGGCGGCGGCATCGGCACCCGGGGCCCCGGCGAAACCAAGCTTGAAACGGACCGCCGCCGCATCCAGCGGCGGCTGGTGCAGTTGCGTAGTGATCTGGACGCGGTACGCCGCGTGCGCGGACAGCAGCGGCAACGGCGCGAGGCGGTACCGGTTCCGACCATCGCGCTGGTCGGCTATACCAACGCCGGCAAGAGCACGCTCTTCAACCGGCTGACGCACGCCGATGTGCTCGAGTCGGCACGCATGTTCGCGACTCTTGATCCCAAGCTGAAGGCATTGACGCTGCCCTCCAGGCGCAAGATTTTGCTGTCCGATACGGTAGGGTTCATCCGCGACCTGCCGCATACCCTGGTGACCTCGTTCCGCGCCACGCTCGAAGAGGTGCAGAAAGCCGAGGTGCTGATTCACGTAGAGGACGCGGCCAGCCCGATGCGCGAGGAGCACCATCGCGAGGTTGACCGCGTGCTGGCGGAGCTGGATGTCAAAAATACGAAGCAGATTCAGGTTCTGAACAAGAGCGACCTGCTACCGGAGGCGGAACGCGCGGGGCTCTCCGGACGGGCAGACCTGATTGTGCTGTCAGCAAAAACGGGCGAAGGGACAGAGGAGTTGCTGACGTGGATGGATGCGGCGCTCTCTGCAGACCCGCTGGTGACACAGACGATGACAGTGCCGCAGAGCGAAGGCGGCGTGCTCGCGGCCTTGGGCGCGGGTGCGCGTATCTCCGAGCGCGTCTTCGCGGGCAGCGATGTCACCATGGTGGTGGAAGGACCGGCATCCCTGCTGGGACGCTATCGCCGGTTCTGGAACAGCAATGGTGCAGATCCGGCAACGAGATTCATCTGAAGAAGTAATAATAAGTGGTAGAAGGGTAAGAGAGATCGCTGGTGCCGAGCTGCAGGGGAAGGGAAGCGGTGTTACGTCCCTTCGACCCTGCGTTCAGCAGACCCGGATTGGGTCGAGATACATACCAGTGTACCCTCATTCGGGCTGCGGTCAAGAACTGGTTGTGGTTATTGTCAGGGAGATCAAAGCGTTCCATCCGGCCTGTTTTCCGCGGTTTGACACTCCAAAATCGGCTCTGTTAGAACCATAGTTTCCAGACGTATTTGCCGCCATCTTCCATCCTGATGGATGGCACCCTCGGGGACTGCATTGGACCTAATCCTCCAACAACTGGCCGATCTCTTTCTGCGTTCGATCCCTACGGTTGTGCTGTTTTTGCTGCTGGTGATCGCCTACCGGCTGCTGGTGCATCGACCGCTGCTGAAGGTGCTGACGGAGCGGCGGGAGCGCACAACGGGCGCTGTGGCACGCGCGGAGGCCGCGATCCGCGCAGCGGATGCGCGATCGCAGGAGTATGAGGCGAAATTGCGGGCAGCGCGGGCGGAGATCTTTCATGCCCGCGAACAGCGCATGCAGGCCTTGCAGCGGGAGCGCGACCGGGTGCTGGAAGAAGCCCGGCATAGGTCGCAGGAGACGGTGCGCGTCGCGCGCGAGAGGCTCGATGCTGAGGCAGCCGAGGCACGCGCCACGCTGGACAGCAGGGCAGACGCGCTGGCGGTAGAGATTCTTCGCGTGATCGTACCTTCGGCCAGCAGCGTGGCTACAGGCGCGGCCAGGAGTGCTTCCGGGGGTGCCTACTGATGCGGATTGCTTCCATGCGGTTGAGTGCCGCTATGATTTTGCTCGCCGGCTCGCTGACGCCCGCGTTTGCGCAGACGCCTGCTGCCCCGCCACAACAGCCCGCGAAAACAGCGTCCCCGTCGCAGCAGCAGAACAGCCGCGAGTTCATGGACAGCCGGACGGCGAACTCGCAAAACCTGGCCAAAGCGGAGCAGGAGGACGAGGAGTACGTCTTCAAGCACTCGGAATCGGTCCGGGCCTTCGCGAAGTTGTTCCATCTGTCTCCGGAGGACGCGTCCCTGTTCTTCTGGGCGTTCAACGCGGTCCTGCTATTCGTCTTCGTTGGCTACTTCCTGGTGACGGGCCTGCCGAAGGCTTTCCGCAGCCGGCGCCAACAATTGGATCGGGCGATGGTGGAGGCCCGTATCGCCACAGAAAAGGCGGAGGAGCGGCTGCGTGCCGTGGAGGAGCGGCTGGGGCGGCTGGACAGCGAGATCGCCGCCGTACGAGCTCAGGCCGAGCGCGACAGCGCGCAGGACGAGGTGCGCATCAAGCACGCAATGGAAGAAGAGAAGCAGAAGATTGTCGCTTCAGCAGGGCAGGAGATTGCCGCCGCTGGCGCCGCGGCTGAGCGCCGGCTGCGCAAGTTTGCCGCCGAACTTGCAGTCGATCGTGCGACCTCGCGGCTGCACCTGACCGAAGGCGACGATCGCACCCTGATTCAGGAGTTCGCCTCGAGCCTCGGCTTGAATGGCAGCCAGGGGGGACGGAACTGATGGCGGATTTTGCCGCGCGCTACGCTCGGGCTTTCGCCGATGTCGTTCTCGGCGACCGCATTCCTGCCGACCAGGTGAATGCGCAACTGAATGATTTCCTCGCTACGCTTGGGGGGAGCGCGGACCTGCGTCAGGCGCTGTTCAATCCTGCGTTATCAGCAGAGGTGCGGGTGCGGGTGATCGACGCGCTGGCGCCTCGCCTCCATCTGGCGCGCGAGGTGCGCAACTTTCTGGCCGTGCTGCTGCGCCACGACCGTATGAGTTCGATCGAGGAGATTGTTGCCGAGTATCGAGCCGAGATGGACCGGCGGCAGGGCATCTCAGAGGTAGAGGTGATCTCCGCGCGCCGTTTGGACGACGATGAGCGCTCGCAGATGGAGCAGCAGGTAGCGCGGTTGGCAGGCACTCGCGTACGCGCCCGCTTTCGAGAGGATAATGGCCTGATTGGCGGCGCGGTGGTGCGCATCGGCAGCACCATCTACGACGGCTCAGTGCGCGGGCGCCTGGACCGCATGAAGCAGAAACTGATCGCCGGTTAGCGCAAGGGAACCACCGGCCGAGCGGTCACAACGAGCCGCCACGACCACGACACCGACACAGACACGAAGCCACGAATTTCCGAGACAGACAGAGAGACGAAACGAGCAATGGCCCAGATCAAGGCAGACGAAATCACACAACTGCTGCGCGAGCAGATCCAGAACTACGACTCCGAGGTGCACGTCGACGAGGTAGGCACCATCATTTCGCTCGGCGACGGAATCGCGCGCATTCACGGCCTGGAGAAGGTCATGGCGGGCGAGCTGATCGAGTTTCCCCATGGCGTGGCCGGTCTGGCCATGAACCTGGATGAGACCGAGGTGGGCGCCGTGCTGATGGGCGACTACACCGAGTTGCGCGAAGGCGACCAGGTGAAGCGCTCCGGGAAGATCATGAGCGTGGGTGTGGGCCAATCGCTGGTGGGCCGCGTGGTCAACGCGCTGGGCCATCCGATCGACGACAAGGGACCGCTTGCGAATACGGAGGCTTATCCGGTGGAGCGGCTGGCTCCCGGCGTCGTAGACCGGCAGCCGGTGCGTGAGCCGATGGCGACTGGTCTGAAAGCCATCGACAGCATGATTCCGATCGGACGCGGGCAGCGCGAGCTGATCATCGGCGACCGCCAGACGGGCAAGACCGCGGTGACGCTGGACACGATCATCAACAACGCGAAAAACAACCTGATCTGCGTCTACTGCGCGATCGGTCAGAAGCGTTCCTCTGTCGCGCAGGTGGTGAAGACGCTGGAAGAGTACGGCGCGATGGATTACACCGTCGTGGTCGCGGCCACGGCCTCTGAGCCTGCTCCGATGCAGTACCTGGTACCGTATGCGGCAACTGCGATCGGTGAATACTTCCGCGACAACGGAAAGCATGCGCTGGTGATCTACGACGATCTCTCGAAACATGCGGTTGCGTATCGCGAGATCTCGTTGCTGCTGCGCCGTCCCCCGGGACGCGAGGCCTATCCCGGCGATGTGTTCTATCTGCACTCGCGACTGCTGGAGCGCTCCTCGAAGCTGAGCGATGCGCGCGGAGGCGGATCATTGACGGCGCTGCCCATCATCGAGACCCAGGCCGGCGACGTTTCGGCCTATATCCCGACCAACGTGATCTCGATCACCGACGGCCAGATATATCTGGAAACCGATCTGTTCAACTCCGGCGTGCGGCCGGCGGTGAACGTCGGACTGTCGGTAAGCCGCGTCGGCGGGGCTGCGCAGATCAAGGCCATGCGGCAGGTGGCCGGTACGCTGAAGCTGGACCTTGCGCAGTATCGCGAGCTGGCGGCCTTCGCGCAGTTGGGCTCCGACCTGGACAAGGTGACGCAGAACAAGCTCAACCGCGGCGTCCGCCTGACGGAGTTGCTGAAGCAGCCGCAATTCTCACCGCTGCCCACTGAGAAACAGATCATCATCATCTTTGCCGGCACCAACGGTTATCTCGACGACCTGAAGGTGGAGGACATCCACGGCTTCGAAGAGGGCCTGTACAAGTATCTTGACTCCGGCCAGTCGCAGCTGCTGAAGGACATCATCG
>DATBCB010000290.1:0-2945 GCA_036270675.1 Acidobacteriaceae bacterium | reverse complement strand
CTGCTCGGGTTCATGGGCTTTACCGGCGCCACGATGACGTTGCCAGGCATCGCGGGTGTAATTCTCACCGTCGGTATGGGCGTGGACTCGAATGTGCTCATCTTTGAGCGCATCCGGGAGGAGGTTCGTGCAGGCAAGTCGGCAGCCGCGGCGGTCGACCAGGGCTTCGCGCATGCCTGGACGACGATCCTCGATACGCACGTCACCACGATGGTCTCGGCGGCGATCCTCTTTCTCTTCGGCACCGGCCCAGTGAAGGGCTTTGCCGTCACACTGGTCTTTGGTCTGGGCGCGAACCTGTTCACGGCGGTCTTTGTGTCGCGGACAATCTTTGATGCCATTCTGAACCGCAAGCAGCGTGGGGAGGCGCTTTCCATCTAATGGTGCTGGCCGCACGGGCAGACGCGCCTGCGGCGCGAGCTATTGAGTTCGCTCCCGATGGTCGCTCACGTCGAGATTTGCGGGTTAGCGAAAGACTGCAGGTCCCTTCGACCAGCTCAGGGCAGGCTCTTCGCTCCGCTCAGGATGACAAGAGATTTTGGAACCGCAAACAGCGCGGGGAGGCGCATTCCATCTAATGAGACTTGCTATTGTCAGTGCTGCAACGGCGGCGGGACTCATCGGGCTAGGGCTGGCTACAGGCGCGCTGCTGGTGGTGGCGGCGGTCGCCGCGGAACGGACCCTGGTACGCGGAGTTTCGGGAAAGTTGTTGGGCAGGAAGTAGTGCTGAGGACTGGCCGTCCAGGCAATTGCGCCTGCGGCGGGATTGGTCGCTCACACTGAGGCTTTTGTGGGAAGAAACCCGATTCAAGCCCAGGTCCCAACACGGGGACATGGGCACCCGGGTAGCGCGGAGCGAGCGAACGCGAGGTCCATCGCTTCGCTCAGGATTACAAAGTAAGTGGTGGGCCGAACGGCCCACACGCTAGACGGAGTTCAAGTGGAACTGTTTCACGACGTAACGATCGACTGGCTGGGGAAGAAGTGGTATTTCCTCGGCTTCTCTCTCATCTTCAGTGTGGCCGGCCTGCTGTCGATCCTCTTCTGGCACAAGATACCGCTGGGCATCGACTTCAAAGGCGGCACGCTGGTCTACGTCAAGTTCGACGCTCCGCCTTCGGCCGATCGCATCCGCGCGGCGGTGGACAAGGCCGGCATTCGCGATTTCCGCATCCAGCCCTTCGGCAACCAACTGGGACGTGGCCCGAGCAATCAGGTGATCATCTCGCTGCCGGAGAAGGCGATGCAGGAGTCGAATGCCGAGGCAGGCAGCGACACCATCGTGAAGGCGCTGGGTACCTACTATTCGACGACGGGCGCAGCCAACCAGGGCAAGCTGGATCTGGACAACGTTGGCTCGGGCACGCTGGCGGACTTCCTGATGCAGCAGGATCCGGAGCATCTTGGCCCGGACGCGGGCAAGACCAAATACACGCAGCAGGCCGACGCCATCCTGAACTACCGCGACAAGCAGAACGACGGCCTCATCCCCAGCTTCGATGCGCTGAAGAACGTCGTCGACCCGGCCGTGCTCTCGACCCTGCAGCAGAAGACCTACATCTCCGGCTTCCACGTCTTCAACACGGAGATTGTCGGGCCGCAGGTGGGAGCGCAGCTCCGCGGACAGGCTATTCGCGCGACGCTCTATTCGCTGCTGGGCATGCTGATCTATCTCTGGTGGCGCTTCGAGCTGATCTATGGCGTTGCGGCGGTGGTGGCGGTGTTCCACGATACGCTGATCACCATCGGCGCCTTCTCGCTGACCAACCAGGAGCTGACCCTGACGGTGATTGCGGCTATCCTGACGCTGGTCGGCTACTCGATGAACGACACCATCGTGGTCTTCGACCGCATTCGCGAGAACCTGCGCATGAGCCGGCGCGAACCACTGCCTGACATCGTGAACCGCAGCATCAACCAGACGTTGAGCCGGACCGTGCTGACCTCCGGACTCACCTTCCTGACCGTGCTTTCGCTCTATCTCTTCGGCGGGGAGGTGCTGCACGGCTTCTCGTTTGCGCTGGTGATCGGCATTCTGATCGGGACCTACTCGTCGATCGCTGTGGCGGCACCGATGCTGGTGGCGTGGCAGGAGTGGCGTGCCGGCCACGGCCGCGCGGCCGCGCTACCGGCGGCGAAGCGCGCTCGCGTTTAACTGAATCCCGGATTCACCGCTGACCTGCACTGATTTTGGTGCAGGCCAAATTATTTGAAGATTTATGGGAACAATCCCACCCACCTGAGGTGTCTATAGCCAAGAAGTCGCAGGCCCTGTCTCCGCTCACCTTCGACGCCGTGGACTGCTCCCATGCGGGAGCGGCCGGGCAGCGTTTGAGGAGCGGAGATTGGCGTCTAGCACATTCGAGGTAAGCCATGTTCGAAGATGCCCTGATGGAATCCGGCCACAGGATCAAGACGAAGAGTAAGTGGTGGTCCATTGTTGCGCTCATCATCAACTGCGCGGTTGTGGTGGGCCTCATCCTGTATCCGCTGATGCATCTTGAGTCGCTGCCCAAGAACATGATGGCGACGTTGCTGGTGGCGCCGCCGCCACCGCCGCCACCGCCGCCGCCACCACCGCCGCAGGCGCCAGTGAAGGTCCATATACAGACGGCCGATCCCTTCCAGGCGCCGAGCAAGATCCCGCATGAGATCAAGACGGTGAAGGAAGAGCCGCCGCCACCCACCAACCAAGGCGTGGCCGGTATGGAAGGCATGGGCTCGGGTGGAGCGATTGGCGGCATTCTGGGCGGCATGGGCTCGGCTCCGGCACCGGTGGTCAAGGCCGCTACGCCGAAGAAGATCGCCATCTCCTCCGGTGTCATCGCCGGTCTGAAGACCGGCGGCACGAACCCGACCTATCCGCCGATTGCGCGGGCGGCGCGTATCTCTGGTACGGTAGTGCTCCAGGCGACCATCTCAAAGACGGGCACGATCGAGAACCT
>DATBCB010000289.1:0-2127 GCA_036270675.1 Acidobacteriaceae bacterium | reverse complement strand
CCGCAAACGGAAAATTGCTATAGCTGCCACAGCGATCATGGAGCCGTAGATACCACGTTTGTGCAGTTCTATCCGACGCTGATGCCGATCGCTAAGGAGAAAGGGACACTGGACGCGGGGTATAAGAAAGAGGCCGGGAACAGGTAAAGCGGCGCGGAGGCCGCTTGAAGGACCAGGCCAAGGGCGCGGTCAAAGCCGGCGCGGCGAAATCGATCACCGCGTCGCAGTTCCAGATCGCGCATCTTCCACGTTTGCGAACGGGACGAAGCTCAAGGCTTACGTCGAATCGGTCGAGGAGATCGGGCAGCTCAAGCAGCACGGCCCAGCGCGGATTCTGGACTTCAGTTGCTTTCTTTCATCAACCCCCGAATCAAAACTGCCGGGTGGACCGCATTCGTTCCGGCCAGATCCGAGACCTGATGGCGGCACGAAGTGCCCGGAGCCACCAGAACGTCGCCCGGCTTCATGCCCTTAGCCGCCGGAATGAGGCGGCGTTCCGCGATAGCCTTCGAAACATCGTAGTGTTCGCGCCCGTATCCGAACGATCCCGCCATGCCGCAGCAGCCGGCATCCAAATCGATCACGGTGGCGGAGGGAATGCGCGACAACAGCGATACCGTTGCGGGAAGCAAGCCCATCGATTTTTGATGACAATGCCCGTGGAGCAGTATGCGCGACGGGCCGGCACGCAAGGGCAAATCGAGTTGCGCCGCGAACTCCTCAAACAGCAGGCAGGCCTCGGCTACCGTCCGAGCTTTGTTTTGTTGCACTCCGCGCAGGAGCGACGGCGCATCATCCTTGACCGCCGAAAGGCAGCTGGGCTCGCAAAACAGGATCTTCTCTCCACGATTGGCGATGGGGAATAGGCCCTCCACGACGCGCTCGGCGTAGGCGCGCGCCTCCGGCAGCAGCCCCTGCGAAATCAGAGGCCGGCCGCAGCAACCTGGCCGGACCACTTCGACCCCGCAGCCTCCGCGCTCGAGTATTTCAACCGCCGCCACCCCGATTTCCGGGTCGTAGTAGTTGACGAACGTGTCATTAAACAAGGCGACAGACGCGGCTTTCGCTGCGTGTCCGTTGCTTCGCACCCACTTCTCGAACGTCTCGCGCTTCCAGGCCGGCAGCGTGCGGCGCCGGTCCAGACCGAGGAATTTTTCGTTTGCCCAACGCACCGGCAAGCTGGCGGAAACCCAATTCGAGAGCGGCGCGAACCGGCTGCCCCACTGCGACATGCGGTCCACATTCCCCAGCGCTTGCGCGCGCAGAGGACGTCCGTGGCGGCTCCAATAATCGGCCAGAAATTCGCTCTTGAAGCGCGCCATATCGACGCCCACCGGGCACTCCGCCTTGCAGGCCCGGCATTCCAGACAAAGATCCAGGACTTCGTAGACGCCTTGATCGCCTAGTCCGGCTTCCCCGAGCCGTCCGGTCATCGCCAGGCGCAGCACGTTCGCGCGTCCGCGCGTGGAGGCGGATTCTTCGCGCGTGGCCATATAAGACGGACACATAGTGCCGGCCAACTTTTTCCGGCAAGCACCCACGCCGCTGCACATTTCTACTGCCCCACCCAGGCCGCCATATTCGGAATAGTCGAACCAGGAATCGTGCTTTGGCGTGCGGTATTGCGCGCCCAGCCGCAGATTTTCGGTCATGGGCGGCGCATCCACGATCTTGCCGGGGTTGAAAAGACCTTCGGGATCGAAGGCGCGCTTGATTTCGCGAAACGCTTCGTAGAGCACCGGCCCAAACATCTGGCGCATGAACGGGCTTCGCACCAGTCCATCTCCGTGCTCGCCCGAAAGCGCGCCGCCGAATTCCAGCACCAGGCCGGCCACTTCGGTCGCGATCGCCTGGAACTTGCGCACGCCTTCTTCGGTCTTCATGTTGACCACCGGCCGGACATGCAGGCACCCGACGGAAGCATGCGCGTAAATGCCGGCAGTCGTCTGGTGCGCGCGAATAATCGCCAAAAAGCGCTCAATGAACTCGCTCAGCCTCTCCGGGGCCACGGCCGTATCCTCGACGAACGAGATCGACTTCGCATCCTCCTTCATCGCCATGGAAAGTCCCAGAGCTGCCTCGCGCAGGCTCCAGATCCGTACCTGTTGCGCGGGGTCTGTCTCGGAG
>DATBCB010000288.1:0-4069 GCA_036270675.1 Acidobacteriaceae bacterium | reverse complement strand
GTCGGGCGGCAGCCACGGGTCCGGCCAGCGTCCGATGCGATGGAGCGGTTGCTCGGCAACGCGCAATTCGAGAGGCACAGGATCAACAGGTGCAGGATCAGTGCGCACAAGCTGGGGAGGGAGGGGATCAGGAGACAATGGTGGAGTATATCGCGTACGCGATGCTGTGGTGTTCAGACGTTGTCGTGTTCAGCGGGGCTGGGGGAGCCACGGCGCTCAAGCGGCACAGGGCTTAGCCGCCGGCGAGGAAAGCGCGCGCGGCGCGCAGGACTTCAGGCGCAACAATGTGCAGATCGCCTTCGCGCATGAGCCGCAGGGGAACGCGGTCGCCAAGTTCCGGGTTCACGCCGGTCATCCACGCTTGCACGACTGCAGGCGTGTCGACTTCCCGCAGGGTGCGGGCCACCTGGAAGGCAAAGCGCAGGCGCTGCTCGGCCTCGCCGTAGATTTCGCCTCCGGCCATCCAGCGATCCACCGCGCGAACATCCTTCACCTTCGCGATGTAGGCAGTCAGCTTTCGGCCCAGGATATCGACGAGGCGGCTGACGATCTCCGGCAACGGCAGGCGCAGCGATTCACGGTGCGCAGCCAGATCCGGGCGGGGCATTGCCATCACAGCCATAGCGGAATCCTCCTGAAGGACTCAGTATCGCACAGACGGCATATAAATACCACGCAAATCCCAATTATTTCACGCCATTAAAGCCGGCATAAACCTACTGCGGATTCTGTTGCGGCTGCTGCTGTTGCTGCTGCTGATCGTCTTTTTTGCCGCCGAAGAGACGGCTGAAGAAGCCGCGTTTCTTGGGCTTGGGCTGCTCCTGATCTCCATTTTGAGCGTTCTGGACGCCGGTGCCGGGCTGCTGCGGCTGGCCGGGTGGTAGGACGGTGGGCCCGCTTGTTGGGGGAAGCTGCTGCTGGGGCGGCGCACCCATCCCGAAGATCTTCTGGAAGAAGTTCCGCTGGTCCCCGTTGGGGTGGGAGCAGGTGTTATTGGGTGCCGTGCCGTCGAGGAAGGCGGCGTAATAGTCCTCGGGGCAGGTGGGATCGGCCAGCAGATTGGTGTTCTTGTCGAGCTTCACCAGGTTCACGCCCTGCGGGATAGGGAAGTCGCGGGTGTCGGAATACTGGGGTAGCTCGACAGCGTGCTTCATGAATTCGGCCCAGATAGGAGCGGCGGCGTGAGCGCCCTCGAGCTTGATGTCGGAGTAGTCGTCGTTGCCCACCCAGATGATGCAGATCAGGTTGGAGGTGTAGCCGGCAAACCACGCGTCATGTGAGGTACCGGTCTTGCCTGCGGCGGGGGCCTGGAAGCCGCGACTGCGAACGCCTGCGGCGGTACCGGCGTTCAAGACGTTCTGCAGCATATTGGTGGTGAGGTAGGCGATGCGGGGGTCGAGGATCGGTTTGGTGTCAGGCTGGTGATCGCTGATGGGATCGCCATTGGTAGCGCGGACGGAGGCGATCTCCCAGGGGATGATGCGGGTGCCATAGTTGGCAAAGGTGGTGTAGGCGCCAGCCATATCGATGGGGGTGGCGCTATAGGCACCGAGCGCGATAGCCGGGGTGCCCTTCGCGTCGTAGATCCCGGCATCCCGGGCCAGGGCGGCGACATTGTCGTAACCGACCATCTGGGCCAGCTCCACCGTGGCGTTGTTCAGCGAATACTGCAGTGCAAAGCGCGCCGTCACCTCACCGGTGCCATGATGGCCGTAGTTGTGCGGGGCGTACCCGCCCTCGAAGGTCTGGGGGTCGCTGTTGAGCAGCGTGACCTCGGTGAAGAGGCCGTGATGGAGTCCCGGGTCGGTGGGGACCGGTGTTCCGTTCGGCGTGCCTCCGCCGTCCTGCTGGGGGTCGCCAACCACGCCATTATCGGCATTGCCATTGGCAGCGGTCTCGACTAACGCCGGTGGCGTAGTGAGCTGGGTTCCGGCAAGCGAGGTGTTGAAGCCGGCGGCGTAGACGAATGGTTTGAAGATCGACCCGGTGGGCCGGTGAGCGATCGCATGGTTGAGCTGGGAGATGCCGTAATTGCGTCCGCCGACCAGCGCCAGCACCTGGCCGGTATGCGGATTGAGCGCCACCAGCGCTACCTGCGGCGTGGCGATGGACTCGGGATGCTTGGCCTTCGCGCGACGCTTTTCAACCAGTTCGTCGACCGTCTTCATGCCTTCGGCGACGGCTTCGTTGGCGACCTGCTGCAGATCAGGATCGAGTGAACTGTAGACGCGCAGGCCCTCTGAACTGTACTGCGATTCGCCATAGTTGCGGACGATCTGGTCGTGCACGATGTCGATGAAATAGGGGGCCAGGCCGCCATCGATAGTGCCCGGCGCAAGGTGCAGCGGCTCCTGGCGCGCGGCTTCGGCCTGGGCCTCGGGGATGGCGCCGGTTTCAACCATGGCGCCAAGCACGACGTTGCGACGGGCAATGGCGCGCTTACCCTGATGATGGTATGGGTTCAGCGCGCTGGGCTGCTGGATCATCCCAGCGAGCAGCGCACATTCGGCCAGATCGAGTTGGCGGACATCCTTGCCGAAGTAGGCCTGCGCCGCCTCGCCCATGCCGTAGATGCCGAAGGAGCCTTGCTGCCCGAGCGGGATCTCGTTGACGTACATCTGGAAGATCTGCTGCTTGGTGTAGCGGTGTTCAAGCTGGAAGGTAATGGCCGTCTCGATGATCTTGCGCCGGATGCTTCGCGCTCGCGTGAGATCAAAGAAGTTGCGCGAGAGCTGCATGGTGATGGTAGAGGCGCCGCCCCGATAGCGGCGGTCCCCGATGAGATCGTGATAAATCCAGCCGAGCAGCGAAATGTAATCGACGCCGCTGTGGGAGAAGAAGCGCCTGTCTTCGATGGAGGTGACGGCTTTGACCAGGTCAGGGGGCAGCTCGTCGTAGGTGACCAGGCGGCGCTTGGCGCGGTTCGCCCCTTCGGAGAGGCTGGTGATGAGCTGCGGCTCAAGCTCGTAGGCTGAGAGCTGCTGCTTCGCATCGCCGGAGATGCTGGTCACCATGCCATCGTTGATGGAGATGGTGGCGCCTTCCTGCGAGTGGTAGGACTGCGGGCCGGGATGTACGCTGATGCTATCGCCGCGCAGCTCGTAGCTGCCCATGGGCGAGGCGCTGCCTGCGGAGGAACCGGTATAGCCGGCGGTCCGCAATTGCTCGGCGATGGAATCTGCCGTCAGTTTCTGGCCAACCCGGACCTCGCGCGGCGCGGCATAGATGCGCGGTGTGAGGTTGAAGAGCGGCTTCGCCAGACGCTCGTCTACCACCTGCTTGTACTTGTTGGAGTAGTAGCTGAAGGTGATGCCGAGGATCAGCATCGTGAAGGTAAAGGCGATGCAGACAATCAGCAGCACCTTCTCCCAGAGAGGCTTTTCGGGGAAGCTGCGATTGGGCGGAAGTTTAAATTTGACTGCCAAGGCGTATGTACCGATCTTCCTGCTGTGCCGGCAAAACGACTGCCGCCACGTATCTCATTAGAGTAGACGCAGCCTGCCGAGCGCGCGTCTGGATTTGGGTCCTCTGATTAGGCATTCTTTTGGTACCCCTGGCGCAGAGCGGCTGCCACTGCGGCGAGTGGCAGGTCGCGGGTGGCGGATTTGTCGCCTGCCGTGGCGCGGGCTACCAGTTCGACCAGACCCTCGGCGGCTTTCTTGCCCACGTTGACGCGATAAGGGATACCGATCAGGTCGGCATCCTTGAATTTGACCCAGGCGCGCTCGTCTCGGTCGTCGAGGAGAACGTCGAACCCCGTGGCTTCGAGGTCGCGGGCCAGCTTCTCGCCGGTCGAGAGCAGGGCGGCATCGGTGATGTTGGTGACGGTGACGACCACGTCGAAAGGCGCTATCGACGGCGGCAGCCAGAAGCCGTTGGCATCGTTCGACTGCTCGATAGCGGAGCTGAGGATGCGCTCGATACCGATGCCGTAACAGCCCATGATGAGCGCGACCTCCTTGCCGTTCGCGTCAAGCACGCGGGCGCCCATCGATTCCGAGTAGCGCCTGCCGAGCTTGAAGATGTGGCCGATCTCTACTGCCTTGGCGATCTTGAGCGGCGCACCGCA
>DATBCB010000287.1:0-2734 GCA_036270675.1 Acidobacteriaceae bacterium | reverse complement strand
GTAGACAATTACCGGGGACTGGCTTGCGTCCACCACGGTCGATTCGACGCCATGCCGTGTCGGTCCGCCATCTACCACCGCATCGATGCGGCCATCCAGGTCTTCCAGCACATGCGCTGCCGTCGTGGGACTCGGCCGGCCGAAGGAGTTGGCGCTCGGCGCCGCAATCGGCATGCCTGCCGCGGCAATCAGCGCACGCGCCACGGGATGTGCAGGGACCCGCACTCCCACCAGCGGCCGACCCGCCGTCACTGCGTCCGGAACCTCCGGCCCGCGCGGCAGCAGCAGGGTCAGCGGTCCCGGCCAGAAGGCCTCCATCAGCCCGCGCGCGGTATCGCTCACTTCGGTCACCAGGCGACCCAGCGGCAGCCCTTGACTCACATGCACAATCAGCGGATCCCACGCCGGCCGCTGCTTGGCCGCGAAGATCGCCTCCACCGCCTTTGTGTCGAAAACATGGCCGCCCAATCCGTAGACCGTCTCGGTAGGAAACGCAACCGTGCCGCCGCCGCGCCAGATCGCTACAACCCGTTCAATTGTCGCGGCGGCCGTCTTGCTCTGTAGATCGAATTCGCTCAGGGGAAGGCGTTCGGTCTCTGCCATCTCTCCATTATGCGATCTGATCAAGACAACCGTTCGAAATGGTCACTTCGAACCGAGAAATTCCGCGAGCGGTAGAATGCAAAGCACGATGGTCACGCTGGAGCGCGAATCTCGTCAGGCTTTCTTCTCAAGAAGAGCCTCCATTGCGTTTCCTCCAACACCCCACAGTCATCCTGCTTTTGCTTTAGACTCGTCCCATGCAGTCGATTGAGATCGAGGTCAAGTTCCGCGTCCGCGACTTGAAGGCCCTTGAAGCAACCCTTCAGCGGCTCGGCTTCCATTGCAAGACCCCGCGCACCTTCGAGCGCAACATTCTCTTCGACACGCCCGCGCACGAGCTCCGCAACACCCGTCAGATCCTCCGCCTGCGCCGCTACGGCGATCGCTGGGTGCTGACCCACAAGCGGACCACGCCCAACGATTCGCCCGAGGCCCGCCACAAGGAACGCATCGAAACCGAAACCGAAGTTGAGGACGGCGAAGCCGTCGCCGCGATCTTCGCCGCGCTCGGCTATACCTTCGCCTTTGTATACGAGAAGTGGCGTAGCGAATGGGCCGACAGCGAAGGACACTGCGTCCTCGACGAGACACCCATCGGCCAATACGCCGAGCTCGAAGGTCCGCCGGAGTGGATCGACCGCACGCTCGCCGCGCTCCACGTGGAACCGGCCGACGTGACCACCCTCAGCTACGGCCGCCTCTTCGAGCAGTGGCAGCAGCAAACCGGTAGCGCCGCGCAAAACATGACTTTCGCAGAGATCCAGCCCGCCCTCGCGCGCTGAAGCCGTTGCCTGTCGAGCGGAATCAAGGCCACGGCTGACCACTTAGATTCCAGCGCCAATCGCCAACAGATCGCACGGCTGCGGGACGCGATAATCAGTCCGTGGCGGCTGCTTCCAATCTGGCGCTCCTCGGCGAGTACCTGCTGTATCTGCGGGTGGAGAAGGGGCTGCGTCCGCTGAGCTGCGAGGCGTACGGACGCGATCTGGAGATGTTTGCCGAGTTTCTGGAGGGCACGCATGCGGTGCTGGAGACGGCGCAGCAGCGGGAGGTCGCGGGATTTCTTGAGCATCTGCACCGGCATCAACTCGAGGCGCGCTCGGTGGCGCGGAAGCTGTCATGCCTGCGCGGCTTTTACAAGTGGCTGCTGCTGGACAAACGCATCCGGCACGATCCGACGGTAAATATCGAATCGCCCAAGGCATGGAAGGTGCTGCCCAAGGCGCTCGCGGAGAGCGAGACCGCCGAGATGCTGGATGCGGCGACCGTCGTGGCGACCGGCGTTGGAGGCGACGCCGTCGCGCTGCGCGATCGCGCGATCCTGGAGCTGCTGTATGCGGGCGGCGTGCGGGTCTCGGAGCTGACAGGGCTGCGTGTGGAGGACCTTCAGCTTGATTTCGGGCAGGTGCGTCTCCGCGGCAAGGGCGACAAGGAACGCGTGGTGCCGCTGGGGCGCGCGGCTGTGGAGGCGTTGACGGAATATCTGGAACGCGGGCGGCCGATGCTCGAGAAAGGCAATCGTGGCGGTGGCTTGTTCCTGTCGCAGCAGGGACGCACGCTGACCCGCGGGTGGATCTGGTGTCTGGTAAAGCGGAGCTCCGGCGGACGCGCCAGCCCGCACATGCTGCGGCATAGCTGCGCCACCCACATGGTGGGGCATGGCGCCGATCTGCGCACCGTGCAGACGCTGCTGGGCCACGCGGACATCGGGACGACGCAGGTCTACACCCACCTGGCCCTCGACCGGCTGAAGGCGGTGCATCGCGCGCATCATCCTCGGGCGAAAGCGCGGCCCCGGGCGAAAACGCAGCGAGGAACTGAATGAGCCAATCGCTGGCTACATTGCGCGACGGATATCTGACGATGCTGCGCAACGAGCGCGGCGCATCCGCGCACACACTGCGCGCATACGAGCGCGAGCTTGCGCAGTTCGTCGCGTATCTGACGGAGCAGTTCGGGAAGGGATGCGACATCCGGCGCATCGAGCATGTGCACATCCGCGCTTACCTTGCAGAGCTTTACGGGCGCGGGCTGTCGAAGGCTTCTGCCGCGCGAGCGCTGGCGGCGGTGCGATCGTGGTTCAAGTGGCTGGCGCGCATGGGACATGTGCCACAGAACCCGGCAGCGCTGG
>DATBCB010000286.1:0-11685 GCA_036270675.1 Acidobacteriaceae bacterium | reverse complement strand
TGCCTGCGGACCGCCCATCGCTGCGACGATAAGCGGCAGCGTGATGAACGGGCCGACGCCGACCATCTCCAGCATGTTGAGCGCGAGCGCGCTGCCCTGCCCGAGCTCACGCGGGAGGTGCGGCGGCGGTGTGGCGTGGTCCGTGGGCATATTTTCTGGAGATGGGGACGGCGATGCACTCGATGCAGCGCGCTGCACGCAGTGTAGCTGGCGCCTAGCTGCTGTGGCGGAGCACTCGCGTGCTTGCCGAGTGGACGTTACACTCAGAGTCCATGCACTCCCGGCCCGCGCACCTACTTCCAATGGCTGCTCTGCTGGCGACCACGGTCTACGCGCAGACTGTCGCGGCCGACTTACCGCCGGCCTCTGCTCCCACCATCGAGGCAACACCACTGCCGGAAAATCGCGGCGCTGCAGCGCTCTCCGAGAGCCTGAGGCGGCTGGACACGACGGCCAGCCTGATGATGATCGTCGCCCACCCCGATGACGAAGACGGCGGAATGCTGACCTATGAGAGCCGAGGGCTGGGCGTGCGCACGGCGCTGTTCACGCTCACCCGCGGCGAGGGCGGCCAGAACGCGATGTCCGCGGCGGACTACGATGCGCTGGGGCTGATCCGCACCAACGAGCTGCTGCGTGCGGACGAATATTATGGCGTCGATCAGCAGTACTGGGGCAGCGTCGCCGACTACGGATTCTCGAAGACGATGGAGGAGGCGCTTGCGCAGTGGGGTCATGACCGCGTGCTCTACGACGCAGTGCGTGCCGTCCGCATGTACCGGCCGATGGTCGTGTGCTCGGTCTTCACAGGCAATGTGACCGACGGCCACGGCCACCATCAGGTCTCTGGCATGCTGGCGCAGGAGGTCTTCAATGCCGCCGGCGATCCGAAGATGTATCCCGACCAGATTGCGGCCGGTCTAGAGCCGTGGAAGCCGCTCAAGGTCTACGCGCGCGTGCCCGGCTTTTCGCTGTCGCCGAAGGGGATGTTCGATTACGCGACCGGCAAATACGCTCCGGTCCGTTTCCATGACTACGTCAACGACACCGACATCAACGGCATTCCGGCGACCAACATCACCATCGAGGAGGGCGAGCGCGACCCGCTGCTGGGACAAACTTACATCCAGATTGCGCGGCGGGGGCTGGGCGAGCAGCGCTCGCAGCATGAAGGCCCCAACGTGCCGCTGCCGGGTGAGGCATCGAGTGCCTACCATCGTTACGGATCAAGGGTGCCGGTCGAGCCGGTGGAGCAGAGCTTTTTCGATGGCATCGATACATCGCTGCCTGGACTGGCGAAGCTGGCCGGCCCGCAGGGCGCTTTTCTCGAACAACCGCTGTCACGTATCCACCAGGTTCTGGCGCAGGCGATTCTGAACTACTCGCCCGACCAACCGGAGAAGACAGCGCCACTGCTGGCCGATGTCTATCGCCGCGCGGCGAGCCTGCTGGACGAGGTGAAGGCCAGCCACCTGGACGCGGAGCAGAAGGCTTCGATCGAACGCGAGCTGGAGATCAAGCTGCAGGAGGCGAACGATGGACTGGCCGAGGCGCTGGGCATCGAGATGACCGCGGTGGTGACGCCGGGCGGTGGACCCCGCGGCATCGAGCTCTACGCCGGCCCGCGCGGCGGGCTCTCCTCGACGCCGCAGCCAACGCCTGCGCAGGTGACGCCTGGGTCGGAGTTCCGCGTTCGCGTGCACCTCCGGGCGCCGAAAGCCGCCCGGCTCAGCAAGGTCATGCTGGAGACGCCGCAGAATGAGCGCTGGACGGTGGAACGGGAGGGTGCGCCGGGCCTCGATGATCCGCACAGCACCAGCGGCGATGCGGTGTTCCATGTCATCGTTGCGCAGGACGCCGCGCCAACTGCGCCCTATTTCTCCCGCCCCTCGGTTGAGCAGGCGTACTACGACATCACCGAACCGCAGTACCGCAACCTTTCCTTCGCACCCTATCCCGTAACCGGCGTTGCGACCTTTGACTACGACGGGGTGCCGGTGCGGCTTGCCCAGGCAGTGCAGACGATGCATCTTGAGCTGGGGCCGGGTGCGGTGTATGCGCCCCTGGTGGTGACACCCGAAGTATCGGTCTCGCTCGGACAGGCCTGGATCGTATCGCCGCTAGTACCGCTGCACAATGGACAGCAGCACGAGGGACAGCAGCACGAGCTCACCATACCTGCGCATATCCAGGCGACGGAGGACGCCGCGGGCACGCTGCGGCTGGAGTTGCCGCAGGGCTGGCAGTCGACGCCGGCGACGGCGGATTTCCATCTGCACTCGGGTGAGGACGCGGTTTTCAGCTTCCAGGTTCACGCGCCGGCGCTGGAAGCCGCAAGATATCCCATCACCGCGGTCGCGGAAAGCGGCAATCACCGCTACACCGTGGGCTATGAGACGGCTGGGTATGGCGCGCTGATTCCCTACAATCTGTACCGGGCGGCACGAACGAATGTGCGCGGCGTGGACGTGAAGGTCGCCGGCGATCGCCGCATTGCCTACGTGATGGGCACGGGCGACACGCTTCCCAGTGCGATCGAACAGCTCGGACTGCATGTGGACCAGCTCTCCGCGGCGGATCTGCTGAGCGGCGACCTGTCGCAGTACCAGACCATCGTGCTCGGCATCCGCGCCTATGCCGCGCGGCCTGAGCTGCCGCTGGCCAACGCGCGCCTGCTGGCGTGGGTGCATGCGGGCGGCACACTGCTGGTGATGTATCAGGGGCCGGAGTTCGACCACGGTTATGCCCCTTACGAGATGCACCTGAACATGCGGGGCATCCCCGAGCGGGTGGTCGACGAGCGAGCGCCCGTGGCTCTGCTCGACCCGAAGGATCCGTTGCTGAGCACACCGAACCAGATCACCGAAGCGGACTTTGACGGGTGGGCGGAGGAGCGGGGTCACTCCTTCATGAGCTCCTGGGGACCGCAGTTCGCGGCCCCCACCGAGACGCACGATCCTGGACAGGACCCGCAGCGCGGCGGGCTCTTGCACGCAAGCTTCGGGAAGGGCGAGTACATCTATGTCGCCTTCGCCCTGCACCGGCAGACGCCGGAGGGCGTTCCGGGCGCCTACCGGCTGCTGGCGAATTTGCTCGGTGCGGGCTCGACTGAGGCACGTGCAAATCAGTAGGTTTCCCGCAGTCTGTAACATTACGTTCATCAATTACTAACAATCTATTCAATGTCTGTTCTCCGCTCCGTCATGTTCGGCTGTCAGCCTGAGGGCTACGTCATACGTGTGCCCTGTTGCGTCATGAAATATTTCGGGAAGCCGTGCGACGAGTTCTGGAGAGAGGCTGAATGAAAAATCATTTGAAGGCGATGGCCACCTTTGTACTTGTGTCGGCCATGGCGACCGCCCACGGGCAGACAACTACCCCGAGCGGCACCGCTAACGGAAAGACCACTGTCCGGCACCCACGGAAGGTGGAGCGTCGTCCCTCTGTCGAAACGGAGATTCAACAGCTCCGCGAAGACATGGAGTCGCAGATCAACCAGCTCAAACAACAGTTGAATGACAGCAATTCGCAACTGCAGGCGGCCCAGCAGCAGGCAGCAGCGGCCAACGCAGCCGCCGCCCAGGCTCAGCAGCAGGCACAGCAGCAGCAACAGCAGACCGCCGACAATGCGTCCGCCGTCAACAATCTGCAGGGCGCGGTCAGCGATCTGAAGACCAACAGCAGTTCGCTCGCCTCTTCGATTCAGGAAACCCAGACCAACCTCACGAAGAAGATCGAGCACCCTGACGAGATCCACTTCAAGGGCGTTACACTCTCGCCGACAGGATCCTTCATCGAAGCCGCGACCGTGTGGCGCAGCGCTGCTATCGGCGGCGATATCAACACGCAGTTCACCGGCATTCCGCTGCAGAATTCAAATGCCGCGCAGCTGAGCGAGTTCTACGGAACGGGACGTCAGTCGCGCCTGGCCCTCAAAGCAACCGGCAAGCTGGCCAGCATAGATCTGACCGGCTACTACGAAATGGACTGGCTGGGCACCGGCATCACCTCCAACAACAACCAGTCGAACAGTTACGTCGTCCGCCAGCGCCAGCTGTGGGCGCGAGCCGCCTTCCACAGCGGGTGGAATATCAGTGGGGGCCAGATGTGGACCCTGGCAACGGAAACCACGCATGGTCTGGACAATGGCACGGAAATCCTTCCCGCCACCATCGACCCACAGTACGTAGCGGGCTTTGTGTGGGCGCGGCAGTATGGCTTTCGCGTGACCAGGAACTTCCACGACAAGTTCTGGATCGGCGCCTCGGCGGAAAATGCCGAGACCCTGAATCCTGCCGGATCGGGACTGCCAACCAATGTATTGATCGGTTCCGACGGTAACAACGGCGGCCTCTACAACTCGACCGCAAACTACTCGTTCAACCTGGCACCTGACATGATCGCGAAGATCGCCATCGAGCCTAGCTTTGGTGGACATTATGAGGTCTTCGGCATTGCCCGCTTCTTCCGCGATCGTATCTATCCCAACGAGGTTGTCACCACTGTCGGCGGCGTTACGACGATTACCGGCACCGCAGCCGGCGCCTTCAACGACAGCACGGTCGGCGGCGGCATCGGCGGCAGCGGGCGCACGACGGCGCTCCACAAAAAGCTCACTCTCGGCCTGAAAGGCCTGTGGGGTGATGGAACCGGCCGCTACGGCTCTTCGACCATCGCCGATATCACACTTCGTCCCAACGGCCAGATCGCTCCGCTGCACAACTTCTCCGCACTGGGAACGATTGAAGCCAACCCGACCGCCCGGCTGAACGTGTACGTGAACTACGGCGATGATTACGTTGGACGCCGCTTCTTCGGCAAAACCGGCTACGGCTCCCCGGCCACCAACATGAGCGGCTGCAATACCGAACCGCTGCCCAGCGCGACGGTCAATCCCGGCTTCGGCGGCGGTACTGGCTTCACTCCGGCGGTGCCCGCCAATTGCGGCAACCAGACCAAAGACGTCCAGGAGCTCGCCACCGGCTACTGGTACGACTTCTACCGCGGACCGATGGGACGTTTCCGTCAGGGCGCGCAGTATAGCTACTTCCAGCGCCACCTCTGGTCCGGTGCTGGTGGTACGACCAACCCCGGCGGCGGCGCGGAGGGTACCGACCACGTCTTCGAGACCTCGATCCGCTACTACCTGCCCTAGTCGTTTGAACGTACACATCACCTTCAAGGGCACCCAAATCCGGGTGCCCTTGCTGCTTGCGCCGCATCTATCGCCCAACTGCCGATGCATCATCCTGTGATACCGTTAGTTAGCAGCAGAGCGGTACTGTGAGCTCGTAGCTCAGTCGGTAGAGCAACGCACTTTTAATGCGTGGGTCCTGGGTTCGATTCCCAGCGAGCTCACCAGCAGATCGCCGCTGCTCCCGTCCCATGTCTCCATCGCTCTCTACACTGGTCGACGCGCGCGCCATCGTGCTGCTGCAGGATGGGCGCACCAGGCTATGGCACGAGCTACCACCTGAACCAATGGTGGACGAGTCTGACGCTCGGACGGTGGAGGCGCTGGTCGAGGCACAGCATGCGGCCAACTTCGTGCTCTGGCATGCGGAAGATGAGGCACGGCGGCCCTCTGCCGGCGACGCTTCGGTCGCGGCCGTGAAGCGGGAGATCGATCGCGTGAACCAGATGCGCAACGACACCGGGGAGCGATTGGATGCATTGCTGCTCGCGAGTCTCCGGGCGGCGTCGCCGCAGGATACGTCAATGCAGGATGGGTCAATGATGGATCCGGGGATGGATCGGGGCGAGCAACACTCCGAGACACCCGGTATGATGATGGACCGGTTGTCGATTCTGTCGCTGAAACTGTTTCATACCCGGGAGGAGCTGGATCGCGAGGGAGCGCCCCAGGGACATCGCGAACGAAATGCGAAGCGGTTTAGCACCTTACAAGACCAGCGCGACGACCTGGCAGGGTGCCTGGAACGGCTGTGGGAACAAATCTGTGCGGGCGAGCGTTATTTCAAGCAGTACCGGCAACTGAAGATGTACAACGATCCGGAGCTCAACCCCATTCTTTATGGGGAGCGGCGTGGAGTAACCGGCCGCCGCGGGTAGTGCGTACCGCTGAGGTGTGGTTGACGGCCCCTGGGGTCGGGAGTGTACAACGGCTGAACAGAAGCGATAGTGAACCCCTGCTTCGAGATGCGGCAGGTACAGGTCAGGTATAGGTAAGGACGATCAAGCAATGGCAAGCACAGGAACCACCAAGCCACGCGGCCCGAAGACAATTCAGGGTAAGGTGCGGACCATGACCGATCCGGCACATCAGAAGACCATGCAGGAATACGAATCAGCCTTGAAGGCCATGCAGGAAGGCAAGTACGACAAGGCGCGCGAAGGCTTCCGCAAGCTGAGCGAACAGAGCTCGCCCGAAGTGGCAGAGCGCGCACGCGTGTATCTGGAAGCGTGCGGGCGGCAGGCAGCGAAGCAGGAGCGCACATTCACCGGCCCCGAGGAGCAGTACGACTATGCCATCTCGCTGCTGAACACCGGGCTCTATGACGAAGCGCGGGAGCAGCTCGAGACCATCCTCGCCAAGGCACCGCAGGCTGACTACGCGCTTTACGGGCTTTCTATCCTGGAGAGCATGACGGGGCAGACTGAGCAGTGCCTGGAGCATTTGTCCGCGGCCATCGCCATCAATCCGCAGAACCGCATCCATGCCCGCGTGGATTCGGACTTTCAGGATATGGCGGACGATCCGCGGTTCACTGAGCTTCTTTATCCCGAGGTTCAATGAGCGTGAAGTTGCATGGGCTGGAAGTTCACTGAAAAGGAAGCCGCAGCAGTATGCCGGTGATTCCCAGTAGCACATTCGGACAGCGAGAGGCCGGGCGTGAGACGGCGATGACAACGCCGCTGCGGCGGTCGTCTCTGCGCGTTGTGGCGATCGGCGGGGGCACCGGATTGTCCACCTTGCTGCGCGGATTGCGCCGCTATGCGCCTTCTCCGCAGACCAATGAGCCGGAGTGCGCCGGTGTTGTTCCGAGCCTGATCAGCGATCTGGCTGCGGTTGTAACCGTAACCGACGATGGCGGATCGAGCGGGCGGCTGCGCCGGCACTTCAACATGCTGCCGCCGGGCGACCTGCGCAACTGCATGGTGGCCTTGGCGGATGATGAGGCGCTGCTTTCCAAGCTCTTTCGCCACCGCTTCTCCTCTGCAACCGCCGCAGCCGTGAACGGCAATGGTAACGGCGAGGAAATGAGCAGCCTGGAAGGCCACAGCTTTGGCAACCTATTTGTCGCCGCGCTGGCCGAGATCACCGGGGACTTCGCGCAGGCGATCAAGCTTTCCTCGCAGGTGCTGGCGACACGTGGCCATATTTATCCAGCGACGACGACCAATGTGACGCTGTCGGCGCACATGGACGACGGCTCGATCGTCGAGGGCGAGACGAACATCACGGCGAGCAAGCATCGCATCTGCGAGCTGACGCTCGAGCCCGCAGGTGCCGAGCCACTGCCGGAGACGCTCGATTCGATTGCGCGCGCCGATCTGATCACGCTGGGCCCGGGGTCGCTCTACACCAGCCTGATCACCAACCTGCTGGTGAAGGGCATTCCCGAGGCGCTGGCCGAGGCGCGCGGGCTGCGCGTGTTCATCTGCAATCTCATGACGCAGTCGAACGAGAGCCTGGGACTGACGGCGTCGCAGCACATCGAGAAGATCTATGACCACATGGGCCAGGCGATCTTCGACTATGCGCTGGTGAACACCGCGCCGGTCAGCGGGACTCTGTTGCGCAACTACGCGCGCGAGGGCGCAGCGCCGATCCTGCCGGACATCGAACGCATCGAGGAGTTGGGCGTGCGGGTCATCCCGGGGAACTTCGCCGCGGAAGGCGACACGCTGCGCCACAACGCCGACCGCGTGGCCGATGTGCTGCTGCACCTGGGGCTCGAAGCGGATCTCGACGGGTTACGCGGCATTACTGCCTGAACCCCACGCTTGCCCTTCCCTCACTTTTCTACTTCCCTGGTCCCGCCTGGCAGGTGAAGGAGGCGGCGTTCTTTGTGCTGCCGGTTCCCTTGTAGTGGGCCTGCTGCGGGTAGGGGCAGACGGGGCGGGTCATCTCGATTTTGGGCGGATCGGCCTGGGGTGCATGCCGCGGATCGGCGGGCAGCTCTGCGTACTTGGTGGCGGTGATGGCTGCGGGGGCTTTGCCCGCTTCGACCCAGTCCTCGAGGGCGTGGATGACGTTGTTGCCGGCGTTTGATTCCTTCATGCCGGGTAGGCCGAACTGACCGATGGCGTTCGGGCCGGGACCGCCGGCACAGTGCTTGACACCGGGCATGAGGTAGAGCCGGGTAAAGCTCGCGGTCTCGTCCTTACCGAGCTTCTGCTGCACCTCTTCGTAGTAGTGGATGGAGTAGAACGGGCTGATCGCCGCGTCGGCCCAGCCGTGATAGAGGATCAGCTTGCCGCTGCGATTGCGGAAAGCACTGAGGTCGGGGTTGGTGGCGTCGAGCGCTTCGCTGGTCTTCTCACGCGCGGCGGCGAGACCGGCGACGGGATCGAAGGTGTGGAAGTCCCACTTGGGATTGTCGTAGACCATGTTGGCGAAATAGCCGTAGCCGAAGCCGCTCATGGCGGACTTGCCGCGCTCCTGGCCCATGATCCAACTGGGCCAGCCGTTGGGATCGAGTTCGCCGCCAGCAGGAAGAACCGGAAAGATGGTGGTATCGCTGACTCTGCGTTCGGATAGAAGGGTGTTGAGCGACTTGACCTGGGCGGCAGTGAGGCAGCGCTGCATGTGGCCTGTTTTGCAGGCAAGCGTGGCGGCGGCGAAGTGGCAGGCGGGCGGATCGGCGATGAGCGAATCCTTGAGGCCGTCCACCTTGTCGCACTGCCTCACGATAGCGCGATGGATGAGCGGCACGTCCGTCGCCGGGATGTAGCTGGCATCGTCTGAGAGCAGGGTCTGCATGCCGATGGCGCCGCTGGTGATCAGCGTGGTCCAGTTGTAGGCGGGCGCGCCGGCGAGGATGCCGTCGTAGTCGGCGGGAAAGCGCTGCGCCTCCATGAGGGCTTCACGGCCGCCATCGGAGCAGGCGGTGAAGTAGCTGTGCTGCGCGGGTGCGCCGTAGTAGGCGGCGACGACGGCTTTGGCCTGCTCGGTCATCTGGTGAATGCCGCGCCAGCCGAAGTCGGTGATCTTTTCGGGATGGTGGAGGGCCCAGCTGGCATCGATGCCGTCGGCGAAGTGGCCGGTATCGGTGCCGGCGGTGGCGGTGTTGTTGTCGAGTGCGCGGGCGAGGCCGTGGAAATCGATCTCGCCGGCGAAGCCGCCGTTGCCGATGCCCTGGAAGCGATGGTTCCAGTCAGCGACAGGAAGCCAGACTTCGATCTGGATTTTGGAGTCGGGGGTGGGAGTGGCTTCGATCTTGACGCGGCAGAAGGCGGGGAGTCGTTTATAGAGCGCGACCTGTTCGCCGGGCCCGGTGGGGCGCGGCGGAGCTACGAACGTGCCGGTGGCTACGACTTCGGCGGAGACTATGTGGGCTTGGTCGAGCGGGAGCTGCCGGAGGTTGGTGCAGCGGGAGGCATCGGGTGTTTGGGCGAGCGCGGGTGCGGCGAGCAGGAGCGTGGATGCGAGGAGTGCGAGTGGGCGCATGGCGGAACCACTGTATCGCAGGGGAGTCCCGATATATGTGACTGCGGCGTGAGTCGCTGTCCCAGGCACAGGCGCCTATGGCGCGAGTTGCTGGTTCGCTTCCTTCGGTCGCTCACTTTGGGGACGCGGGCGTGCGAGATTTTCACCCGCCCCACGATGTAGAGCATGCGGCCCTACTCAGCAGTACCGATGAGATACGATGTATCGCAGGAGCAAATTATGGCTACGACGTCGATGGTGCATGTACGGGTGGACGAAAAGATCAAGGAAAGAGCGGCGGCAACCCTGGCGAAGATGGGGATATCCGTTTCCGATGCCGTGCGCATGATGCTCGTCCGTGTGGCGGAGGAGAAGGCGTTGCCATTTGAAGTGCGCGTTCCCAACGCCACGACGGTCAAGGCGATGCAGTCAGCAGATAAAAAGCAAGGCAAGCGATTCCGTTCCGCCGAGGCACTCCTTAAAGATCTGGGTATCTGACGTGCGGGAGGTGATCCGCAGCACTCAATTCAAACGGGATGTGAGACTGGCAGAGAAACGCGGGAAGGACATGGCAAAGCTGCGGGAGTTGATCCTGTTGCTGGTCGAAGAGAACCCGCTGCCTGCACGTTACAAGGACCATGCTTTGGGCGGCGAGTGGAAGCATCATCGCGATTGCCACATCGAGCCGGACTGGTTGCTTCTCTACAAGCTCGATGGCAATGATCTGTATCTGGTCCGGACTGGAACTCATGCGGATCTGTTCTAAGGGACGGCGGGCTGCGGTCTTCGCGTTGCTCAGGATGAGAGTAGGGCCGCAGCCGCGTCACAGGACCCATCATTCTCCGGAACCGCGTACACACAGCGCGCGCTTGTTTGTGTAGAACGTGATTTCATCGCCATTGAACACGCGCCCTTCGTTGAAGTCGAAGCGCGGCGCATAACCACCAAATCGGATGCTGCTCCATTGATTGCCGGTCAATAACAAGTTGCCCTTCACATGCCCACTAAAGGGCCTATCTTTTCCCGGCGGCCCAGCTCTTCCAGGGGCATTGGCGTTCTTGTCGTAAATCCCTTCCAGCTCCGCGAGCGTCGACAACCTCCAGTCCGAGTAGCCGGCCAACCGCAGATCCCGACAGTACTTCACAGCGCTCTTCCAGCTCACATCTTTGCCGTTGTCTCTGCCGGCCCACATGAGTCCAGTAGCTGGATCGGTCCAATACCCACGCACCTGCGTCTCGTGCGGTAGCGCCTGCTGCCGCGCTACATCCGTCGTGGATTGGCTGTCAGCGGATTGGGCGAAGGCGACAGCAGTGAGGAGGGGCGCGAATGCCAGGAGTGCGAAGAAGCGCATGGCTGCACCACTGTATCGCAACGTCGTGAGCTGAATGCCCCTACGAATTCGCTTCGGTGGTCTTTTTGAGCTGGCCGCAGGCGGCGTAGATGTCGCGGCCGCGGGGGCGGCGAAGGAAGGCTGGGACGCCGCGGGCGATGAGGCGCTGCTGGAATTGCTGGACCGCTTCGTCCTTTGGCTGCCTATAGGGGATGTCGGGGCCGGGGTTCCAGACGATCAAGTTGACCTTCGACGGGAAGCCGGCGCGGCGGGCTAACGCGACGACTTCGTCGGCGTGCACGAGCGAGTCATTGACGCCGCCTAACAGCACGTACTCGAAGGTGATCTTTTCGCGCGGGGTGAGCGGCATCTTGCGTGCGGCTTCGAGGACGGCTTCGATGGGCCACTTGCGCGTGATGGGCATCACGGATTCGCGCACTGTGTTGTTCGACGCGTTGAGCGAGATGGCGAGACGCGGACGGACGGGCTCTTTGGCGAAGCGCTCGATGCCGGGGACGATGCCGGAGGTCGAGACGGTCATGCGCGATGTGGTGATGCCCACTTCACTGACGAGCAGACGCACGGCGTCCATGAAGGCGTCGTAGTTGAGGAAAGGCTCGCCCATGCCCATGAAGACGAGGTTGATGCGGTCGCGGCCAAGCTCGACCTGATGGCGGCGGAGGACGGCGACGACCTGGCCTGCTATTTCGCCGGGGGTGAGGTTGCGCTCGATGCCGAGCTT
>DATBCB010000285.1:0-2270 GCA_036270675.1 Acidobacteriaceae bacterium | reverse complement strand
CAGGCGATCGACGCAGAGCAGTGCATGTTCGGCCTGGACGGTCCGGGGCTCGATCCCGGCGCCAATGTTGTGTTCAGATTCACCTCCGTCGAGCGAGTAGAGCAGTAAGGTGCGGTGACGGACCCTGCTAGCCTGCATTTCTCACAGTCGCGAGTAGGTTGACACAAAGTTGGCTTCATTGCGCCATTGCGGTTGTGAGCATCATGCGAGGCGGGAGGACAGCGGCATTTTGCTCATGCGTTGCCCTCGCCGCCGTTTGGCAGCGCTGCGGTGTTGCATGGTGTCTGTGCGCTGTCTGTTTCGTGTCAGGCGTCCGCCATGGCGAGTCGTAGATGGGCAAGTGCGAACTCATTCTGCCACGGGCAGGCGGATGCTATCGCGAGTTTGATCCGCCGGACGCTGGTGCGCACCAGCGCACCGAGCTTCAGCAGTTTGAGGCGGATGGTGCCGCAGGTAGCGTCAGCGAACTGGGTGTGTGCCAGGCCGATGCGGCGGAGCGCGCAGACCAGCACATAGGCCATCGAGGCAAACCACAGGCGGAGTTGGTTGGCGCGCATGGTGGCGGCCGAGGTGCGGTCGGCGAACAGATCGAGCTGACACTCTTTGATGCGGTTCTCCATCTCGCCGCGCGCGCAGTAGATCTTCTCATAGAGCCGCCGCCCGTCGATCTCGCCGGGCTTCAGTGAGGTGACGATGAAGCGCGGATTGGCCTTGTCGCCGGTCACCTCCGCCTTGCCGATGACGCGGCGTTCCTGGCTCCAGCTGTGCAGCGTTGTGTAGCGGAAGTCCTTGAAGCGGCGCGCCGGCCGGCCGCTGCGAATGCTGTCGAGCGTGGCGGCGATCAGCTCCGCCTTCACCGTCTCCTCCAGCCGCGGATTGCGCGCCAGGCCAAACACGAAGTCCACACGATTGGCCTCGCACCACGCCATCAGGACTTCGCGGGCAAAACCCGAATCGCCGCGCAGCAGGATGCGTGTCCGCGGCCAGCGTCGGCGGATCTGGGCCACGATCCGTGCCACCTCCTCGACTGCACCGGCCGAGCCATCGATGTTCGACCGCCGCAGCTTCGCCGCCAGCAGGTGCCGGCCGCAGAACACGTAGAGCGGCAGGTAGCAGTAGCAGTCGTAATAGCCGTGGAAGAACCGGCCTTCTTGTTTCCCATGCAGCGGATCGTCCGTCGCATCCAGGTCCAGGATGATCTGCGCCGGTGCCTTGGCGTGTGCCTCCAGGAACAGATCAACCAGCAACCCCTCGATCGCCGAGGGGTCGTGACTGATCCTGTGATACCGCGTTGCCTCGGGTCGGCTCAGCTCCAGCCGGTTCAGCGTCGATTTGCCGGCGACCGGAGCGCAATCTGCCCGACCGGCTTCCAGCTTGCCGGCCAGGATCGCCATTATCGGGTCGTGGCGCAGTTGGTCGTGGTCGTTCAGATCTTCATAGCCCAGCGCAATGCCGAACACGCGCTGGCCAACCAGTGTACCGACCTCGTGTTCGATCAGCTCGGTGCGGCGATGGTCGGTGAAGCAGGCAGCAAATCGAGCCACCAATCCAATCGACCGGTCGGTCGCTCCCAGCAGCAGCCCTCCCGCATCCGATGTGATGGAGCCGCCATCGAATGCCGCCACAACCGCGCGGCCGGCAACGGGTGCAAATTCAAACAACCTCGGGCTACACTCTGTCGGCATCGGGGCGCTCCTTCGTTTCAGCAAAAGTCCTTCTCGCAAAAGAACTTTCGCTGATTCGGAACCCCGATGCACCTACCCAGTGTGAGATATGCGGGCTAACCGCCGTGCCGTGCCCCCGCGTATGAAGACTGCGCCCCGGACAGGAGGATGCGATTAGCCGGATGTTAGCGCCCTGGTTGCGTAGAACTTTCGAGCTTCAGGATCCGCAACACGCCCGGCTCCTGCAGATGGAGGGGCTACGTGGACTCGCAGTCACGTTGGTGTTCCTTCAGCATTACACCATGCAATCCCAGCTGATCGGTTTGTCACCAGGTCCGGCATTTGCTTCGGCCGAGGCGTTCCGTAGTTATGGAAATTTTGGCGTCGAGCTGTTCTTCGTTCTCAGCGGATACCTGATCTACGGGACCTTGGTCCGCAGGGCGCCCCCCTTCATTGGCTTCATGGTCCGGCGTCTCCAGCGTATCTATCCAGCGTTCCTGGTTGTGTTCGCATTTGCGTTCTCTGACGATCCTTACCCCAATCCCGGTTAAGATCCCGCACGATCCCTGGCAGGCTGCTGTCTACCTCGTCGCAAACCTCGCTTTG
>DATBCB010000284.1:0-12448 GCA_036270675.1 Acidobacteriaceae bacterium | reverse complement strand
CGCGCAGTTACGCGTCGTCTTCGCGGAGCAGGGGGTCATCGACTTTGCCGAGGCCGGCATCGCAGCGCACGCTGCGCTCCAGGATGCCGCCGTGTTGATGCGTTTGGACGAGCGCATCCGCCATCTGCTGGTGGATGAGTTTCAGGACACCTCGCGTCCGCATCTTGCTCTCCTGCAGGCGCTGCTTGAAGATTGGCAGCCGGGCGATGGCCGGACCTGCTTCTTCGTCGGCGACCCTATGCAGTCCATATATCTCTTCCGCGACGCCGAATCGCGCTTGTTCCATCAGGTGCGCGAGCACGGCATGGAGATAGGCAATGCGTATCTTCCGCTGAAGACGCTGCAGCTCTCCACGAACTTCCGCTCCACTCCTGCGATCGTGAATCCGCTCAATGAAGTCTTCGAGCGCGTGCTCGGAGCGGACCCCGACGACGAAGTGCAATACGCCGCCTCCGTATCGAGCAAGGCGGGTGCGGAGCACGCCCCGGATGCCTTGCACCTGCACGTGCAGGCTTTCGAAAAAGACAGCCGTCCCCCTAATGAGCTGGACGCTGCCGAAGCGGATTCAATGATCGAATTGATTCAGGCCCACAGGCCGGCGATCGAGCGGGCGCAGCGCGATGGCAGCAGGTATCGAGTTGCGGTGCTGGCCCGCGCGCGAACGCATCTGGTCGAAATCATCAGCAGGTTGCGGCTGGCGCAGATTCCCTTTCGCGGCGTGAAGATCGACCTGCTGCCCGACCGGCCGGAAATCCTCGATCTGCTTTCACTGCTGCGCGCTCTGCTGCATCCGGCGGATCGCATCGCCTGGCTCGCGGTCTTACGCGCACCCTGGTGCGGCCTGACCATACCGGCATTTCACGCCATCTGCGGCGACCCTGAAGCCGGTGAGCAGGCAGCCTCGATCGCATCGCTGATCCGCTCGCATCATGACCGCTCGCATCATGACCGTCTCGATCCCGAGAGCCGCAGGCGCGCACTGCATGTGCTGGCTATTCTCGAGCAGGCGCAGGCTGCCTACGCGGCTGGATCGCTCGCCGGCTCGCCCGCCGGACTGGCGCTCTGGCTGGAGCGCACGTGGTACGCACTCGGCGCGCCGCAGTTCCTCGATGCGGAATCGCTCGCCAACGCTGAAGCGTTCTTTGCCACGCTCGCGCAAATGCCGCCGAGTTGCTTCGGCACACTCGACGAAAGCCTCAACCAGCGCCTCGAAGAGCTCTACGCGCAGCCCGACCCCAGCGTCTCGGAAGACTGCGGCGTGCAGCTCATGACCATTCACAGCGCGAAGGGGCTGGAGTTCGAAGTAGTCGTCGTTCCGCAGCTCCAGAAAATGGGCAAGCGCGACGATTCGCCACTCTTTCAATGGCTGGTGCGGAGGCGCGCCGGAACAAAAGAAGATGAGCTGCTACTGGCTCCCATTGGTTACAAGCACGGTGACAAACCCAGACTCTACGATTGGGTGGACAATATGTCCGCGCGGCGGCTGCAGCAGGAGGAGAAACGGCTGCTGTATGTCGCCTGCTCGCGCGCCATCCACGAGCTGCACCTCTTCGCATCCATCGAGCTCAAACAGAATGGAGAACTTGCGCGATCCCGCAAGGGCTGTCTGCTCGCGGCGGGATGGGAAGGATTGGAACGCCACATCGTCGCAGCAACGCGGCCGGCACCAGCTAACGTGGTCACGATGCCCGGGGCTGTTTCGCCGTCCCTGCCCTCCAGCAACGGCACCGTGATCTCGCTGGCGGCTGCGGCGCAACGACAATTCCTCCGCAGGCTACCGGCTGAGTGGTTCAAGGACGCCGCAATCGAACCCCGACAGGCTTTGGCAGCCGCCATCCGCACCAATCGTCCTCTCGAGGACACCGGAACCGGCAGCCGGCTCGCACGCGTCCAGGGCATCGTCCTGCACGCGCTATTGGAGCGGACAGCGGCCGGCGCCAGTGGCGATCGCCCGGACTGGGGCCGCCTTACCGACGCATTGCTCCGACAGCATGGGCTGACACTTGCGGAGACTGCCGCGGCACGTTCCGCGATTCTCCAAGGAATGCGCAACGCTCTCCGCCACGAAGAAGGCCGTTGGCTGCTGATGGCTCACCCCTCGGCGCCAGGAGATGAGTCCGCGACAGAAGGATTCTGGAACGAGCAATCCTGGAACGAGCGGTCATGGAACGAGCAATCCTGGACCAGTACCAGAGAGGGCCGCATCCTCCGGCAACGCCCCGACCGCGTCTTCTTCGCCGGAACCTCGCCCGGCGTCCCCGGAACGGAGTATCTGTGGATCATCGACTACAAGACCGCCGCGCTCCCGGCTGGCGTCGATCGCGATAGCTTTTTCACGGCAGCCCGGGAACAATACCGGAGTCAACTGGAGTCGTACAGCGAACTCTTCCGCAGGCTTTCTGAGTTGGACGAATCGGCAGCGCAGCGCGAACACCGGCTGGCGATCTACCACCCCGTGCTGCCCTGGCTCGACTGGTGGCCAGCCTGACGCAGGGTACTGTTGTCTTCAGGACGCGGCATTTTGCGTGCTGTCCTGGTGGTGCCGGACATCCGCCCCACGCACCCAGAAAATGACGTCCTCAGCGATGTTCGTCGCGTGGTCGGCAACGCGTTCCAGATTGCGCGCGATCACCAGCGCATTCAACGCCTGGGCAGTAAGAGCTGGCTGTTCCTTGATCAGGATCGAAAGCGAGTAATATGCCGCCTGGTTCATCTTGTCGACCTGGTCGTCCATCACCAGCACAGTCTCCGCCATCTCCGCATCGCCTTCGATAAATGCCTGCAGCGCCTTACGTACCATGCCGGAGGCGATCGAAGCCATGTGCGGGATATCGACCGGCATCTCCGCTGCGGCAAACGCATTGAGGTCGCAAACGCGCCCCGCGATGTTCACCGCCTGGTCACCCACGCGCTCGAGATCCGCATTGATCTTGATGACTGCGAGAATGAAGCGCAGATCGATGGCCATCGGCTGCTCCATCGCAAGCAGGTCCAGCGCCATCTGGTCGATCTCCCGCTCCAGCTTGTTGATCGCCAGTTCGCCATGCATCACCAGATCGCAGATCGAGGTGTCACGGGTGCGGTAGGCCTCAATAGCGCGCTGGATCGCCTGCTCGGCCATTCCGGCCATCACGAGCAGGTTCTCCTTCAGATCGTCCAGGCGCTGGTGAAACCGTATGCGCATTACTGCGTTTCTCCTGACAACGTGGCGTCGTTCTGCTGTAGCGAGGTGCAGCTTTTCTTGACGGAAAAGCTGTGTTCGCATTGTCTCTTCGATCTGGATTGACAGGAGAAACGCATTAGCCAAACCGTCCCGTGATGTAGTCTTCCGTGCGCTTGTCACGGGGATTGGTAAAGATCTTATGTGTTGAGTCGAACTCTACCAGCTTGCCCATCAGGAAGAAGCCGGTATTCTCCGCCACGCGTGCGGCCTGCTGCATATTATGGGTCACGATCACGATGGTGTACTGCGATTTCAGCTCGAAGATCAGGTCTTCGATCTTTGCCGTCGAAACAGGATCGAGCGCCGAAGCGGGCTCATCCATCAGCAGGACTTCAGGATCGACGGCGAGCGCGCGCGCGATGCAGAGCCGCTGCTGCTGGCCGCCGGAGAGGCTGGCGCCCGACTTCTTCTTCAGATCGTCCTTCACCTCGTCCCACAGAGCCGACTGGCGTAGCGAGCGCTCCACCACCTCATCCAGCACCCGCCGGCTGCGGAAGCCGTTCAGCTTCAGCCCGGACGCAACATTGTCGTAGATCGACATCGTCGGAAACGGATTCGGCCGCTGAAAGACCATGCCCACCCGGCGGCGGATCTCGACCGGCGATGCGTCGGCGTAGATATCGACCTCGTTGATCAGCACCTTGCCGGTGACCCGCGCGATCGGGTTGGTCTCGTGCATGCGATTGAGGCAGCGCACGAACGTAGACTTGCCGCAGCCGGAGGGTCCGATCAGCGCTGTCGCGTGATTTGCCGGGATATTGAGCTGAATCTCCTGCAGCGTGTGGTTGGTGCCGTACCACGCATTCAGATCGCTGACTTCGATGCCGACGCCCAAGCTAGCTCGCTCCCTTCAACGTACCGCGGCTGACCACATAGCGTACCAGGGCAACTGAGGTGATGATGAGCACGATGAGCACCAGCGCTCCCGCCCACGCCAGCCGGTGCCACTCATCGTAGGGCGATACAGCGTAAACGAAGATCTGCAGTGGCAAAGCGGCGATGGGCTCATTCAGGCTGGTGCTCTTGAATGCGTTGCCGAACGCGGTGAACAGCAGCGGCGCGGTCTCGCCCGCCACACGGGCAAAGGCCAGCATGCAGCCGGTGACAATGCCAGCGGATGCGGTGCGCACCGTAATCGTCAGCGTCGAGCGCCATGCCGGAACGCCCAGTCCAAGCGCGGCCTCGCGGATGGCATAGGGCACCATGCGCAACATCTCTTCCGTGGTCCGGGTCACCGTCGGCACCATCATGACTCCCAGCACCACCCCACCCGAGAATGCGGAAAAGTGCTTTTGCGGCAGCACGATCAGCGCATAAATCGCGATCCCCATCACGATCGAGGGCACGCCGTTCAGCACATCCGCGGTAAAGCGCACCAGGTTCCCCATGCGCGTGTCGCCGGCGTATTCGGCCAGGTATATGCCGGCGCCAATGCCCACCGGTATGCCGATCAGGCTGGCAAGCGCGAGTATCACGCCCGACCCGACGATGGCGTTTTCCATGCCGCCGCCCGCCTCGCCCACCGGCGCCGGAATCTTGGTAAAGAAGTTCCAGTTCAGCGAGGTCACGCCCTGCTTCAGCAGGTAGAAGAGGATAGCGATCAGCGGAGTGATAACGACGATTGTCGCCAGCAACGCGAGCCCGCTGACCATTGAGCTAGTGATCCGCCGGCTGAAGACGTTGGTGCGCGAAGCCCGGAGGGGCGGACGCATCGCATGGGATGCCATATCAGGCCACCCTTGGCGGCGCGCCGCGCGTCACGGCCCACACCAGCAGGCGCGCGCAGGCGTTCACGACGATGGTTACCAGAAAAAGTGCCAGCCCGATCTCGATCAGCGCGCTCAGGTACATGTCGTCGGTGGCCTCGCTGAACTCGTTCGCCAGCACGCTGGCCATGGTGTAGCCCGGCGCCAGCAGCGACTTCACAATCTCCGGCCGGTTGCCGATCACCATCGTGACCGCCATGGTCTCGCCCAAAGCACGGCCAAGCCCGAGGATGATCGCGCCCACGATGCCGATCCGCGCGTTGCGCAGCACCCCGATCCGGATCATCTCCCAGCGCGTCGCGCCCAGGGCCAGCACGCCCTCGCGCTGCACCATCGGCACAGAGGTCATCACCTCGCGCGTCAGCGAAGAGATGATCGGCAGGATCATGATGGCCAGCACCACACCTGCCGCCAGCATGCTGTAGCCGGCGTTCGGACCGGTGAAGAAGCCGGTCCAGCCCAGCGTGAACATCAGCTTGGGGTTCACGTAGTCGCGCAGCAGCGGGATCAGGACGAAGATGGCCCACAGGCCATACACCACGCTGGGAATCGCCGCCAGCAGCTCGGTCAGGAACGAGAGCGGCCCGCGCAGCCACTTGGGGCACATCTCCGTCAGGAAGATCGCCACACCCAACGCAAAGGGCACAGAGATGAGCAGCCCCAGAAACGACGACATGAGCGTGCCGTAGATAAACGGCCAAGCGCCGAAGTTGCTGTTGACCGGATCCCAGGCCGAGCGGAAGAAGAAACCGAGACCAAACTTGGAGAGCGTGAGGTGGGAGCGGGATACCAACTCGTACGCGATCAGAAACACGATCCCGAAGATGCTGAGCGCGCACAGAAACACCAGCCACTTGAAGCTGCCGTCGGCGATAGCGGAACTGCCGCGGCCACGCAGGAAAGCGCGCACCGCGGAAGGCTTAGCGGAGGGCGTTACGTCAGGCAAGCGGGAAACCGGATCGGACACATGTATCTTCGCAGGCTGCGTCAAGGCAGGATCCTGTACTTTTTCAGCCACTTCATGGAAGAGTATCCAGCCATAGTGAATAGAAGATGAAAGCTTTAGGCTCGGTTTGGACCAGATTTCCCCGGTCTTATGCGCTCACCGTAAAATACTTTCTTCGGTAGGTGTAAGAGCGGTCCAACGGACACCTATGCGTCTCCCTTCGTTAAGGAAGGAAGGTACATGCCGAGATCGTCTCCGGTATCTCTTAGAAGCGGCGAAAATGCTTCAAGACGCAGAAAATTGCGAAGGCGCCGCAGATGCGGCGCCTTCGGGGAGGGTAGCTCGCCTACTTCAACTGGGCAATGGTTGCTTTCACTTTTGCTGCCACCGTGTCCGGCAGCGGCGCATAGTTCAGCGCCGTCACCTCCGACTCGTGGTCCAACATCCAGTTCAGGAAGTCCTTGATGATTTTCCCCTTAGCAGCGTCTGGAGCCGGATTGGGAATCAGCAGCCAGGTGAAGCTGGAAATGGGGTAGGCGTCCTTGCCGGGGGCATTGGTGATCGAAACCCGGTAATCGGCCGGCATCTGCTTCACGCTCGCGGCGGCCGCAGTCACCGACTCGATGCTCGGCTTCATAAAGACGCCTGCCGGATTCCTGACCAGACCGGTCTCGATCTTGTTCTGCAGCGCGTAGATCAGCTCGACATAGCCCAGAGCGCCGGGAGTCTGCCGCACCATGCCGGCGACACCTTCATTGCCCTTGGCGCCAATGCCGCGCGGCCAGCTCGGCGACGTTCCAGTGCCCGGACCCGCCTTCCAGTCAGAGCTCACCTTCGAGAGGAAATCAGTGAAGATGTAGCTTGTGCCACTGCCATCGGAGCGATGTACGACGAAGATCTCCGAGTTCGGCAGATTGGCGCCGGGATTGTCTTTGGCGAGGCGAGCATCGTTCCAGTTAGTGATCTTGCCGAGATAGATGTCGGCCAGCACGTCGGGGGGAAACTTCAGTCCGCCACCCACGCCGGGCAGATTATAGACCGGCACCACCGCGCCGAGCACCGTCGGAATGTGCTGGATCTTCACCTTCGAAGCGGCCAGCTGCGCATCCGACATCGGACCGTCGCTGGCGCCAAAATCAACCGTGCCTGCCGTCACCTGACGGATGCCCGCACCCGAGCCGAGTGATTGATAGTTGATTTGCACACCAGGGTGGCTGGCGCTGTATTCGGAAAACCACTTGGAGTAGATCGGATATGGAAAGGTCGCGCCTGCGCCGTTCAGCTTCTGCGCATTCGCTACGCCTGCTGATGCGCACACTAGTAGCGCCGCAGCTGCCGCTAAAATTCGTTTCACTTGACTTGCCCCCTCGGAAATGACCGCAGCCGTGATTCTTTCGGGGTTATGTGAACGTTGCTTTACGCGCCGGTGAAAAACCGGAGAATGGATTCTTCATCCCGCAACGGCATTCGGCAATGCATCCTTGGCCTTTGCCGCGTCCTCCGGGGACGCCAACGGTAGAGTGAACACAAACGTCGCTCCGCGTCCCAGTTCGCTCCTCACACGGATGTCTCCGCCGTGCGCATTCACGATATGGCGGGCGATCGAGAGCCCCAGCCCCGTGCCTCCGGAGTCGCGCGAGCGCGCCTTGTCGACGCGGTAGAAGCGCTCGAAGATGCGACGCTGATGCTCAAAGGGAATACCCGCGCCGAAGTCCTGCACATAGAACTCCACCTGCTCTTCGCCGCGCCGTGCGCCCAAGCGAATCTTGCTTCCGCTGCGTCCGTATTTGCTCGCGTTTTCCACCAGATTCCCGAAGACCTGCTGCAGTGCATCGGGATCGGCCAGAACCGTATCCGGGGCAGCATCCCCAATCTCCATCGTCATCCCCGCATCCTGCACCACCGGCATCAGCGAATTCGCAGCATCCTCCACCAGCGCACCTGCCCGCAGTGGGCGCAGCGCCAGCTTGAAATCCGCAGACTCGACCTGAGCCAGGGTCAGCAGGTCCTCCGTGAGCCGGGTCATGCGGGCCGAATTCTTCAGGATGATGCCCAGAAACTCCCGCGCCATCGGATCAAGCACGGGCATGTCGAGCATGGCCTCGACGTAGCCAGAGATCGACGTCAGGGGCGTGCGCAGCTCATGGGAAACGTTGGCAACGAAGTCGCGCCGCGTAGTCTCCGCGCGCTCGATCTCGGTGACATCGGATAGCACGCACACTGCCCCGCCGCCGGGCATCGCGGCGGCGTGGACCTCAAAGACACGACCGGGAGCCAGAGCCGACGCCCGCGCGCGCGCAGCACTCCGCTCCCGCAGCGCCGTGGCCACGCACACCAGCACGTCCGGATCGCGAATGGTCTGCACCAGCGCGCGGCCCTCGCGAATCGGTTGTTGCGTCAACCGCGCAATGGAAGCATTCGACCAGCTCACCAGTCCGGTCGGGGTCACCGCGATCACACCTTCCTGCATGCTGTCGAGCAGAGCCGTCAGCTCGCGCCGGCTGCTCTCGAGCGAATGGAAGGTCGATTCCAGGCGGCTCGCCGTCATGTCCAGCGCCCGAGCCACGGTGGAGAGCTCGTCCAGATGGTCCTCTTCGATGCGCGCCGACAGATCGCCCGCCGCAATGCGCTGGGCAAACGCGACGATGCGCGCCATGCGCTGCGCAACACTGTGCGCCATCACTGCCGCCAGCATGGTGGTCAGCAGCAGAGACACCATCGAAGCCAGCAGGATTTCCCGCCGCAAAAGATGGAGCTTGCCGACGATCTCCGTCAGCGGATAGCCCATGCGCACGATCAGCCCACCCTGCCGCGCCGCGATGAACAGGGTGCCGCCGCGCACCTCGCGGCCGACGCCTTCGTGATTTTTCAGAGCGGCAATGCCGGGGAGCGCCTCCAGCGAGTACCGCGCCTGCGCGGAGCTCGAGGTGGCCATCAACGATCCATCGGTGCGGAAAATATCGATCCGTGCATGCGAGACCGCCGAAGTGCTGGACAGGAGCTGTTGCACGGTCGCCGGGGAGGTGACGCTGAGCTGCGCGGCCAGAAACCGCGCCTCACCCGTCAACGATTGCTCCGCCTGCTCATGCAGCGCCCGGTCGACAATTCTGCGGATAGAAAAATCCAGCACTGCCGTGCAGATGGTGAGCACCAGCACGAAGGAGAGCAGCAGCTTGGAAAAGACCCTTCCGGTCACAGTCTGACTCCAGTGGAGAACAGCGGCCGGCGATCGATCGCGTCGTCCTTAGCCAGCCTTGGGCACCTCGAAACGGTAGCCCGCCCCACGCACCGTCTTCAGGTAACGCGGGTTCTCCGGGTCGCTCTCGATCTTCTCACGGATGCGCCGCACGTAGACATCCACCGACCGCGGCGTGACAAATCGCGCATCCCCCCAAACCGCATCGAGCAGATGGTCGCGGCTGAAGACACGTCCTGGATGCCGCGCCAGATAATCCAGCAGGCGGAACTCCGTAGCTGTGGTGGTGGTCAGCTCACCGCGCACCTTCAACTGCATCGCGCTGGCGTCGATGACGACCTCCTCGAAGCTGATCACCGAGGGCGCGGTGGGCCGCTCGAAGCGGCGCAGCACTGCCTTCACGCGCGCAATCAGTTCACGCATTGCGAAGGGCTTGGTGATGTAATCATCGGCGCCCAGTTCCAGGCCCAGGACGCGATCGTTCTCGCCTGCCCGCGCCGTTACAAAGATGATCGGCACGCTGCTGAGCCCCGGATGCGCCCGCAATTTCCGGCAAACCTCCAGACCATCGCCGCCGGGAACCATAATGTCCAGCAGGAAGAGTGCGGGTGCCTGGCGCTCGGCGTCGGGAATCAAGTTCGTGGGGGTGGAAAAGCTGCGCACCGAAAACCCCGCGCTTTCCAGTTGATGCTGCACCAGGCGCGAGATATCGGGATCGTCTTCGAGAACGAATATGGTCTGGCTCAAGTACCGTCCTTGCAATGACATGCCCGGCTTAGCGCCAGGCAGATGCTCTAGAGCATTCTCAGTATTCATGTGGGCGGTCCACTACCTGTTCTTGTGGCATTTCTTCACGGAAAGAGCCACGCTAGCGGAACTCCGCAGCCACAGCATTTACCGCAAGTGCTCCATCTCGCTCAGAGTACATGGATCGCGGTACGCCCAATGAGAAAGGACGGTGAATGCAGAAACAAAGAACAATGAATCGCCTGCAGCAGCCGGAACCAGATGTGGCACAGAAGTGTCAGATGAAGAACAAACGGCGAATGCTATACTCCGCAGACTAAAGTATTTTTCCTGCTGCTGAGAGGCAGTGGAGATCCGCTCGACGTGGCCTTTCCTTCACGAAAGGCCATATCAGCTTTTGCTGGCTGCTCGAACCAACAGCAAAAATGCTTTAGACCACGGGTTGCTATGTTTCGACCCGACGATGAGGTCCCATGTGTCGCGCGTCCCGGCCATCCTGTGTATCGACGACGAAGTGCTCGGCCTCGAGATCCGCAAAGTGGTTCTAGAGCGAGAGGGATACGTCGTCCATACCGCCGCGGACGGACCAACGGGAATCCATATATTCCGGCAGCACCCCATCGATGCAGTGGTGCTGGATTTTGCCATGCCGGGCATGAACGGCGGCGCCGTCGCTTCGGCCCTCCGTGAGATCCGGCCTAATATTCCTATCCTCCTGCTTTCGGCATACCTGACGCTTCCCGAAGAGGTGCAGCGCATGGTCACTCTGGTCGCCAACAAGGGTGATGGCGCGATGGCGCTGCTGCAGAACGTCAAGAGAATCCTGGAGAGTAGTGGAGAACCGTCATGATCGATTCCTCCCCCGTCGGCCTCCACGAATTCAATCGCGTCGTCCGCATTACCCTGCTGGTGCCGGTGACCGTGCTGGCGCTCCTTGCCGGACTGCTGGTCTGGCAGGTGGAGCAGGCTCTCGATCTCCGCCAGCATTCCATCGTCGATTCGCGGGTCATCGATCAGGTGCTGACGCTGCAGCAGCACGTCACCGATCAGGAAACCGGCCTGCGCGCCTACCAGCTCACCGGTCTACCCTCCGTCCTCATCCCCTTCAACAGCTCCCAACCGGGCATCGACGCCGCGCTTACAGCACTGCGCCAGACGCCAGATACGAGCATCGTCTCTGCGGAGCAGATCACCAGGCTCGACCGGGACGTGCGTATGTGGCAGAGCTGGGCCAGCGGAGTGCTTGCACAGCCGGCCCCTGCTCCCGAGGGAGTCTCCGCCGCCCTGACCCAGCAAGGCAAAGGCATCATGGATGGGGTCCGGCAGGATTTTCAAGACCTTCTGAGAACGGCGACGCGGAATCGGGACACCTACGATACAAAGCTCAACCATCGGGTGAGCAGATTCCTGCAATTTGTTCTAGCTTTGGCGCTTGCCGCCGGCATCACCATCGGCATTTTTGCCAGCAGCCGGTTGCAGCGGGTCTCCAGCGCCTATGAACTCGCCTTGCAGGAACTGCAGGAGCGAAACGCCAAAGTGACCGCAAGTCAGCAACTGCTTGCCACTACGCTGGAGTCCATTGGCGACGCCGTAATCTCCCTGACGCAACAGGGCAACATCCGATTCATGAATGCCGTCGCCCAGAAGCTCACGGGCTGGCCGTTGAGCGCCGCCTGTGGACAACCGGTCGGCGAGGTGCTGCGGCTGGTCCATCCCCAGACTCACCAGCCTATGGGTGACGTTCTGGAGGACCTCGACCACTCCAGTGCGATGGGCCTGCGCCAGGAGGGTACGCTGATCGCCCGCGATGGTGCGGAATATGCGGTGGATGCGAAAAAGTCGAAGGTGGTCGATGCGGACGGACGCACGGATGGTTCTGTCGTGGTCTTTCGCGACGTCACGGAGCTCCGGAAGGCGGAGGTCACGCTGATCGCGAATGAGAAGCTCGCGGTCACCGGCCGGTTGGCAGCAAGCATCGCACACGAGATCCACAACCCGCTGGACTCGGTGGCCAACCTCCACTTCCTCATCTCGCAGGAGACCGATCCACAGCGCCGCGGCGACTACCTGAAGCTTGCGCAACAGGAGCTGGGCCGCACCCTCCAGATCAGCCGCGCCATGCTCAGCCTCTACCGCGAATCTCCGATGCCGGTGCAGGTGAACCTCGAAGAGCTGGTCGGCAGTGTGCTGCTGCTGCTGGACCGCAAGATGCGCGATCAGAACATCACGGTGGAGCAAAGCTTCACCCATCCCGTGCATGTCTATGGCTTCCCGGGCGAACTCCGCCAGGTATTCACCAACCTGATCGCCAATGCCGGCGAGGCAGCCGGCCCCCGCGGACATGTGCGTATCCTGGTGCGTCCGGCAAGCCCGCAGGACGGCCGCGCCGGCACTATCGTGGAGATCGCCGACAGCGGCCGCGGCATCGCACCCCATGTCGAGAAAAAGCTCTTCCAGCCGTTTATGACCACCAAAGGCGAGCGCGGTACCGGGCTTGGCCTGTGGGTCAGCCTCGGCATCGTGCAAAAGCACGGTGGCACGGTGCGCATCTCCAACAGCTCCGAGGGAGA
>DATBCB010000283.1:0-3465 GCA_036270675.1 Acidobacteriaceae bacterium | reverse complement strand
CGATCCCGATTTGTTTTAGCCCTGGCATGATCCACACCTCGGTTTCGGTTGCTCCACCGCAGCCAGCCGCTTCGCAGAACCAGCGCCGACAATCTGCGTCAACGGCCGCTCAACCCGTGCTTCATTGGCCAGCGTCGGCATCTTGCCCGCGCTGATCATCAGCTTGTCCCCGTCCACCTTATGTTCGTACTCAAACAACCCACGCTCGGGCGGCCCCGAGGCACGCGTACCGTCGGCATAGTACGCGCCCCCATGGCACGGACACAGAAACAGCTTCGACTGCGCAAACCAACGCACCGGACATCCCAGATGCGCACAGTTGATCGCGAAGACCTGGAACGTCGTGCCAGACACGCGCCGCACCCAGCACGGAACGTCACCCGTCTCGCCGTCCCACAGCGTCGTCACCGGATTGCGATAGTTCACCAGCCTCGTCTCACCCTCAGGGAAATCATTCAGCGACCCCAGCGTCACCCACGAGCTATAGCTGGAGCTCTTCTTCATCGCCGGGCCCAGCAGATATCCAATGATCGGCACCGCCAGCACAGCTCCCACCGCTCCGTTGATCAGCAGCGACAACTTGAACAGAAAAGCCCGCCGCGAGTGCTTCGCCGCGCGCACACTCTCCGGTTCGCTTCGTACCGCCTGCTCCTCTTGCGAAATTTGTTCGATCGGGTTCATCGCGTTTGCTCCTGCTCGTCCATCAAACTGGTTCATTACTGTGCCGGGTAAGGCTGACCGGGATTGGCAGTCCGCTTCGATGCCAGCCACGCCACAATATCCGTGATCTGCTGATCAGTCATAGGCTGCGAAGCATCGGAGCGCCAATCCGGCATCCCCTCGTCCGGCCTTCCGGCAATCGTAATACTCCGCAGACCCTGGTCGCTGATCAGCGAAAGATACGATCCATCGACGACGGAGCCAATCCTGCCCGCACCGCTCTTCGTGTCTCCCGTCGAACCTTCACCGGCCGCTCCATGGCACCGTGCACAGAAGACGCCAAAGGCCTGCTGTCCTCGACCGGCATCACCCGTCTCCGTAGCCCTATAGGACGGAAGATTCTGTCCCGCAAAAAGGTCCGGCCTGCTCCACTGCTGCACCATGCCATGAGCCAGCACGCCAATCTGCTGATCGGTCAACATTCCTCCGGCACCCTTCGCAAAGGGTGGCATCAACTTCCCAGGCACTCCCTTCGCCGTAACGTCGCGCAGCGTCTCCTCTCCGGCAACTGCAAGATACACCGGATTCGCCAGCGAAATTGCAGCGCCGTTCCTCCCGTTCTCTCCATGGCAGGCCGCACAGTTCGCCTTGTACAGAGTGGAAAAATCCAGCACCTCACTCGGACGTACAACCTCCGGCCCCGGCCCCGGTTGTCCAGGAGCACGGCTGCAGCCAACCGCAACAAGTGCGACACTCGCCAAAGCCAGAGTGCTGAGCGAGGAAAACCGTAGCCGCACGAATCTCATGGAACCTTATCCTCGTCATCTCCCAGAACGTGAACCCCGGCACGAACCGCAAACGGCAACGAGCGAAACTGTGGCGTCCTCACCTTGGCATGAAGGTTGACCACAAATCCCGTGACCAGACCGAAGGCGATCTGCGACACAATAAACCAGAGCCAGTTGATTCGCGCATTCAGAATGGGGCTGATAATCCCCAACGCCGAGTGGAGGACGCCCGTCCACAAAAACGGCGCGATAAATCCTGCAGTCAGAATCGGTTTTTTGGGATACATCGGCAGCATCGCTCCATAAAGCGAGCCGATCAGCACAGACGTAAGCGCATGGATCCCCATCGCAGCCAACAAGCCATCGAGATGAAACTGCGCCAGAAACGCGTCGCTCTGTCCAGCCCAGCTCACAAAGCCGCCCGCGGCCAGCAGGTTCGCCGCATACCACACGCTGTGATATTTGATGAGGCCAAATAGCGCCGCCGGCACAATCATCGCCAGTCCGCCCGCAATGCCTCCCTTCACTCCTGACATCACACTGAACGTCTCCAGCGGCAGCAGCTTGCGATGACGTTCATCGATCGGTAGATATGCAAGCGTCTCCCGCGTGCTCTTGATCTCCAGCACATCCGCATGCACCGGCACAATCACGTGATGCTCCTGCGGCAGCACCTGCAAAAACCATCCCACGATCGCCGGCAGCGCCATCACCAGCCCAAGCAGACTGATCACCCAATGCGTCACCATTCCGGCGAGCATCAGCGAAATCCCCAGCGCCAACACCATCGGCCACGCCGTCGGCGCAGGCAGCTGAACAGTGCCCGTAGGCTGCGTGTAGTCATCCATCGGTCCTTGATCGTGTGTTGCGAAGCCTTCTTCCACCGGATCTCCTCCTCTCTCGCGCCTTCCTCGAACCTATCTACCCAACACATACACAACCGTAAAAACAACAACCCAAACCCCATCGACAAAGTGCCAGTAGAGCGACAAAACCTCCAGCCGCTCCGCATGCTTCTCACTGACTCGTCCGCTCAGCAGCAGCGCAAGCGCCGCCGTCAACATAATCAGCCCAATCACGACGTGACTCGCATGCAGACCCACCAGCGAGTAAAACGTCGTCCCAAAAAGATTCGTGCGAATCGTCAACCCAACATCATGGATCAGGTGATACCACTCCCGCGCGGTACCCATCAGGAAGACCGCCCCCAGCAGCACCGTCCCCGCCAGCCACACAGTGCATCCCCGAATGTTGGCTTTGCGCAGAGCGCTGACCGCAAAATGGATCGTAATGCTGCTCGAAAGCAGACAAATCGTCCCCAGAATCGGCAGCTCCAACACCTGCGCAGGCAGCGGTCCGCTCAGGCTCTTGCCAATGTAGTACACATACGCGACGACAAAGATCAGAAAGATCGCTGACTCGGCCATGATCAGGCACGCCATTCCAACGATGCCGCGGCTTGGCAAAACCCACGGCGGCTCGTGCGCGCTGATAGGAATCGTACTTGTCGTAGTATCCATCATTCGTAGTTGAAGTCCTGATCTTCCGGATGTTTAAGGTCCCACAGCGGCCGTCGACTGTTCACAGTCGGTTCAACGGCAAAGTTATAAGCAGGTGGCGGAGACGGCGTCGCCCACTCCAGCGTCCACGCATCCCACGGGTCATGCCCGGCAATCTCACCCCGGTAGTACGACCGCACCATGTTGTAGACAAAAATCAGCGTGCCAGCTGTCTGAAACAGCGCGCCAATCCCGACAATCAAATTCAGCCAACCCCACCCGCGCGATGCCTCATAGGTATAGATCCTCCGCGGCATCCCCAGCAGCCCCGGAACATGCATGAAGTCAAAACAGAGATGGAAGCCAATAATAAAAAGCCAGAAGTGCCACTTCCCCAGCGCCTCGCTCATCATCCGGCCCGTCACCTTCGGATACCAGTAGTAGAACGCACCAAACAGAGCAGTGACGATTGCACCCACCAGAACATAGTGGAAGTGGGCAATCACGAAGTACGACGC
>DATBCB010000282.1:0-8695 GCA_036270675.1 Acidobacteriaceae bacterium | reverse complement strand
GCGTGACCCTGCTCTGCAATTCCCGGATCGCTCGCGGGGTGCGCAGCAGACTGCCCACGATGGCGCGAAAGCGTCTCTCCGGGCAGCGCTACGCTGACGCCATCCCAGGCGATCGGGTGTTCCACCAGCGTTGACGGGCGCACCGTGACCTGAGGCTGGCGCACCTCAGGCGCTTCGGCCAGCGGCGTGATCTCCAACTCACTTGAGGGCGGCTGCTGCCCATACTTCTGCAGCGCCTCACCGGGCAACGTGATCGCCGGCGAACCCTGCTGGGGCCGTCCGCGCTCGGAACGCCCAGCACGGCTGCTTTCGCCCCTGGGGCTTTCCGATGCCGCTCTCTCGGGGGATTTTTCAGCTTCCGCCTCGATCGAGACGGGACTATATCTTCCCCGTTCGCCGTCACCCTGCTCCTCTGTGGCTTCGGCGTCGCCGCCGGACGCCTGCCCTGCAACCCGGCCGCGTACCCCGCGACGACGGCCGCGACGGCCGCGCCAGCGGCGGGTACCCTGCTGAAACCCTTCGCCGCCTGTCTCCTCTCCTGGCTCTCCCTCCGCCTCGGCGGCCGCACTCCCGGCCGGCTCGCTCCGCTCCACCGCAGCTACCGGCCTGTCCGGACGCTCCTGGCTCCGGTCTGCCCCGCGGTCAGGACCACGCTCAGAGGGCCGTCCGCCCCCGCGCCGTGCGCCACGACCACCCTCGGGGCGCTCTTTTCGGATCTCGGTTGGCGGGGCATCTGTGAATTCCTCAGAGTCTTCCTGCTCCTCCAGGAAATCCGTCACATACAGGAAGGCATCGCGCTCCAGCCCCAGGTCGACAAATGCCGACTGCATGCCCGGGAGCACACGCGTGACTTTGCCTTTGTAAATCGATCCGGCGAGCGTGTACTCGTTCTCGCGCTCGTAATAGATCTCGGTGAGTTGATCGTCTTCGACGATCGCAAGCCGCGTTTCATGCGGCGTGGTGGAGATACAAATCTCTTTCGCCATACTGCCTCTTTCTTGCCCGCGGCCCTAACCGCCGGGGCAGCAGACGAGGCAGATCAGAACAGGACAAGTCCTGCTCCCGGAGTACCGGACCGGGGTGCCGGGCGAGACGAGTGCAGACGAGGGAGAGCCGGCCTGATTCCAGGAGTGAGCTGCCGCGAGATGCTCTCGTGCCGCTGCTCACCTAAAAAATCAAATTTTGTGCTGGGGCTTTCCACGCGCAGAGAGTTTGTGACCGCTCCTACCCGATTGTGGGGCGGGGTCGTTCCCCGTCTCTGCGTGTTCATTCCTGATCCTGCCCGGCCCCGGGTGATCCGCCTGGCCGGCTTTACTTGAAATTCCTGCAAACTCTTCCGGCGCCGCCTCCGATCCCGGTCGGCAGGCACCGCACAACTTGTCCCTAGTTCACGTACCGGTTCATCCGGACATTCATCACGATGCCCAGAGCAAGGAACGTGAACAGCACCGAGGACCCGCCGTAGCTCATCAGCGGCAACGGTATCCCGGTAACGGGCATCAGCCCCACAACCATTCCCACATTGACTGCTATCTGAAAGATGAGCACTGCGACGACGCCCATGATCAGCATGGTGCCGGAGAGGTCTGGCGCTGTCTGAGCGTTCTGTATCAAACGCATCAGTATGAAGAAGTATAGCAGCAGGACAAAGACGGCGCCCACGAAGCCGTGCTCCTCGCTCCAGGCCGCAAAGATGAAGTCTGTGTACGGGATGGGCAGGAAGTCACCTTGCGTCTGCGTGCCTTTAGCAACGCCGCGCCCCCATACTCCTCCGTCGCCCACCGCGATCAGCGACTGCCGGATCTGGTAGCCAGACCCGCGCGGATCTTCTTCCGGAGAGATGAAGCTGGTCAGACGCGCCTTCTGGTAAGGCTTCAGCCCTGCCCGCCAGATGGGCACGATCAATACCAGGGCCGCGCACGCGATGATCAGCGCCTTCTTCCACCCGATACCGCCCAGGAAGAGCCCGATCAGAAGTACGGGCACATAGGTAAGCGCGGTGCCCAGGTCCGGCTGCTTCAGCACCAGCGCCATCGGTATCCCGACCAGCAGGAATGCCTTGCCTATGTCCTTCCAGTCCAGGTCCCTGCCCGAAAGACTGGTGAAGTAGCGTGCCACCGCGATAATCAGGATCAGCTTCACCCATTCCGAGGGTTGAAAGTGAATTCCGCCCACGCGAATCCATCGCCGCGCTCCCAGCACCTTCTGCCCCGCCACCAGCACCACCAGCAGCGACACGATACAGAATCCGTAGATCCAATGGATCACGTCCAGCAGCACGTGGTAATCGATGAAGGAGAGCAGCAGCATCGCCGCGGTGCCACCCACCAGCCAGAGCACCTGTTTGCTCTCGAACCCATGGAACTTCGTGTTGATGGTCGCCGAGTAGATCTCCAGCACGCTCAGGGCCGACAGCAGGAACACCATCGCCATCAGCACCCAGTCGAAGTCGCGTAATCGCAGGAAACGCTGCATGGCTAGTGGCTTCCTCCGAGGACAACAGGCCGAGCAGCACGATCGTCGGCCGTCTCATCCACGAAGAAACGTCCCGCGCGAACTGATGCCAGGAGCTTCGCATCCTGCGCGCGTGAAGCCTTCACGCGCCTGCCGCGCAGCGCATCCGGAGCAGACGGGTCCGACCAGATCGCTCCCACCTCGGTTCGTTTCGCCGGCGCCGGCTTCTTCGCCGGAATCTCGGCCGAGGGCTGCACCTGCGGAGCCGCCGGCTTCGCAGGCGCCTGGACCTGCACCACGTTGTTCTCCAGCCGCCGCTGCTTATCTACATATGCCTGAATGACTTGCGCTGCAAGGACGGAAGATCCTCTACCCCACCCGCCGTGCTCCCACAGAATGGCCACGACAATCTCTGGGTTGCGGCGCGGGGCAACTCCGACGAACCAGGCATTCGCACGCGAGTTGACATCCTTTGAGACCGACTTGGCCCCGAAGCTATGGTTCACTACCTGCGCTGTACCGGTCTTGCCAGCGAAGTCGATGCCCTCCAGGTGAGCGTTCGAGGCGGTACCGCTGGCAGCAGTTACCGCCGCCATACCGTCCGTGATCGTCTCCCAGGTCGAAGGATCGATCGTAACGTTAGCGTCCCCCGATCCGGGATAGGAGTCGATGATGGCCTGGCGGTAATTCGGCGACAGCTGGTCCTGGATCACCACATGCGGCCGCCGCATCGCCCCGCCTGAGGCGATGCCCCCAATCGTCCGTGCAAGCTGCACCGGCGTCACCGCCGTGGCTCCCTGCCCGATGCCGACCGAGATCACCTCGCCCGCATACCACTTCTCGTGGTAGTTCCTCAGTTTCCACTGTTCCGATGGCACCACGCCAGCAGCCTCGTTGGGAAGATCGATTCCCGTCTTGCTGCCCAGCCCCAGTGCATGGGCCCACTTCGCAATCGGCTCAATCCCCAGCCGCTCCGCCAGCGTGTAGTAGTAGGTGTCGCAGGAGTACGGTATCGCGTTGTCGATGTTAACCGCGCCGTGGTGCGCATCACAGGCGAAGAAGCGGCCGTAAAAGGTCGCTCCGCCCTGGCAGTTCACCTTCAGGGTCTGCGCAATATGCTCCTCTAACCCCGCAACCGACATGATCAGCTTGAAGGTTGAACCCGGGGCAAGCTGGTCCTGGATGGCCTTGTCCATCAGCGGATGATTGGGATCGGTAATCAGCCTGGCCCAGGTATCGCGCTGCACGCGCACAGCGAAATCGTTGGGGTTAAACGAAGGGTGACTCACCAGGGCCAGCACCTCGCCGGTATGTGGGTCCATCGCAATCACCGCGCCATTCCTGTTGCCCAGGGCCAGCTCCGCCGCTCTCTGGATATCCAGGTCGATGGTCAGTTTGAGGTCCATGCCCGGGATGGCTCGTTCGTAACCCAGCCGGCCTACCTCGCGTCCGTGGCTATCCACCAGCACATCCCGCGAGCCATCGGTGCCGCGCAGCAGCGCGTCGTAGCTTTCCTCTACGCCGGAGCGCCCAACCACATCGCCGGGCTCGTAGTAGGCGTACCTGGACTGGTTCAGCATGTCTTCGCTGACCTCGCCCGTGTAGCCGATCAGGGCAGCGGCAAAGCCGTCGCGCGGATAAAGCCGGCGCTGTTCGTCGATCGTCTCCAGCTCGGGTAGTTCATCGCGGTGCGCCTCGATAAACTCCTTCTCATCCGGCGTGATGTCCGCTTTGAGGGGCACGAGTTGATACTTCGGGCCGCCGCGGTAATGAGCCAGCGCAGAGCGGATCTGATCGACCGTCATGTGCAGCCCGCGCGCGATCTTCGGCAGGTCGCTATCGACAGTCTGCGATTGGTCCGGCACCAGAAAGCAGGAGACTGAAGGATAGTTGTCCACCAGCAGACGGCCTTCACGGTCGAACAATCTGCCGCGCGGCGCCAGGATCGGCACCTTGCGGATACGATTGGCTTCCGCCAATTCGCGATAATTCGTGGCACTCAGGATCTGCAGCCGCCACAGCCCGGTGATCAGCACAGCAAGGATCGCGACGATGACGTATTGCACCACCGTCAGCTTGAGCGCCGGAATCCTCTCTTCCCGCATGCTGCTCATACCCGCCTCATCAATCCCGTAACCTGGTGCGATCGAGCGCGGCGAAGAGCACCAGGCCCAGCGCGACATTCACCGCGGCACGCACGATCTGGTGCACCCAGCTCCACGCCAGCGGCTCGGCAATCAAATGACGCACGATCACCAGGTAAAGGAAGCTGTCGAGCAGAGTGAAAGCAAAGATCATCAGCATGCGCGTGATCGGGTTATCGACGTCGATCCTCAACCCGATGGACGCGGCCAGGAAGCCGATGATCGTGTTCGCGATGCCATGAATGCCAACCGGCTGATGCGTCACGCCATCCTGCAGCAGTCCGACAACCGCGCCGGTGAAGGTACCGGCGATGGGACTGCGCCGCGAAACGGAGAAATAAATCACCACCAGCAGGGGCAGATCGAAGACATCCAGCCGCGGGTAGCGCAGCGGCAGATATGCCTGCAGGAAGACCGCCAGCAGCGGAGCCGCGAACAGGATAGGCCAGGGAAACTGCTGGGTATCCAGCTCCCGGCGCGAATTTGCCATCAGAACGGCCATTATTGATGCTGCTCCCGAGCCGGGGTTCCCATACCTCCGGTGCTCACCGGACCTGTGATGGCGATACTGTTCTTCTCCGGGATCCCCTTCGCTGCGGCCGTCTTCTCCGGATTCACCAGCGGCCGGTCCGGTCCGGTGGCTGTGCCGGGGATGATGAAGCTCTCCTGGTTCGGGTGCGGAACGTTCGCGTGCGGAACGGGCCTGGCTGTGCCGTCGGCGGGTGTCGCAGCGTCCGTCGCGGCATTCGGCTTCTTCGCATGCTTCAAGGGCGGGCCCTCATTCAAGAGCTCACTCGTACGCGCCGGCGAAGTGATCACCGGGGCTTTTCCCGGTGTCATCTGCGACGCTGGACGTACCTCGGCGGGAGAGAAGCGGTCCGGATGCGCTGCTGTCAGGGGCTTGAGCGGGCGAACGTCGGTGGCAGGGTCTTTCGACGCATCGTCACCCTTGGGTGCATTCGGATCTTCGAGGCCCGGCAGCTTTTGGGCCAGAACATCCGACGCCCGCTGCATCTCTACTTCTTCCGCGCCCGCTGCCTCGCTCTTTGCCAGATCGCGCTGCGCTGCAGCCGGCAATTGCTCGCTCGTTTCCGTCACCACCAGCACCTCGTCCAGGTGCTGCAGGTTCGCGGCCGGCTTCAGGACGATATCCACGTAGGGCTCACGATCCGGATCGCTGACCACCTTCTGCACCGTGCCTACCGAGAGACCTCTGGGGAAGATCTGATCGCCGCCGCTGGTCACTACTTTTTCGCCCGGCTGGACGCGGTCATCTGGCAGAACGTTGATGATCTGTGGCTGACCATAGGCGTTGCCACGCAGGACACCGCGCATCCGAGTCTTCTCCAACAGCACCCCGGCGCCGCTGGTCTGATCATTGATCTCCAGCACCTGCGATGTATGCGGGAAGACCTCCACCAGCTTGCCCACGATGCCATCCGGCGTGATCACGGGCTGGTCGCGCTTCAGGCCGTCCTTCGAACCCTTGTCGATGGTCAGGATGCGTGACTGGTCGCTGCCGCTGGTGCCAACCACCTGCGCTGGCACGGTCGCATAAATATACTTTTGGCGGAAGTCGAGCAGTTCCTGCAGACGATGTCCCTGTTTCGCATCTTCCAGCAAGGCTGCCTGTTCCAAACGAAGCTGTTCGACTTGTGCGCGCAAAGCCTGGTTCTCTTCGCGCGTGTGTCGCAGGTCAACATAGTTGCCCCAGAATCCGCGCGCACCATGTCCGGTATGTGACATCACCTTCTCCGGCGGAGACATCATCGCGACTACCCAATAGCGCAGCAGCCGCACACCCTTGCCGTCACTGCCGCGCGCCGCGGGTGTCCGCACCTGAATCGCCAGCCCCAGGAATTGCGCCAGGAGCACAGCGGAGAGGACCATGATGTTCTTGTAGCGCTCGAGGAAGGTTTCCATGGTCCGTTACTTCCGAATAAAGTCCCTGTCATCTCGACCGGAGCGCCGCGAAGTGGAGAGATCCGATTTTCCAGCTCGCAACAGCACAAACGGGAACACCGGCCTTACTCGATCTTGATCTTGCGCAGCAGCCGGAAGTCCGAGAGCATCTTGCCCGTGCCCAGCACAACCGACTTCAGCGGATCATCCGCGATGGACACCGGCAGACCGGTTTCCTCGCGAATCCGCTTGTCTAAATTCTTGATCAGAGCGCCGCCACCTGTGAGCACAATCCCACGGTCACTGATATCCGCGGAAAGCTCTGGCGGCGTCCGTTCCAAAGCCACGCGAATGGCATTCAGAATCACCGCAACACACTCAGTCAACGCTTCGCGTATTTCGGAATCGTCAATCGTGATTGTCTTGGGCACGCCTTCGATCAGGTTGCGGCCCTTGATCTCCATCTGCAACGGCTTGTCCAATGGATATGCTGAGCCGATCTCCATCTTGATCTGCTCGGCCGTGCGCTCGCCAATCAGCAGGTTGTACTTGCGCTTGAGGTAGTTCATCACTGCCTCATCCATCTGGTTGCCGGCCATCCGGACCGAGCGCGAATACACGATGCCGGAGAGCGAAATCACCGCGATGTCGGTGGTGCCCCCGCCGATGTCGACAACCATATTGCCGCTCGGCTCGGTGATGGGCAAACCCGCGCCGATAGCGGCCACCATCGCTTGTTCCACCAGGAAAACTTCGCTCGCCTTGGCGCGATATGCCGAGTCTTCGACCGCGCGCTTTTCTACCTGCGTAATCTCCGACGGCACGCCGATTACGATCCGCGGATGCACCAGCATCTTGCGGTTGTGCGCCTTGCGGATGAAATAATTCAGCATCTTTTCGGTGACCTTGAAGTCCGCGATCACCCCGTCCTTCATCGGCTTGATGGCAACGATGTTTCCCGGCGTGCGGCCGAGCATCTCCTTGGCCTCGATGCCGACTGCCTCAATCTCTCCGGTGTTCTTATTGATTGCCACGATGGAAGGTTCATTGACCACTACCCCCTTACCACGGGCATACACCAAAGTGTTCGCTGTACCCAAATCGATCGCAAGATCGGAGGAGAAGACGCTGAAGAGCGATCGCATTCCATGCGAGCGCGAAGAACGCGAGTGAAATCCGTTACTTGCCATCTGTGCGGCCTGTCTGGTCTTCCTTACGGGGAAAGTCTATAGAGGATTGTAAGGGAGCCAAAAACCTTGCGCCTATGACACAAAGGTGGTTCCCGGAAAGTCAACCTCCGGGTTACCCCCACCCCAATCGTCATTCCAGCTTCCCATTTCGGAATCCAAAGCGCCCTGCGGGGAGGGCAGGTAACCGGTCGCCGGGTAGGGCGGCGCTGGCTTCTGAGCTGATGTGCGGTGCTCCGCGAACCGCCTGAGCCTCAACCCAATTGCCTGGCCCCCGGACAGATCACATTCATGCCCACGATGTGCACCCGAGATCCGGCATGACCATCCAGCACTAGGGTACTCCGTACCGCTCACGATTTCGAGCGCGGCGATTTCGAGCACGGCGCTGGGTGGGGGTGGGTGCGAGCGTGTTAGCCGTGTGGCTCAACGCTTGTCGATACTTAGGCCAAGGCTCTGCTGTTCATGCGCGGCGGGATAGGTAATCGACGTGCCCTCAACGTGCGTCCAGGGATGCAGGGCGAGGGGTGAAGTGCGCGTGGCGCTGGCAATCTCGAGAACGCTGATCCCGCGCACCAGCAGCGCGTCCGCGATCAGCGATCGGTGGCATCGCCCGGGTACAGCCTCGGCGCACATCACCCCGGACAACTCCTGCTTCCCCAGTTCGATCAATTCGTCGAGATTCTCCACAAATTCAGGCGTCTGCATGTAATCGGCATAGCCGCGAAAGCTGCTGTTACGCCAAGCGGTATTGAGCGAGTCGCGCCGCGGGTGCCGCAGGCCTCCGAGTCCCGGCATATGACGGTAATGCAGCCGCCTGGCGTGCAAAGCACGAGAGAGGTCTTCGCGATTGAACTGCGGATTGTGGCGGGAGCGCGGCACCGTGCGCACATCCACCAGCCTGCGGACGCCGTCCGACTGCAGCATCGCTAGGAACTCTTCGATCGGGCGGGTGGAGTGACCGATAGTGAAGATGCACAGGCTCATTGCGTGGCTGCACGCTTCGGG
>DATBCB010000281.1:0-3798 GCA_036270675.1 Acidobacteriaceae bacterium | reverse complement strand
ATGCTGCCGTTCTTCGGGAAGGTGCACATCGCGTACATCCCCAAGGGTAAGGTTGTCGGCCTCAGCAAGTTGCCGCGCCTGGTGGATGTGTTCGCGCGGCGGCTGCAGGTGCAGGAGCGCATGACGCGGGAGATTGCCGACGCTATACAGGAGGCGATCGCTCCGCAGGGCGTTGGGGTGGTCTGCGAGGCGCGGCACTTGTGCATGATGATGCGCGGGGTGGAGAAACAGAATTCGTCGACTGTTACCTCCGCGATGTCGGGTGTGTTTCTGGAAGACAAGACACGCGCGGAGTTTCTCTCTCTGGTGCGCGATCACGGACGAAACGGATTCTAGTGCTGGCCATTATAGTGGGGAAGTGAACGGCCTGCTGATTCTCGACAAGCCGGCGGGCATGACTTCCCACGATGTGGTGGCGCGCACACGACGCATTGTGAATGAGCGCTCGATTGGGCATCTGGGCACGCTGGACCCGATGGCTACAGGTGTGTTGCCCTTGCTGCTGGGCCGCTATACCCGGCTGGCGCAGTTCTTCGGCAGGATGGACAAGGCGTACACGGGTACCATCCGTTTTGGCCAAGCCACAACCACCTACGACGCCGAGGGCGAGCCAGTTGGCTCTCCAATTCCGGTGTGCCTCGATGCAAAGGAACTGAAGGAGCAGGCGATGCGCTTCAACGGCGAGTTGCTGCAGACGCCTCCTGCATATAGCGCGAAGAAGATTGGCGGGCGCAGGGCCTATTCGCGGGCACGGGCCGGAGAATACGTGGAGCTTGCGCCAGTGCGCATCGTCGTTCACGAGTTTGCGATTACCTCTGTCGATCACGATACGGCTGATTTTCGCGCCACCGTCTCTGCCGGCGGATACATTCGCTCACTGGCTCACGATCTGGGCCAGCGGCTGGGTTGTGGGGCACATCTGGCATCGCTGCGGCGTGTGGCGGCAGGACCCTTTTGCGTGGAGGCGGCATTGTCGCTGGAGGAGACGGCGGCCCTGATGCAATCAGGCGAGCTAGAGCGGCATCTGCCACATCCACGCACGCTGCTGCCGGAGCTTCCGTCGACAACAGCAGATGCCCAAACAGCCGGCCGCATGCGCAACGGCGCGATGTGCAACCTCGCAGACTTTTCCGCTGCACCGCACGTCAAGGTATTCGCGAATCGCCATGAACTCATCGGTATTGCGCAACGTGTCGCGGGCACATTGTTTCAGCCAACGGTTGTCATTGGCTGAAGTCTATTACTTATGCAGCAGAGGAATGATCATCGGCAGCAAGTTACGTGCTACCTGCTGATTGCCTTGTGCCGTGGCGTGGATGCCGTCGGCCTGCATGCTTCCTGCGGTGCCGTACACGTCCTGAAGCAGGAAGGGGAGCAATGGCACGTGATATTGCCTGGAGAGCGATGCATAGATCCCGTTGAACTGGCGGATGTAGTCCGCGCCGTAGTTCGGCGGAAGGGTGATGCCGCCGAGCACGATCTTGATCCCGGCGCGCTGCAAAGTGGAGACGATCTGGTCGAGATTCTTCCGGGTGCTCTCGATGGGAAGCCCGCGGAGACCGTCGTTGCCGCCGAAGGCGACGATGACAACAGCCGGCTTCAACGCGAGTACATCGTCCAGGCGTTCGACACCGTCCTTTGTCGTATTGCCGCTGATACCGGCGTTCACGACGTGGTAATGCAAGCCTTTGGCGTTGAGATCGCGTTCGAGATAATCGGGATAGCTGTTGCCGGCATCCGTGCCGTAGCCTGCAGTCAGGCTGTCCCCGAAGGCGACGATGACCGGGCGGTTGTCCTGGGGCGGGGCTACTGGTTGCACGGCGGGAGCGGCAGCAGAGGATTGAGTCGCAGGTTCCGGCGGTGGGTTCTTGCTGTTGCATCCACCGGCCGCGAGCGCGAGTGCGGCAATGAGCGAAAGCAGCGGGCGGGAACCGCGAGGGTGCATCACACGTTCAATCTAGCAGCAGACAGCCGGCCGGATGGAGACACGAGGCATAAAGGGGCAGCATGATCGAAGTGCGGGGCTTGAAGAAATCGATTCACAACGGCACAAACATGGTGGAGATTCTGCGTGGCATCGACCTGACCATTCCGGAGGGTCAATTTGCCGCGATCATGGGCCCCTCGGGCAGCGGTAAGAGCACGCTGCTGGGCCTGCTGGCAGGCCTCGATGCGCCGACCGAGGGCGAAGTGATTCTGGATGGAACGCCGATTTCGCGGCTGAACGAAGATGAGCTGGCGGAGATTCGCGGAAGGAAGCTCGGATTTGTCTTTCAGTCGTACCAGCTCATCCCTATGCTCACGGCACTTGAGAATGTGCTGCTGCCATTTGAGCTGAATGGACCTTCTCATCGTTCGGGCGATGGACGCGCGCGGGCAACGGAGTTGCTGGAGAGCGTTGGGCTGGCCGATCGTCTGGATCACTATCCGGTGCAGCTTTCCGGCGGAGAGCAGCAGCGGGTGGCGCTGGCGCGCGCCTTCATGCTGGAGCCGCCCATCGTGCTGGCTGACGAACCGACCGGCAATCTCGATTCGCACAATGGCGAGCATGTGCTGGATCTCTTACTGCGCCGCCATCGCGAGAGCCGTACCACCTTGGTGATGGTGACGCACGATCCGCTGATCTCTGCGCGGGCAGAGCGGCGCATTGTGTTGCGCGATGGCCTTGTCATCGAAGACACACTGGCGCTGGAGCCCGTGGCTGCAGCGGAGGCGCGCCTGTGAATGCCTCCGTGAGCAATGTCACCCGGCGTGGCCTCAGTTGGAGTGCTGCTTTGCGCATTGCGTGGCGCGAATTCCAGGCAGCGCCGGCTAAGTTCCTATTCGTAATCGTATCGGTGGCGATAGGAGTTGCGGCATTGACAGGCGTGCGCGGCTTCACCGAATCCTTTCAGAGGAGCTTGCTGGGGCAGGCGCGCACCATCATGGCGGCGGATGTCTCTGCCCGCATGTTCCGCCAACCCACTGCGAGAGAAATCGCCGGGCTGGATGCGCTGCACGGAGTGGAGCGTACGCAGGTGACCGAGATGGTGTCGATGGCTTCCACGCCGTCCGATCCGATTCCTCTGCTGGTTTCGCTGAAGGCGGTCGATCCATCACAGTATCCCTTCTACGGCGCGTACAAGCTGCGTCCGGCGGGTACACTGCGACAGGAATTGAGTCCGCAGACGGTACTCGTGGGCGAGGACCTGCTCATCCGGCTGCATGCGCAGATTGGCGACTCGCTGAAAGTAGGCAACAGCAGCTTTCGCATCGTGGGTGTGATCGAACGCGAGCCGGACCGCATGAACTCCAGCATGGGGATCGGGCCGCGCGTACTCATCACACGAGAGGGTCTGGCGGAGAGCGGTCTGCTGCAGCCGGGCAGCCGCGCGGGAGAGCGCTTCCTGATGCGTTTCCAACCAGGCACGACCAATATCAAGGGTCTCCACGCGCAGGTGGAGAAGGTTCTGCCCGAGGCACAGGTGACCGACTTCCGCGAGGCCAACCCCGCGCTTACCCAGGGACTGGATCGCGCCAGCAGCATGCTGAGTCTGATCTGCCTCGTCGCCATGGTGCTCGGTGCGATCGGTGTGGCGATGTCGATGCGTGCGCACCTGGAACAGCGGATGGACATTCTGGCGACGATGAAGTCCATCGGGGCTCGCTCGTCGGACATCCTGCGTATCTATCTGCTGCAGACGCTGCTTCTGGGGCTGGCAGGTGGACTGGTCGGCGTGGCGGCTGGCTTTGGTGTGGAGTGGACCATCCCACTGCTGGCCGCGAAGCTGCTGCCGATCGAGCCCACGCTGCGCCTGC
>DATBCB010000280.1:0-5818 GCA_036270675.1 Acidobacteriaceae bacterium | reverse complement strand
TCGCTTCGCTGGCAGCAGCACCTCACCGAGGCCGCACGATGACGGCATCAAAAACAATAATCCGCGCGCATCGAGTTCCTTGGGTTCTCACCGTGCTGATCCTCGCCTGGTTCACCGGCGCACTTTGCCCGCAATACGCCCTGGCGCAACAGCCCCCACCCGGCGGCGCGGGTTCCACAACTACGCTGCCGCCGCTGTTTTCCTCCGGGGAAGACCAGCCGGAGGAGCAGAGTCCCTCGCTGGATACAACAACGAACACTGATGCAAGCCCGGCACTGTCCGACTCGAACGCGAACCCAACCCAAAGGTCCGCGACAGGCCTTGGCAGCGGTGCGCCCGCCTCGAACGCGAACCCAACCCAAAGTTCCGCGGCAGGCCTTGGCAGCGGTGCGGCCAAACCACTCTCGGCAGACCAGATATTCGCCATTCTGCAGGACCAGCCTGATGCATTGGTCGAATTGAAATCCTTGATGGCTGATCTGGCACAACAACAGGGCACGCCCCTTCAAGCGGATTCGATCACCGACCAGATGTTGTACAGCAAGATTGCATCGAGCCCAGAGCTGCGTGCCAACATCACCATCTTCCTGCGTGCGCGTGGTTATGTGAGCGATGCGGGCCTCGATAGCTATGCCGCGAGCGAGAACGTCGACGATTTATTCACGTCATCGCAATCCACACAACTACCGGGACAGCAGACGCCGGGCGCGAACTTCCCGCTCAGCGCTTTGCAAATGCAAAATGGTAACGAGCTTTCAGATACGACCAGCATCGGAGCCGGTGATACACAAAATGTTGTTCCACCCTCCACAACCAGTCCCCGCGACGGCGCTCGGCGTAACAACACGCCGAAAGAGCCGCAAGTACTCCGCAGGCCTGCACCCTACAACACGCTTGCGCTCCGCGATCTGTATACGCAGTTGCCGGAGCCGGAAGGAAAACTGAAGCGCTTCGGTTCGGATGTATTTCTTCACCGGGATGCCTACCCGACGAATCAGATCGCACCTAACGGACGCGGCCTGCCGCTCGACATTCCGCCAGGCCCCGACTATGTAGTCGGGCCCGGCGATAGTCTGACAATCAGTCTTTGGGGCGGCCTCTCACAGAGCCTCACGCGCACGATTGATCGCGATGGCAAAGTCGTTCTGCCTGATGCGGGGCCGGTACAAGTGGCCGGTCTCACACTCGAACGCACCCAGGACATCATCATCGTGGCGCTGAAAAAGCAATATCGCGATGTGCAGGTTGCAGTAACAGTGGCTCGTCTGCGCAGTATTCGCGTTTACGTTGTTGGCGACGTGCAGCGCCCTGGCGCCTTCGACATAAGTTCGCTTTCCACGCCACTGAATGCGCTCTTCGCCGCCGGCGGTCCCACCAGCGTTGGTTCTTTGCGCGTGCTTCGTCACTACCGTGGCGCACGATTGGTTGGAGAGATCGATCTCTACGACTTCCTTCTGCACGGCGTTCAAAACGAGGATCGCCTGCAGTCAGGCGACACATTGGCGGTGCCTCCTGCCGGCCGTCAAATCTACGTCTACGGTGCGGTGAAGAGGCCCGCGATCTACGAGCTGAAAAGTGAAACCACACTGGCCGACGTGCTCGGCGATGCGGGCGGCCCCACGGTGTCTGCGGAACTCGGTCACATCGTGATCGATCGCATCGATGCGAATCATCAGCGGGAGACTGTGAGCCTGAACCTTCCAGCCGGGAGCAATTCTGAATCTGCGAGTGCGGGCATCGCAGCTTTCTCCGTTCGCGACGGGGATCGTGTCCATGTTTCAGCAATTCTTCCTTACAGCCAGCGTGTCGTTTACATGGAAGGTCACGTCGCGCGGCCGGGACGGATGTCGTACCGCGATGGTATGCAACTGAGCGACGTACTGCACAGCTATCAGGATCTGCTTCCCGAACCGTCGGATCGCGGTGAAATCGTCCGCCTCGTCCCACCTGATCTGCACCCCGAGACCATCGACTTCAACGTGCCGGACGTGCTGATAGGCAACAGCAACTACAGGCTGGAGCCTTTCGATACTGTCCGCATCCTTGGCCGATATGAAGCCGACGCACCCAGAGTGACCATCGGCGGCGAAGTGCTGCGGCCCGGCAAGTACGCACTCTCGCACGGTATGACCGCAGCTCAGCTCGTTCGGATGGCAGGCGGCTTCAAACGCGATGCACTGCTTACGGATGCCGATCTCACCAGCTACGAGGTCGTGGCAGGAACAAAGGTCGTTGTCGATCGGAAATCGATTCGTATCGGCGATTTGGTGGGCCATAACGATTCCAATGACGATGTTCCACTCAAGGCGGGCGACGTGCTGACCGTACATCAGCTCACCGGATGGAACGATATTGGCGCTTCGATCAAGATTGAGGGCGAGATAGCGCATCCCGGGTCGTATGGCTTCGAGCAAGGTGAACGGCTCAGTTCTATCCTGCGGCGTGCCGGAGGATTCCGCGATACCAGCTATCCCGCAGGTGCGGTACTTATCCGCGAGGAGGTTCGCAGACTTGAGGAGAGGAGCCGTGAACAGCTTATCCGCGAGATCGAAACCAGCTCGGCCTCCGCGCGCCTAAGCCCGAATCTCGGCAGCAGTGACCCGACTGCCAACCTGCAGCTGATTGCCCAGCAGTCGAACGAGGTTGTCTCGCGTCTGCGCAGTGCGCCGGCTAGCGGACGTCTTGTCATCCACATCAGCGCCGACATCAGCAGTTGGGAGAACACGCCTGCCGACATCGAAGTGCGCGCAGGCGACATACTTCGCATCCCCAAGCGTCCTGGCTTCGTGCTCGTCACCGGCCAGGTATACAACGCGACCGCCATTACGTTTGTGCCGGGCAAGAATGCGGGTTGGTACTTGCATCGCGCGGGCGGAACGACCCAGATCGCGAGCAAGAAGGACATATTCATCATTCGCGCCAACGGCTCTGTCGTCGGTCGCGAGCCGAGCTTATGGTTCGCAGATGATGTGTTGTCAACGCGTCTCGATCCGGGTGACGTTTTGGTCGTACCGCAGAAGATCATCGGCGCGTCGCTCTTCTGGAAGAATCTGCTCATCGTCGCACAGATCGCCTCGTCCGCGGCGTTTACTGCTGGCGTGGCTGGTGTCATATGAACACTCCTAATGGCTTTTCAACGGGCTCTACATCCGCAGAGGAACGTCATCGCGACAGCTCGGTGCTTCTCGATGAACGGATCGAAGAGGCTCCGGGACAGATAGCGTCCGTAGCGGCCGTTTCGACTGCGTCCGATCTCGCCGCTGCACCGGACTGGGTGGCAAATGCCACGACCTTGTGGGAGCGTCGGCGTCTCTTGTTTCGCGTCGCTGCTGTCTCGCTGCTGCTAAGTCTTCTGATCGCCTTCACTCTGCCGAAGAGTTACAAGTCGTCCGCCCGGATTATGCCACCAAGCAACTCCAGCATGCCCACCGCCATGCTTGCCGCGCTGGCAGGACGTGCTCTTGGCGGAATGAGCGGCATCGGCGGCCTGGCCGGGAGCCTACTGGGCGGCAACAACACCACTGCGCTCTTCGTTGATCTGCTGCACAGCGGCACAGTAGCGGATCATTTGATGGATCGCTTCCATCTGCAGAGCGCGTATCACAAGCGCTACCGCGTGGACACCGCGAAGTACCTGGCGCGCCACACCACCATTACCGATGACAAGAAGAGCGGCGTTATCACCATCGTCGTTGAGGACACAGATCCCCGCCGCGCGCGCGATCTCGCACAAGGGTATCTCGACGAGCTCAATCTTCTGACGACCCGAACCAGCACCTCGTCTGCCCATCAGGAACGGGTGTTTATCGAGAAGCGGCTACAGAAAGTGAAGGCTGACCTGGAGGTCGCACAGCTGCAGATGAGTGAGTTCTCGAGCACCCATAGCACGGTCGACATAAAGGAGCAGACCCGTGCGATGGTCGATGCCGCCTCCAGAGTCCAGGCACAGATGGTTCTGGAGCAGGCGAATCTCAACTCACTTCGTCAGATCTATGGTGACGGCAACGTCCGTGTGCGTGCCACGCAGGCGCGCATCGGCGTGCTGCAACATCAGCTATCGACGATGAGCGGCTCCTCTGCGCCTCTTCCTGTCGGTGATACGACGGCAGGGAACGACCAGAGCAGCACAGCCAGTAATAGCGATCTCTATCCCGCCCTGCGTCAGCTTCCTCGACTCGCCGTTCCTTATGCGGATCTCTACCGGCAGGTAAAGGTACAGGAGACGGTTTTCGAGCTGCTGACACAGCAGTATGAGTTGGCGCGTATCCAGGAGGCCAAAGATGTGCCGGTTGTCAGTGTGATCGATACCCCCGGCATACCCGAGAAAAAGTCATTTCCTCCGCGGCTTCTGCTTACTTTGCTGCTCACGATTGGTTTCACGAGCGTCGCGGCCGCTCTGCTGCTCGCGTGGCACCGTTGGTTGCAAATCGGCGCCGGCGATCCGCGCAAGGTACTCGCGCAGCAGATCTACGGCACCGTCTCCACTGCCCTGAAAGGTTCACGGGGGCAGAGGGGAGCAGCGTCATGAAGACCCATTTGTCAAATGCTGCCTATGGAGTGCTGGACTACGCCGCGTATCCCATTGGCATGTTGCTGGTCGCGCCCGTCATTCTCCGCAACATGGGTGCGGCGCACTACGGTATCTGGGCAGTTGTCAGCGCCGCTGTGAGCACCGGCAGCATCGTCGCCTCCGGTTTTGGAGACGCCAACATCCAGCATGTCGCCAGCCAGCGAGGTCTCGGCCGCCACGATGATCTTCTGCGTACCGTGCGCTCGATGATCGGCATCAACCTCGTTCTGGGCACGGTTCTCGCGGTCCTTGCGTGGATGTTGGCGCCGCTGGCGGCGCGGCATTTGGTTCGGGCAGGCGGTGCTCTGCAACTGGACTGCCTCTGGTCATTGCGCATCGCAAGCCTCCTTCTATGGTTGCGCACCATGGAGAGTGTTTGCATCAGCACGCAGCGCGCCTTTCAGCGCTACGGCGCGGCGGTTCGCGTCAGTATACTCGCCCGGCTCCTTTCTCTGGCAGCAGCCGTTGCCCTTACATATCTCCTCCACAGCGTCGCCAGCATCGTCGCAGCTGGAGCCGTTATCTCTCTGTGGGGAACCTGCCTGCAGTTCTCTCATCTACGACAGCTTCTCCAGGTGACCTCTCTCGCGCCCGCATGGCACAGCGGAGCTATGAAGGCGCTGCTGGGCTTCGGAGCCTTCAGTTGGCTGCAAGCTGTCTCCGCCGTCGTCTTCAGTCAGGCAGACCGGCTCTTCCTCGGCGTCTCTTTGGGTGCTGTAGCGGTCGCCTCCTATGCGCTCTGCACACAACTGGCGCAGCCCATCTATGGCTTCGCTGCCTCAGGTCTGCACTTTTTATTCCCACACCTTGCCGACCGCAGCGCTTCACAAGACCCATCGGGCACTCGCAAAGCAGTGCTCATCGCCCTCGCATGCAATCTGCTCCTCGTGGCCCTTGCGACGGCGGCGCTGATGCTCTTCGGTCAAAGCATCCTGCGATCATGGGCAGGGGCTGAGATCGCGCAAAGCTCAGCCTCGATTTTTCCTATCATCGTCTGGAGCTCCGCTCTCCTGGGCTTGAATGTCACCGGCACGTATGCGCTGCTGGCATTCGGCCGCGTACGCATTCTTACCTGGATCAATCTCACCGCCGGCGCGGCCATGTTGCTGTTCATGGTTTGGATGTTGCCCCGTCTCGGCACCTATGGATTGGCACTGGCGCGGCTCTGCTACGGATCCATCACACTGCTTCTCTATCTGCCGCTTGCGCGCGAACTCCGTAAGGTGGCTGCTGGGCCTACGTCTTTTT
>DATBCB010000279.1:0-3493 GCA_036270675.1 Acidobacteriaceae bacterium | reverse complement strand
TTCATCCAGCGGCCCTTCGCGGAAGCCATCCGTCACGCCGACGATGGTCTTGATCGACTTCGCATCCAGAGCAAGGTTCCCCACCTGCTTTCCGACCGGGTCCACGCCCGGAAAATCGCGCTGCGCCATCACCTTGTTAATAATGGCTACCTTCGGATGGTTCGCGTCGTCATCGGGAGTAAAGGCGCGGCCACTCAGCAGCTTCGCATCGAGTGTCTTGAAATAGCCCGGTGTCACATCGCGCTCCAGCGCCTCTCTATGCTCGCCATGAAACGGCCGTCCCGGATAGCGGATCCAGTCCGTATTCCCGTTGAAGCTCACCGGCAGCGTGGACGTCAGCGCCGCCGAATCGACGCCGGACACAGTGTTCAGCCGCTCCACCAGTTCGCGGGCCAGCCGCTCCTGATCCGCTTCCTTGCCATACACGGTGTCCGATCCGGAGACCGTCAGCGTCGCCAGATGATTCGGCTGAAAGCCGATCTCCACATGCAGCAGCCGATACAGGCTCTTGCCGAGCAAACCCGCACCCGCCAGCAGCACCATCGCAATGGCCAGCTCAGCGATCACCAGGTTCGATCCCAGCCGTCGCCACAATGTGCCCGCAGCACCGCGACCACCTTCGCTCAATCCCTCGTGCAGCTCGCGCGTCGGCAGCCGCACCAGCGGCGTCACGGCAAACAGCACTGTCGCCAGCAGTGCGATCGCCGCGGTAAACACCACCAGGTGCAGGCTCAGCCCCATGTCGTTCAGGAAGGGCATGCCATCCCGCATCGCTTTCGGAACCAGGTACATCAGGCCTTGCATCACCAGCAGCGCAGCGCCCAGGCCCAGCAAACTGCCAATGGCAACCAGGGCGATCCCCTCGGTCACAAACTGCCGCACCAGCCGCAGCGGCGACGCACCCAGCGCCCCGCGCACAGCCATCTCGCGCCGCCGGCTCTCCGCCCGCACCAGCAGCAGGCTCGACACATTCACGCACGCTATCAGCAGCAGCAACCCGGCCCCGGCAAGCAGCACCAGCAGGATCGGCCGCACCGTCCCCACAATCGCTTCGCTCAGCGGGACGATGGCCGCGCCTTGTCCATGATTCGAGCCCGGATACACGCGCTCCAACTGCTTCGCAATCGCCTGCATCGCCTCCTGCGCCTGCGCCACCGTCACGCCGTCCTTCAATCTCCCAACACCGTACATGCCATGGCAGCTACGCCGCAGGTCACACTCACTCTCGGGATGAAACGGCGTCCAGAACTCGGCATCGCCCCGCGGAGCAAAGTTGAAGCCCTTCGGCAGTACGCCCACGATGGTGTAGGGCACGCCTCCGAGCGACACCGCCTGCCCGATCACATTGCTGCGCCCACCGAACCGGTGCTGCCAGGTCGCGTAACTCAGCATCGTGGTGCGCGGACCGCTCGGCAGATCTTCCCCCGCGTAAAAATCCCGGCCCAGAATCGGCGCGACGCCCAGCGTGCGAAAGAAGTCATCCGACACCCGTATCGAGCGCACCGGCTCGGTTCCGCTCGCCGTCTTCAGCAGAAAGCCATTGCCCTGATAGCCCGCCAGGGCCTGGAAGACCTTGTTCATCCGCTTCCAGTCCAGATAATCCGGATAGGAGAGGTTCGAGCGCGGATACGACTCGCCACTCTCATACACCGCCATCAGCCGGTTCGGCTGCCAGTAGGGCAGCGGCTTCAAGAGCGCCGCATCCACAAACGCGAACAGCGCCGCACTCGCCGCAATTCCCAGCGTCAGGATCACGATCGCCGTCACCGCGAAGCCCGGATTCTTCGCCAGTTGCCGAAAGGCGAAGCGCAAATCCTGCAGCAGGTTCTCAATCAACGGCAGCGTATCCCGCTCGCGATACGCCTGCCGCGTCCGCTCTGCGCCGCCCAGCTTCAGGATCGCCCGCCGCCGCGCCTCCTCGGCACTCATGCCCGCGCGCTGGTTCTCCTCCGCCTGCATCTGGATATGGCTCTCGATCTCATCCAGCATCTCCTGCTCGCGGAAAGAATCGCGGCCCAGCCCACGCATCCGCTGCCACCATGCGCGGAGCTGTCTCATAGGGCGTCCTCCGCGGGCCTGAAGAAGCGCGCCACAATCGCCGTCGCCTGCTCCCAGTCGCGCGCTTCCTGCTCCAGCCGCTTCCGGCCGGCGCGTGTCAGCTTGTAGAACTTCGCCTTGCGGTTGTTCTCTGAAGCGCCCCACTCCGACGCAATCGCACCCTCATGCTCCAGCTTCAGCAGCGCCGGATAGAGCGTGCCGTAGTTCAGCGAGAGCGCGTCGCCACTGGTCTGCTCGATGCGCCGCGCAATGCCGTAGCCATGGATTGGCCCCATAGCCTCGATCGTCTTCAGCACCATCAGCGCCAGAGTCCCCTGCCACACATCGGTCCGGTCACCCACGCATATCTCCTATGTGCTGCCCATAGGAATGGTGGCACATCTCCTATGGGTTTGCAATAGGACTTCCTCCTGGCGGAGAGAAATTGGTTCAGTGAGGTCACGTTCAACCCATAGAGGTGTGCGGCTTCGAATGCCGTCCCGCACTTCGCGGACTCTCACAATCGATCATGTACTCTGCACTGGACATGACGCTCAGAAAGCAGAAAGCATTTCTGTTGACCATCTATGCGCTGTTTGTCGCGCTGCGCTCGCCTGCGCTGATGATGCACGGGCGTATCTTCGCAGAAGAAGGATCTGTCTATCTGCGCTACGCATGGCTCCATCCATCCGTCCATGCGCTGATGGCGCCTCATCTCGGCTACTATTCAGTTTGGCCAAACCTGTGCAGCATCCTCGCCGCGCACCTCTTCCCGCTGTCGCAAGCTGCCCTCGTTCTGACCTGGTGTGGTTTCGTTGCCCAGCTTCTGACCGCCTATCTCATCGTGGAATGCGAAGCATTCGAAACCCCGTGGAGCAAAGGGCTCGCGCTTGCCGTCCTGTTGCTGGCCAGCAACTTGGAAGCATGGCTGAATACGATCAACAGCCAGTTCTATTTCGCTATCGCCGCTTCGGTCATCCTTATTTCGCAAGAGAATCGCCTACGCCTGCAACGTAACGGCATTCTTGTTCTCGGGGCACTCACTGGTCCGGTAACCGCATGCCTCACACCATTTTTTCTGGTCCGCGCATTTCTGAACAGATCCAGAGACGCCGTCATACAAGCTGCGCTTCTTGTCGTCTGCGCCGGTATCCAGTTCGGCGTCGTACTCAGTCAGTTGAACCGCGGCGCGCGCAACATCGCATTCCAGCCCAAGGGCGTCGCACCCGTGTTTCTCGTTCGCTATCTCGTCCCGTCGTTCACGAGCAAGTTAGGAGAGACAGTGGCGATGGTCACGATCCTCGGCCAGCCGAGCCGCTATTGGGGTCAACGGCTCACCTGGCATATGCCCCTGAGTTGGCCATTCGTTCTTCTGTGGACTGCCGTCGATGTCGCATGTATAGCTCTGTTGTTCTGGGTCTCGCCCAGTCGAAGCTCCCGATGGCTATTGGCAGCA
>DATBCB010000278.1:0-3400 GCA_036270675.1 Acidobacteriaceae bacterium | reverse complement strand
TTGGCGATGCGGCCTTCGAGGAGGGCGCCGCTCGGGATTCCGCACCGCCCCTGCTGCCATGCCGAGGTGGTCTTCACGAAAAAGGATCCGCCTTCAGTGGCACGCTGGCTGTCGATGCGTCCGAGCACCTGGGTTCGGATTGCTCCCTGCTGGGCGCTTGCGGAGACACAAAGCAGGCCGAGAGCGGCGATTGCCGTCACCAGGGCGATGCGGAGGAAACTGCGGAGCATCAGGGTGCCTGCTGCTGAACGGAGTCAGGGGGCCCAGGATAATCCTATCTTCTTGTGGGGATAAGACGCGCAGATGCTGTGGCTCAGAGCGTCGCGTTCTTGCGCCTTCCTTCACCCCGCCAGGCCTAAGGCTCCTGCGTGGCGTTGCATTGCGGCGAGGCAGAAGGTGATGTGCTGGTCGAGATCGATTTCCAATTCGGTTGCGCCGTTGATGACATCGTCGCGATTGACGCCGCGGGCGAAGGCTTTGTCCTTGAGCTTCTTTCTTACGCCGGCAACTTCGACATCGTGAATGGATTTGCTGGGCTTGATGAGCGCGCATGCGGTGAGGAAGCCGGCTAACTCGTCGCAGGCGAAGAGTGTTTTGTCCAGGTGGGAGATGCGCGGTGTGCCGGTGTACTCGGCGTGACCGAGGATGGCGTGGCGGATCTCCATGGGCCAGCCGCGCTCTTCGAGCACGCGGACGCCGATGTAGGGATGCTCCTGGGGCGAGGGGTGGCGTTCGTAATCGAAATCGTGCAACAGGCCGGTGGAGCTGTAGAGCTCGACAAAGCGCGCGGCATCCTCGCCGACCAGGCCGAGGCGGCGGGCCTCCTGCTCGCCGTAGGCGCGGACGCAGCTTTCGACGGCGAGTGCGTGTTTGAGCAGGCTGGGGCTCTGGGTGAACTCGGTGAGCAGAGCCCAAGCGGCATCGCGGGAGGGGGGAGGGGCGGGTATCTGATTGGTCATTGGTTAATTGCGCTCGCGCATTTTTTGGGATGATCGGGTTTGGTTCCGGTTTCTTTGGGTTTCTTTATGTCTTTTTCGACGATTCAGGCGCTTTCCACTGGATTTTCACTTGACATCAAAATCGACGCTGCTGCACTGTAGCTATGCGCTGCAAGGATTCGTCCCTGCATCGTGGAAGCCCGCTCTGGCCTCCGTACAACTTATGGCAACTACCTTAGCAAGCGTCGAGGCGCGCGAGGTACTACGTTGCAGCCACTGCAGTCTCGTGCAATTCCGCACGATGAACGCATTATGCAGGCGGTGCCGCAAATCCCTGGAGATGGAAGAACCTGAACCGGTCATGCCGGCCGCGACCTCTGCTTCCCGTGAACCGGAAGCGGAAGAGGGTGGTTTGCAGGTGGCGCGCGCGGTGCGCGATGCCCGGCGCGGCCGCAACCTTTCGCAGCGGCAGCTGGCCGGCCGGATGCAGGTGCCGCGCACTTACATCTCGAAGATCGAGAATGGCAAGGCGATGCCGACCTTGTCCTCGCTCGAGCGGCTGGCGACGGCGCTCGAAGTGGACATGTGCAACCTGTTGCATGATGCCCGCAACCGCCAGCATGACGAGACGTTTTCCGTGCTCAGCGACCCGTTCCTGTCGGAGATCGCACCGTTGATCTCCAAACTGGATGCGCTGCAGCGCTCGATGTTCCTGAACCAGGTGCGCGATATGGCGATGGGCCGCCGACGCACCGCGGTCGCGTAAAAAAAAGCGGCTGTCCTTCACCTTGCTGTAATGCAGCACCGCAGTGCGCACGGCCGTTTTCTCCAGGCGGCCGCGCGCATTGCGAGGCGCTCCGCCGTGTGCTACGGTCGAGGCTGAGAGGGAAGGGCGTTCTCAAATGAAGTCAGCCAGCCGGGCCCATGAGCTCTCGCCGGAGGAGCAGGCTATCTACCGGTCGCTCAATCCCGAGCGAATGCCAGCACACATCGCGATCATTATGGACGGCAACGGCCGCTGGGCCGGACGCCGCAGCCTGAAGCGCTTTCTGGGCCACCAGCAGGGCGCCGAGGCGGTGCAATATGTTGTCGAGACGTCGTCGCGCATCGATCTGCCGTGGCTGACGCTCTACGCTTTCTCGCTTGAGAACAACCTGAAGCGCCCGAAGACGGAAGTGAATTTCCTGATGCGGCTGCTGCGCTCCTACCTGATCAATAATGTGCAGCGGATGAATGACAACAACGTGCGCATTGCCTACATCGGCCGCACGCATGAGCTGCCGGCCGAGGTGCAGGAGCAGATGCAGCAGGCTGCCGAGGCAACGGCGCGGAACACGGGCACGGTTTTGACGCTGGCGCTGAATTATGGGGCGCGGTCGGAGATTATCGATGCGTTTGCAGCGCTGTCGCGCGAGCGTGCGGCAGAAGGTCGGAACGCAGAGGGGATCACGGAGAATGACCTGCACCGGCATCTGTATACGGCGCACATGCCGGACCCGGACCTGGTGATCCGCACATCGGGCGAGATGCGGATTTCGAATTTCTTGCTGTGGCAGATTGCCTACTCGGAGATTTATGTGACCGAGCGATTCTGGCCGGACTTTCGCGGCGTGCATTTGCTGGAGGCGATTGCGGAGTATCAGCAGCGCGAGCGGCGGTATGGCGGGCTGAAGGCGCACACGGATGAGGAGATTCCGGAACATGCCGTGCTGGTGCCTCGGTGATGGAAGAATGGCTGCGCTCGGAGGTGGCCGCCGCCTATGATGCACTTCGGGCGAATCCGGAGAGGGCCGTGCCATTGAAGCAAGTTCGGGCCAGCCTGGCTGCAGAGTACAGAAACTCGCGGGTTTATTTGCTGCCTAGCCACTCTGGATCCGCTTCGTAGAACGCGTCTCCTACATCGGTCTGGTGGGCTCCTCGCGAGAGTAGGTTTTCGATAAGAGCATGCCGGTCGAGGGGGATCATGGTCGACCACTCTTCGTCCACATCGGGCGGCGTAGCTGATGCGATATAGAGTCCCTTTGACACCTTCGTAATTCTGATCGGCATTCTAGATCGCCTTGTAGCTACAGTTCGGTATTCAACGACGACTGCCACCCAGCAGCGAACCTAATGCTCCCCGGATTAGTTGACGTCCCACTTGCGAGCCGATGGCGCGGGCGGCGCTGTTGACCATGGCTTGGCCGGGGGACATGCGGCGGGAGTTGCCGCTGCCGAATAATGCTCCCATGGCTTCATTCAGCATGCCGCCTACACCGCCGCCTGCGCTTTGTTGCTGGAGCGTGGTCTGTGCCTGCGTCTGCACTTGCTCGCGCTGCTGCATCTGGCCCGCGCTGGGCGTTTGCTGCGCCCTTGCCGGTGAGCCGCTCGTAGGCGGAGTCGCGGTCAACCGCTTTTTCGTAGACGCCGGCGACCGGCGAGCTGGCGATGATCTGCTTGCGCTGCTCGGGCGTGATGGGGCC
>DATBCB010000277.1:0-3751 GCA_036270675.1 Acidobacteriaceae bacterium | reverse complement strand
CCGAGGGCGAGCGCCTGCATCCGGAGGCAGTGGTGTTCGCGCTCGTGGCTCAGGGACGCGACGCCATGTTGGCCGCGAACGTGGAGGCGATCGTCAATCATATTGCCATGGGGGCGCAGCCAGGGGATGTGGTTGCGATTCTTTCCAACGGCGGATTTGATGGTATCTACGAGAAGCTGCCCGCGCGCCTCGCAGGTCGGGATGCGATTTCGCCTTCGGCGAAGGCTGCGGTGCCTTTTGCGAAGGCGTAGCGCGTGCGTAGCCTGATCCTCGTCCTAGTCTGGACCGTGCTTGCGGTGCCGGCGGCGCTCTTTGTTTTTCCATGGACGCTGATCACCCGCGATACCAGGCTGCTGCTTCGTACCGGCTTCTGGATCACGCGCGCGGGTTTGCCGCTGGGTGGTGCGCGGGTGGTCGTCAAAGGTATGGATCGGCTGCCGCGCGGGGCATCGATTGTGATGGCCAACCACTCCTCAAACCTGGATCCGCCCGCACTCATCCCGCTGCTGCCGGGGCGCGTGGTGATTTATCTGAAGGCTTCGCTGATGAAGATTCCGCTGCTGGGCTATGCGATGCGGCTGGCCGGGTTTATCCCGGTGCTGCGGGGTGGCAGTGTGGAGGCCGCAAAGGCGTCAAGCGCGGCGGCGCAGCGCGAGCTGCAGCGGGGAAGCTGCCTGGTGGTGTTTCCGGAAGGGACGCGGTCGCAGGACGGAACGCTGCTTCCGTTCAAGAAAGGGCCGTTCTTTCTGGCCATGGAGTCGGGCGCTCCGGCGGTGCCGGTTTCGATTGCGGGCGCGAGTCGGATGCTGCCGAAGGGAAGTATGAGCGTGCGGAGTGGAACGGTAACGGTTACGTTTCACGCGCCGCTCGATCCGGCTGACTCCGCGGACAAAGAGGAGTTGATGGAAGCGGTGCGGAGTGCGATCGAGGCGGGTCTGGAATCGCCTACTTCATGATGGCGTTGTAGCCGTCGGCGAGCAGATGCTGCTTGATGGTCTCTGCCTGGTCCTTATCGGTGAAGGGGCCTACCTGTACGTGGAAGAGCTTGTCTCCGCTGCCCGGACGGACGGTGGGATTGAAGCCGCGCTTGCGCAAGGCGCCCGCGAGCACTTCGGCGTCTTCCTGCCGGCTGACCGCGGCGATCTGCACCATGATGGGATGGCCGGGGATGATGGGAGCGTCGCCGGGGGCCTGCGCGAGCGGCGCCGAGATGCCGGCGTGAGGCTTCGCGGGTTGCGGCGCTCGGTGAGTATCGGGGACGGCGCGGAGTGAAGTATCTGTTGTCGCGGGTTCAACGACGCGCGCAGGTTTCGATTGGCCGGACGATGGCGTGTGGGAGGGTGCGCCTGTCTTCGTGGAGTCCTGCGTAGCGGAGTGGTCCGGTGCAGCGTGTTTGGCAGAGGACGCAGTCGCCGCGGCTGTGGGCGTGCTTTCGTCCGGGGCGAGGCCGGTGGAGTCGGGCGGCAAAGTGGAGTCCGGCTCCTCCGGCTTCAGAGGAGCGCCGCTGAGTGCGTTCTCTGGCAATGGAGAGGTGTTGGCGAGGGTTTGCGGCGGAACGGTTGCGGCGGGTGCAACTGTGGAACGCGCATTGCGGCGGCCCATGGAATAACCGAAGCCAAAGAAGATGCCGCAGATAAGCACGACGCCGAAGAAGATGCTTAGCAGCGAGCCCATGCCCAGAGTCAGATCTGCATCCGACTTGGGTTCTTCCTGATCCTCTTCGTTGAAAATCGATCTCATGCGTGTTCGTCAGGCTTTGGTGGAGGTGCCGGATTGATGCCCGGTCCCGTGACGCTGCCTGCCACAGTCTTATTGAACAATGAGATGAGCTCGATGGGTAGAGGAAAGACGATGGTGGTGTTCTTCTCCGTACCTATATCGGTAAGGGTCTGAAGATAGCGGAGTTGCATGGTGATGGGCTGTGTGGCGAGCAGGGCGGCGGCGTCGACCAGGCGCTGGGAGGCGGCGAACTCGCCTTCGGCGTTGATGATCTTGGAGCGCTTTTCGCGTTCGGCCTCGGCCTGCTTGGCCATGGCGCGCAACATGGACTCGGGCAGATCGACCTGCTTTACCTCGGTGCTGACGACCTTCACTCCCCAGGGCGCGGTGTGCTTGTCCAGGATCTCCTGAATGCGCGAGTTGAGCGCTTCGCGGTGGCTGAGCAACTGGTCGAGTTCGACTTCGCCGAGCACGGAGCGCAGCGTCGTCTGGGCGAACTGCGAGGTCTGATAGACGTAGTTCGATACCTCGATCACGGCCCTGGAAGGATCGACGACACGCAAAGTGATGACTGCGTTCACCTTGAGCGTGACGTTGTCGCGGGTGATGATGTCCTGCGGTGGGACTTCGAGCACCTCCTGGCGCAGAGTGACGCGCACCATCTGGTCGAAGGGCCGGAAGACGAGGATGACGCCGGGACCCTTTGCGCCGTGCGCGTGACCCAGGCGGAAGATGACGCCACGCTCGTACTCGCGCAGGATCTTGATTGAACCCAGGAAGTACAGAGCAACGATGACGATGATGATGAGGACGAACATGCTCATGAGGGGCGTTTCCTCGCGCAAGAAGTGTATCCCACGGACTTGCCGTCCGGGGACTGGCCGTCCGGGCGGATGCGCCTGCGGCGCGTGTTGGGGGCTCGCTTCCTATGGTCGCTCACGTCGGGGATGTGGGTGACGGGAGAAACTGCAGGTTCCCTTCGACAGGGCACAGGGCAGGCTTTCGCTGCGCTCAGAATGACAGATTGGTGCTGGCTCAGGCGGGGGGCAGTGGTTCGACGGTGAGGGTGAGGCCGTTGATGGCGGTGACGCGGACGCGGCCATCGCGTGGAACGGGTGTCGGGGAGTGGGCCTCCCATAGCTCGCCGTGTACCAGCACCTGGCCGGTTGGCTCCAGCGGCTTGACCACGACTGCGACCTGGCCGAGGAGTGCGTCGATGCCCATCATGGATTTGTTGCGACGCGCGCGCACGGCGAGCCGGACGAGGAAGACAGTGATGAGTCCGAAGGCGACGCCGGCGGCGACAGCGGTGCTCGCGTGGACGCGCATCTCCGGCACTGGACCGGCGACGAGAGTGAGCATGCCGAGCACCAGGCAGACGATGCCGGCGAGGGCGAGGACGCCGTGGCTGGTGAACTTCACCTCGAGCACCATGAGAACCGCAGCGGCCAGCAGCAGCATGACGGCGGTGTAGTGGACGGGCAGGAGATTGAGCGCGAAGAGGGAGAGCAGGACCAGCAGCGTGCCGAGTGCTCCGGGGACGATGGTGCCGGGCGCGTTGAACTCCAGATAGATAAGCAGGCCGCCGATGACCAGCATAAGGACGGCAAGATCAGGATTCATCAGCCGGTCGAGCACGCGATCGCGCAGCGTGGGCTGTACTGTATCGAGCGTTGCGTCCTTGGTATGCAGCACCATCTTTGCACCGTTCATGCGCGTGATGGTGCGGCCGTCGATGTCACGCAGGAGTGTGTCGCGGTCGGGCGCGATCAGGTCGATAAGACCGAGCTGCTTTGCTTCCTGATCGGTGTAGGACTTGGAGTTGCGGACAGCGTCTTCGGCGGCCTGGGGATTGCGGCCGCGCTGCGCGGTGTAGGAGCGCAGGAGGGCCGCGGTGTCGTTCTCGAGCTTCTGCTTCATGGTGTCGTCGAGCTTGGCGCCCTCGACCACCGGATGCGAGGCGCCCGCGTTGGTGCCAGGCGCCATCGCGGCGACGTCCGCGGCCTCGAGCAGAAAGAAGCCGGCAGAACCC
>DATBCB010000276.1:0-3648 GCA_036270675.1 Acidobacteriaceae bacterium | reverse complement strand
AGTCGCTGAACACCTGTACATACGTTTTCACAACCTTGCGCCCGTTCGATGAGGGTGTCGCCGAGCGCCTGATCGAAAGGATCCCGGTACAAACATCGCCATTGCACAACCGTCACCGTAATTGCGCGGGCAGGTCTCGATCCCCGACACTAAGGCCAAACCCCCAGAACCGGGCCCACTGGGCGAATCGAGGCGGGCGGTCGAAATGTGCAGTTTCCGGTGGGCGCAGACCGGTGACCGCTAGCCTAGATCGGAAACGCCTCGCGCACGGCAACGTCTGGAAATGCGGAGGCGTGGTTGCGAGGCGTTTTCGATTAGGGGGTAAGAAGGAAGCCGCAGGCGCCGCGGTCGCGGTGATCCTGGCAGGGATTATGGATATTGAATAGCATCCGGACTTCCGGCGAGTGATTCTGTGGGCGGTTTTTTCGTTGTTGGTGATGGACGGCGGTGAGCCAGCGGCAGCGCGATTTGCAATCGGGCGATTTCGGTATGCGATTGAGCGTAGCCATGGAGCTTTTCTGAGCGCGGTGCGCATACTGCCACGGAGACGTGCAGAGAGCAAGCCGTGGGAGCGTTTTGGCGACGGAGTTCATGACGTATCGAAGCCTCTGAAGCAGAGTTCTGCTGGGGTGAAGCGCTCAACGACGCGCATGGCTTTTCCGCAGCGTGGGCAGTGCCACGGAGCGCAATCAGGCAGGGGCGGAAGAGGCAGCGGATCGCGTCCGTGTTGGGCGAGCAGTGCGCGTGCCAGGGGCAGCAGTTCTTTGCGGAAGCGGTTGGCGAGCAGGCCATAGCGGCGGATGCGCACGAAGCCTTTTGGCAGCACATGCAGGAAAAAGCGGCAGAGGAAGTTCACGGCGTCGAGGGTCATGACGCGCTGCTTGCCGCCGTGGGCATAATCGCGCCAGAGGAAGCTGACGCGCTCCCCGTCGAAGGCGGTGATGCGGTGGTTGCTGATGGCCATGCGATGGGTGTAGCGGCCGAGGTAGCGCAGCACATGTTCGGGTCCGCCGAAGGGCGGCTCGGCGTGGACGTACCATTTCTTCTTGCTGAGCTTGTTGATCAGCAACTCGAACGATGCAGGATCACGGAGCGGAGCGGCAGAACCTCTGAGGTTAAGCAGGCCCTTGCGGTAGAGGTGGCAGAGTCCGGCGAGGAACTTCTTACGGAAGACGGTGCGCAGAACGGGAACCGGCATCAGGAACATCGGATGGCTGGTATGAATCCAGCGCTGGTGATCGGCCGCGAGTCCGCCGCCGGGAACGACTGCGTGGATATGGTAATGGGGCAGCAGGTTAGATCCCCATGTGTGCAGGATGGAGAGGAACCCGATCTCTGCACCCAGACGCCTGGGCTCAGCGGCGACTTCGAGCAGGGTCTCGGAACTGGCATCGAACAGCAGGTCAAGCAGTGGCCTGGGTGAAGTCAGTGCCAGCGGGTTCAGTTCGTGGGGGAGGGTGAAGACAACATGGAAATAGTTGGTGTTGATGAGATCGCGTTGCTGGATCTGGAGCCATCGCCTGCGCGCTTGTGCCTGGCACTTCGGACAGCATCTCGATCGGCATGAGTTGTAGGAAAAGGGTGCTTCGTACGTACAGTCCTCACACTTATCCCGATGCCCGCCAAGGGCAGCAGTGCGGCAACGCTTCACGGCCCGGTATGCCTTCAGCTGTTGATAGTTGAGAACAGCCTGGAAGCGCTGGAGAAACTGCCTGCCCTTGCGACGGACGATGTCGGCCATTTCGAAGGCCGGCCGCGTCATGAACGCGGACGGTGGTAGAGAGAGCGACTCTGGTCGACGCTGGCCAGCTTCAGTTCCTCGATGGGGTTGGCGACCTTCTGCAGGTGTTGTGCGGACAGGTGCAGATACCGCGCCGTCACCTCCAGGTCCTCATGGCCGAGCAAAAGCTGGATGGTGCGCAGGTCAGTCCCGGCTTCGAGCAGATGCGTGGCCCAGGCATGTCGAACCAGGTGCGGCGAAACGGCCTTACGAAGGCCACACTTCTTCGCTGCTTCGGTGCATGCCCACCATACGGCCTTGTCGCTGATGGGCTGTTCACGATCGCGATGCAGTCGTGACGGGAACAGGTAGGTGCGCGGCTTGAGCCGTTGCCAGTAGATCCGCAGGTTCTCGAGCAAGGTCGGGCTCAGAGGCAGGTCGCGGTCCTTGTGCCCCTTGCCATCGACCACATGGATGATCATGCGCTGGCTGTCGATGTGAGAGATCTTCAGACGGGCGAGTTCGGAGCGGCGCATACCTGTGCCATAAAGAACCATCAGCAAGGTGCGCTGAAACAGATTCGTGCTGGCGTTGATCAGACGGGCGACTTCTTCCTGGCTGAGGATGTCGGGCAGCTTCTTCCGTGTCTTGGGATAGGGCAGATACTCGCGGAACTCATGACGACGAAGCGTGCGCACGAAGAAGAAGCGCAGTGCGGCGACGTGGTTCTCGACAGATCCAGGACACAGCTTCCGTTCCCGGAGCAGATAGGCCTGGTAGCTGCGCAGATGATCCGGACCGAGCTTGTCCGGAGACTTGCCGAAGTGTTGTGCGAACCGCTCGACGAAACGCAGATAGCGCCGCGTTGTGCCTTGAGAGTAGTTGCGACGCTCGAGCTCTTCGAGCATCATTTTGCGAAGACGAGTCACAGTGTCTTACCTCCTGTGACTCACACCCTACCCCGGCCACTAAACTACTCGTCAGCCAGCACCGTAGCGACCGCGGCGCCTGCGGCTTCGTTCTCACCGCCTATACGGAAGTAACGCAAGATTGGTGCAAAACCGTATGAGCATCGCGCCTGCGAGCGCCCTTCCGCTTCTGCGATGGGCTCCTATGCCGCGCTCGTCTCAAGCTTCAGCGCCTTGAACGATGCATCGAACCCGGGCCCGCTAGGCGCGGCGCACATGAGGCCAACTTCTACTGTTCGCTGCGTCGGAAAGTATCCCATGCGCACCGACATGAACTTGTCGCCATCCAGCGAGCAGAACGTTTCGATCGAATCGTTCTTCCTGACGATGCGCCACCAGATCGGTTCTGTCTCCGACAAATCCGGCAGCGTCGAGCCATCGGAATAGGTCCGCGTGAACACCACGCTGGCATACCGCTTTCCCTCGATGAGCTCCGTTCCACAGCGCATCCAATTCTCTGCGTTGATCCTTACCATCAGTCCAGCTTGGTCATACTGGGTCGCATACTTTCCATTGATCAGCGCAGAGAAGGTAAAGTTCCCAGATGCGGGAAGATGAAAAAAGTGACCGCTGTCAGCAGCATATCCATCAAATGTCTTTTGCCAAAAGTCTGTCTTGGCCTGGCTGCGAACTGTGATCTCGGTTCCATTGATCTTCGCCGATGCCGGTTCGTTCATCCAGCTCATCTGGCTCAATAAATCAGCATGCAGCGGTGGTGCCGCCCACGCTTCTGTCACACTCAAAATCAACCCGCCCGTCACAACTGCTGATCGACTCACAAATTCGCGCCGGTCCATGCTCATTCCAGCTGCCCTCCCCGAGGATTCTGCTGAGAGCAGCATACCGAGTTCAAGCGAGTTCGGCGATTGGAGGAAAGCTGGAGACGAGCAAGAACTGAAGACTTCATTAGATTCAAAGGGTAGCGGAACGAGGCCATTCGTGTTCCGAGTGAGTGACCGC
>DATBCB010000275.1:0-2871 GCA_036270675.1 Acidobacteriaceae bacterium | reverse complement strand
CCTCGGGGGAAGCCGGCGCGGCGAACCAGCGACTCGATTGCGAGAGCGCATTGCGGAACGTTCGATGCATGTTTCAGCAAGGCGACGTTGCCTGCCATCAGTGCAGGCGCGAGAAAACGAAAGACCTGCCAGAAGGGGAAGTTCAATGGCATCACGGCGAGCACGATGCCGAGCGGCTCCCAGCGCACATAACTGTGGTTAGGATCGGTGGGCACGGACTCTGGTGCGAGGATGCGGGCGGCATGATCGGCGTAGTAGCGGCAGACGTCGGCGCACTTAAGGATCTCGTATCGAGAGGCTTCGAGCGGCTTGCCCATTTCGAGTGTGATCAGCGTGGCGAGGTCTTCGGTCTCGTTCTCCAGAATGGAGGCGAGCTTGCGCATGCACAGAGCGCGATGCTCCAGCGGAACATTGGCGTAGGAACGAAAGGCGTCGGCGGCTAGTGCGATTTTTTGACGCGCGGCGTTTTCAGTGAGAGGTTCGAAACTGCGGAGCAGCTTGTTGGTGGCGGGATTGATCGATTCGATGGCCATGCGTGAGCTTGTCTTCCTCTACTCCGATGCTAGCTTAGCAAGGACCTGGGCGAGAACGCGTGTGCCCAGAACGATATCTTGTGGCGCGGCGTATTCGTCGGGACGGTGGCTGACGCCGTTGCGGCAGGGAATGAAGATCATGGCGATAGGTGCGATGCGGGCCATGAAGAGCGAGTCGTGGTAGGCTCGGCTGACCATTTTCTTGTTGGCGATCCCCTGTTCTTTGCAGATCTCATCGAGAAGCTGGAGGATGTGCGGGGACGATTGAGCGGGGGCGTCGGCATTGATCAGCTCTTCGGTGATGGTCACCTTGCGGCGTTGGCACAACTCTTCGCAGTCGTGGCGAATGGCCTGCATAACGACCTCGCGGCGGGCGGGATCAGTGTCGCGAATATCGAGCTGCAGGACGACCCGGCTGGGTACGCTGTTGACGGCGCCAGGGTGGACGTCGCAGGTGCCGACGGTGGCGACGGTGTCGATTGCTCCAGAGGCGAGGGCGCGTTTTTCAATGGATAGGATGAGTTCCGCGGCGGCACAGAGTGCGTCTTTGCGGTCGGGCATCAGGAGCGCACCCGCGTGGCCGCCAAAGCCGGTGATGGTAAAGCGACAGCCTGCGGGCGCGGCGATGCTAGTAACGATGCCGATAGGGATACCTTCGCGCTCAAGCAGCGGGCCTTGCTCGATGTGCAATTCGATCCAGGCGTGATAGTGATTCGGCGGCAGGGGTACCGACGAGAGCGGTCCAGTGAAGCCTGAGGCGGTCCGAACGGCGCTCAGCGGAGCTTCGTCCTTGTCCTGCAGCGCGTCGGCGCGGTGGGGATCGAGAGCGCCGGAGAGAAGACGGCTGCCAAGGCAGCCGATGCCGAAGCGGGTTGGTTCCTCGGAGGTGAACATGATGAGTTCGATGGAACGGCGAGGGCGAAGGCCAGAGCGTTTGAGCGCGCGTATCGCCTCCAGGCCGCCGAGAGTGCCGACAGTGCCGTCGTACATGCCGGCGTGGGGAATGGCGTCGGTGTGGGAGCCGGTGGCTACGGCAGGGAGGTTGGGTTCGGTACCGGCCCAGCGAATGAAGATGTTGCCGACGGCGTCGTCGCGGACGTCGAAACCCTCTGCGACCGCGAGTTCTTTCAGCCAGGTGCGCGCGCGGAGGTCGTCGGCGGAGAAGACGATGCGAGTGACTGCGGTTCCATTGTCGGCGGGCTCAGCATGAGTGAGCGTAGCGAGCGCTTGAAGTTGATCGAGCAGCCGTGCCTTGTCGATTTGAATCTGCATCGGTTTCAACTCCTGCTCTCGATTCGTTAAGATCAGAGAAGACTCTAGACCAAGGGGTGCCTGTTCAAGTCTTTGTAGATCAGATATTTCGCGGCGCGTTTGCCAATCGCGCCAAACCACTGCGGGCAGAATGGGCCCATCCAGATGAAGTCACCCGCGGTGACCGGGTACCAGTGGTCGCCGAGCCGATAGATTCCGCTGCCTTCGAGCATCAGCAGACCATGTTCCATGATGTGCACCTCAACCATGCTGAGCGCGGCGCCGGGCTGGTAGGTCATTGTGTTGACGGCGAAGTCAAAGGAGGGAGAGCCGGGCAATAGGCTACGAACCTCGAGGTCAGGGTCGTCGTTGAGCGGAACGGAGAGGGTTTTCTCTTCGTTGCCAACAAGAACCTCCGGTGCGCGCGCTGAAGCGAGTGACTCGTATGGTTTTTCGATGACGACAAGCCGCGTCGTCTGTTGCGCCGTTACGGTATGTGTTGCGTCTTCGGGAATATAGGCGAAGCTGGCTGCGGTAAGCGTGTGGAACGTTGTGTCGGTGGCGAGATCGGCTGCGCCTTCGAGCACGTAAAGGAAGCGCTGGTTGGAGGTGGGGCCGAGCTTGCCAGCGGGTTCGAGCTCCGCTGTGTACTGTGTGAAGGCTGCACCGGCCGCAGGCGAGATGTGCACGATGGCGGCCGCTCGTTCCATGCCAGGCAGTACGGTCCGGACGAAGGTGTCCGGCGTGTGCAGAAGGTGATCGCGCTGGTTGGTGCTGCGGGTGTGTCCGAGGTTATGCATGGCCGTCCTTGAAGTTGGTTCTATCATCGCGCAACTGCGTGAGGAACTCCATTGCCGTGGCTAGCGCTGCCTCCACGTCCTGTGGCAACACGGTTTCGTCAGGATGATGACTGAGGCCACGTGGGCTGCGTATAAAGAGCATGGCTGACGGAATGACGGGTGCTAGAATCATCGCGTCGTGACCGGCTCCGCTGGTCATCGTGCGGCTCGGGATGCCAGCTTGCGTGGCGGCATTTTGCAGCATTGCGGTTAGGCGCCGGTCCAAGGGGACGGCGGGCTGTTCGAGT
>DATBCB010000274.1:0-4100 GCA_036270675.1 Acidobacteriaceae bacterium | reverse complement strand
GAGATGATCTGCGAGCCGACGGTTTCGTTTGCCTGCCATCCGAAGCCATTCTGCTTCCCGTAGCGCTTGACCAACGCAGCCGGAGCTATCCGGGGCTGGCTGTGGCATTGTAGACATCCGCCTGCGGCGACGATGGGAGTTGCCACGTAAAGGATCTCGCCTGTGGGCGTCGATCGCTGCCCGACCACCTCCTTCTGGGAAGGATTGTTGCGAAAGTAGTTGATCAGGTCCGCCTCCCAATCGGTCGCGCGATCGGTCAGCCGGGTGGGGTTAAGCGCGGCTTCGCGAATCGTGTAATCCGGATAGGAGCTCCGCATTGCCTGGAAGGTCACAGTCGTCGCGTAAAAGGGGATGGTTTGCGGCAGGAAGGTGCTGGTGTGTTCGCGTGTGCTTGCGAGCGCCGGGCTGACTTCCCGTTCTGTGTAATTCTTGGTGGCGCTCGCGCTGGCGTTCATCAGCTCAGCCTGCTGGAGTACCTGCTGTTTCGCGCTGCGGATCAGGAAGCTATGAGCATTGCGAGCAATGAGATACATGCCAATGCCGAAGACCAGCAGCAGGACGAGATTGAATTTAACCAGCAGTTTCAATGGATACTCCTGAGAGATGAAGCAGGCTACGCCATCGCGCAATGGCGGCGCGCATGTGCCCAGACAGCATAGGCCGGGGCGCGTCCTATCTCAAGGATTGAATCGGCGACTGTCGGACAATAAAGATGAAGGTCAACAAATGAAGTAAGTGTCTGAAGTAAGTGCTGAAGTATGTGTCCGGAGTAAGTGTCCGGCGAGATGACTTCCAGCACGGCACCAGATTGCGTCGGCGCAACCGGCATCGCAGAACCAGCTCGACGCAGAACAAGCTCATGCAGGACAAGCTCGATTCGGTACAGTAGCTACAGCGCCGAGATCGTGGCGCGCGCCCCCATGTCCGTTCATGCCACCGCTCAACCCACAATGACCCACCCGGTCTGTCTTAGCATCGCCGGGTTCGATCCCTCATCCGGCGCTGGCGTTACTGCCGACCTCAAGACCTTTGCAGCGCATAGCGTTTACGGCGTAGCCGCCATCACCGCGCTGACCGTGCAGTCGACCCAGGGCGTTCGCTCACTGGAGCCGGTGCGGCCTTCGCTCTTCCGCGAGACTTTGGAATGTCTGGCGGAAGATATCTCACTGGATGGAGTGAAGCTGGGCATGCTGGCGGGCGCCGGGCTGGTGGCGGAGGCCGAGCACTTCCTGCGCGCCCGGCCGGGACTGCGTGCGACGGTGGTGCTCGACCCCGTGTTGCGATCGAGTTCCGGCGCGGGGCTGCTGGATGCCGAAGGAACGGCGTTGCTCCGCGAGCGGCTGCTCGGTGTGGTGGGCTGGATTACGCCGAACGTCAACGAACTGGCCCTGTTGACCGGATCCGAGGTGCGAACGCGGGAGCAGGTGCCCGCTGCTGCCGAGCGGCTGGCCAGGCAGGCGGCTAAGATCGGCAATCCCGATATCGCGATCGTGGTGACGGGCGGTCATCTCGACCGGCCCGACGACTACCTGTTGCTGCAAGGAAAAGGCAGCTGGCTGCCTGGTGAGCGGGTAGAGACCCGCTCGACACATGGGACAGGCTGCGCCTTTTCCAGCGCACTCGTGGCAGAGCTTGTGCTGGGACGGACCGGTCTGGACGCGGTGGAGGCGGCGAAGCGTTATGTCACAGGAGCTTTGCGCGCTGCCTATCCAGTCGGACAGGGCCGCGGCCCGCTGCATCATCTATTTGCATACGAGCCTTCTGCGGGATAGCGTGTCTGCGCGCTGTCAGTTTGGCCGCGCGGGCCGTGCTCGACTCCATCGGCGGTGCGGATAGCGGTGCGGATATCTGGGGAATGCGCGGCAGCCTGAAGCGGAGGATCTGTCGCGACTTCAGACCGCGCGTGCCGGGCGGCGACGATATCCTCCTGCAGCACAACGAAGCGGCGGATGTACTTGAGCGGGTGCGGCGCTTCCACCATCTCGCGCAAGTGATAGAGCCAGGAGTCGGCCTTGAGCATGCGGCGGGCGAAGGCGCGCCGGTGCACGGTCACGATCCGGCCATCCTTTCTGCGCTGCGGATAACTGACGGCGGGCACCATGAAGCTCATCTGCAGGCCGGCCTTCCAGAAGGCTTGCGCAAATTCATGCGAGAAGAGCAGGGAATAGCAGCTGCGCCCCTGGCAGAGATGGTCAACGGCCTGATCGAAGCCGAGCCACTCCGGCGCAACATAGGCCCGGTACCACGCGCGGAAGTCGAATCCGTTGGATCGCGCCTGCAGAACGATATGCCGAAGAACCTCTTGCCGGGTCATTCCGTCCCCCTCGGTGGAGTGCGGGTTGGGCGTCAGTGGTTGGAGAAGGCAGCGAAAATGTCCTGCAAGGATAGAATGTACGGCGTCCGGTAGCCAGTACTTTTCGTCTGTAAAGATTGAGAGTGCTGGAGTCGTTCGCAATCCCCAGCAGAACGCGTAACTTGGATGTCGGACAGGCGGATGTCGGGCAGGGCGCCGAAAATCTGATCTTACTTATGAGTGGGGATTCACTCGAGCGAGATCCCGGGAAGAGCACGACAACGATGAGGAATGTTCCCCAGGTTCTGGCCAGACAGGTGCAGGGCAGGTCGACGGGAGTGCGATGGACCAGTTGTCTGCTGGGCGTCGTAGTTGCCACCGTCGTCTGGCCGATGACGATCCAGAGCCAGGAGATCCGGGGCCAGGAGATCCGGGGCCAGGAGATCCAGGGCCAGGAACGGGTAATCCATACCAACCCGCTCAACCGGACGCCGGAGGTGCGCGCGGCCTACGAGCGCTTCTACACGCTTGACTACGATGGCGCGCTGAACCGTTTTCAGAAGGTCGAGCGGGCGCACCCCGATGATCCGATGGCGGCCGACTATGTGCTCGAGACCGTCCTGTTCCATGAACTTTACAACCTGGACCTGTTGGACACCACCCTCTATGCGCATGACGGTTTTCTGTCCGGCAAGCACCAGGTGGCGGAGAATAAGGCCTTCTCGGCGCACATCGAAGACCTCTCCAGCGCCAGCATCCAGTTGGCAGAGAAGCGATTGCGGCAGAACCCGAAAGACGTGGATGCACTGTACGCACGCGGCTGGTCGAAGAGCCTGCGAGCGACTTACATGGGTCTGGTCCAGCGATCGTTTATTTCAGCATTGCGGCTGGCGTTGCAGGCGCGCCAGGACAATGACCAGGTGCTCAAGATCGATCCCGACTACGTCGATGCGGAACTGGTGGTAGGGATACATCAGTATGTTGTCGGCTCCTTGCCGGTAACGATCAAAGTGCTGGCCGGGCTGGCCGGCATCCATGGCAACAAAGAGAAAGGCCTTGCGATGCTGCGCGATGACAGCAAGCATGGTGTGACCACATCGGTGGAAGCGCGCACGGCGCTGGCCCTTTTCCTGCGCCGGGAAGCGCAGTACGGAGAAGCGGCGGAGTGGAACGATTCACTCAAGCGGCAGTACCCGCACAACTTCCTGTTCTGGCTGGAGGCGGCGAATCTGCAGAAGGACGCAGGCCACGCGCAGGAGGCGATTACGCTCTACCGTGCGCTGCTGGACCAGTCGCGGCACGCGGGCTACTTTACTAATCCGCACCTGGAGCTGGCATGGTACGGGCTGGCCGACACGCTGCGTGGGCAGCGAGACGCTGCTGCAGCATGCGAGGCCTTCGAGCAGGTATCGGCGCAGCCGACGGTGAGCCCGGACCTGAAACGGCGCGCCCAGCTTGCCGCGGGCATGGAATATGACATGCTGGGTAAACGCACTCAGGCCGAAGCGGCGTATCGTGATGTCCTGGCATTGGGCGACAGCGAGCAGGCCTCGGATGCGCGACGCTATTTAAAGGTCCCCTATAAAGGCTAATTTCCGGCACAATGTTGGTGTTCGGCTTCCTGGAACTTCGGGCTTGGCAGTTGCGTCTTATCGGGTAGATCAGATATTCATGGGGATGCAGGAGAGAGGTGCCATGGCGTATTACTGCAGCAGTTGCGGCAAGCCAATAGCGACCGACGCCCGGCACTGTCCAAATTGCGGTCGCGCTGTGGGCGGAGCTTTTGACGGTTCGAACGCAGTCCCGC
>DATBCB010000273.1:0-2603 GCA_036270675.1 Acidobacteriaceae bacterium | reverse complement strand
CGATCCGGGACAGGGATCGGACGGAAGCGGCTGCGGCAGGCGCTGGTGATCGGCGAGTTCACGCTGGCGCTGTCGCTGCTTGCAGGCGCAGGCCTGGCGATTCACAGTTTCCTGAACCTGACGCGCGTCGATCTCGGTGTGCGCACGGATCGTGTGCTTACGTTTTACCTGCCGATTCCTGATTCGCGTTCGAAGGACCCGGTGCTGATTGCGGCGCACTATCGCCAATTGCTGGCGAGCATCACTGCTGTGCCGGGAGTGATCTCCGCATCGGCGGAGACGGGAACGCCGCTGGAGGGGGCGGGCTTCGGGATGCCGTTTGCTATCGCGGGCAAACCGGCGTATGCCGATCCATCGCAGCGGCCGCTCACCCGGTTCGGCATGGTGACGCCGGACTACTTCAAAACCTTCGGCATGCGGCTGGTGAGTGGCCGCAGCTTTACCGAGCAGGACACGGCTACCAGCGTGAAGGTCGCGATGGTCAATGAAGAGTTTGTCCGGAAAAATTTGAAGGGCACCGATCCGCTGCAACAGCGGGTGATTATCGAACAACTGATTCCCGGCGTGACCAGGCTGGGGCCGGCGGTGGAGTGGCAGATTGTGGGCGTCTTCCACAATGTGCGGGACAATCTGCGCGAGGACAACCCGGAGACGCTGATTCCGTTCTGGCAGATTCCGTGGCCTGGCGCGGGGATGGGCATGCTGACGGCTCAAGATCCAGGTGCGATGACGAAGAGCATTGCCGCGGCGGTGCACAAAGTGGATCCCGACATTGCGCTGGCGCAGCCGCGCACCATGGAGCAGGTGCATCACGATGTGTTGTCGGACGATCGGTTCACGCTCGTGCTCTTTGCGTGCTTCGCGGCGATCGCGCTACTGCTGGCGGCGCTGGGCATCTATGGCGTGATGACGTTCTCCGTGGCGCAACGCGCGCATGAGATTGCACTGCGCATGGCTCTGGGCGCGACGCGGGGACGCGTAGTGGCGCTGGTGCTGCGCGAGGGCGTGACTCTGGCGGCAGTAGGGCTGGCGCTGGGATTGCTCGGCGCATACTTCGTCGGCCGCGCCATGCAGAGCACGCTCTATGGTGTGAGCGCGCTGGATGTTTCTGCCTTCGCGGTGGTGGGATGCGTTCTCCTGGCTGCCGCGCTGGTGGCTTGTTTCCTGCCGGCGCACCGTGCCGCTTCGACAGAGCCGATGCGGGTGCTGCGTACGGAGTAGAGCGGGTGCGAGCTGGTTCGTCCGATAACGTAGCGGCATGACCTGGCGCTAGTGGATTGGTCGAGCGCTTCGCCGGGCCTGTTGAATCGTTCCGCCTCAGCGGAAGGTGATCTGCTGGAAGCCGAGGGAGTGCAGCAGGGTGGTGAGGGTGGCGCGGGCGTTGCCTTCGGCAGTGTTGAGGATGCCGCTCGCGAGCGCGGACTGGCGCAGATCGGCTTGCGCTTTCTCGCGGACGTCGGATTCGAGATTCGGGTCGGCGGGGACGAGCAGGCCGGTGATGCGTGAGTAGACGCGGGTCTTGCTGTTGTCGAGTGAGACGGAGAGCAGTTCAGCGGCGGGCATCGTGATGGTGACGCTGCGGCCATCGATCTGCACGTTGCCGGCCTGGACGTTGCTGAGATCGACGCCGGCAACGGCTTGGCCGTGGACGATCATCAGAATCTTGTCGCCGGTGAGGATGTCGGGCAGGTATTCGCTGGAGCGATTGCCTTCGACAACTTTGTCCATGGTGTAGACGACGGACTCGAGACGGGCAAGCCGCTGGATGCTGGCGATGACGGTAGGCTGCGAAATGTCGATGGTGTCGTGGCGGCCGAGAAAGGCCATGCTGATGCGGTTGCGCATGGATGCGCCGACATGGCGCACGGCAGCGGGAATGGCAACGAGCGCGACCAGCAGGCCGAGGATGATGCCGAGAACGAGTGCTGGAAAGGCTGTCGAGCGTCTCCGCACTGAGGTCAGATTTCGTGGGGTCTGATTCTGCGGGATGGTGGCGGGCATATGCGAACTCTTGAGTGTGTGACGCGCGCGCAGACTTTTGGGCTGGTTGCGTGCTGTTGGATTTCTGGATCAATTTACAGCGGCGGCTTCAGCCGGCCGTCTGGAGTTCCGGCGCGACGTGAGCCGTGGCGTGCTGCTTGATGCGGTTGGCGTAGCTGGCGATGATGAAGTCCCGGAAGATGGGATGCGGCTCGAGCGGCTTGGATTTGAACTCGGGGTGGAACTGGCATCCTAGAAAGAACGGATGATTCGGCAGCTCGACGATCTCGACGTAGGTAGCGTCGGGCGTGGTGCCGGTGATGCGCAGGCCCGCGCCGGTGAGCAGGGCTTCGTACTCGCGGTTGAATTCGTAACGATGGCGGTGGCGTTCTGAGATTTCGGTCTTGCCGTAGGCCTGGGCGGCTTTCGAGCCGGGTTCGAGCAGGCAGGTCCAGGCGCCGAGCCGCATGGTTCCGCCCATCTCTTCCACGCCGGTAAGTTCGCGCAGCTTGTAGATGACGCGATGTGGCGTGGCGGGGTCGAACTCGCTGGAGTTGGCGCCGTGCAGCTTGCAGACGTTGCGCGCGAACTCGATGGTGGCGGTCTGCATGCCGAGGCAGATA
>DATBCB010000272.1:0-3976 GCA_036270675.1 Acidobacteriaceae bacterium | reverse complement strand
ATATCCACGATCCATCGCCCCGCGCGCCGTCGACTCCACTCCGAAGTTCGTGGCGATCCCGCCCATCACAATCGTGCGAATCTGCCGCCGACGCAGTTGCTGTTCCAGGTCCGTTCCGTAAAACGCGCCCCATTGCCGTTTTGTCACCACCACATCGCCCGCCTGCACATGGAGCTCCGGCACCAGCTCCGATGCTTCTGGCGGAATATTCGCCGGTCGCGGATTTGGCGCATCTACCGGCAGGCTCAGCGTCTCCGCAACATTCACTCGCACAAAGATCACCAGCCCGCCCTTTGCGCGCAGCGCATCCGCGATCCTCACTCCGTTGCGCACTACATCCGCTGATGCATGCGGCGCTAGTTGCCGCCCCACTACAGCTTTCTGCAAGTCGATCAAGACCAGTGCTGTCGCCTTCGGATCCAATGACAAGTCCATCCAAGTCCCTCCGTCACTCCACGGATGCAGATTCCGCGACTCCGATGCAAACTGCTACCCTCGCGAAATGTGGATATCACTCGCCCTCGCCGCCTCCATCCTGCTTCCACTCGCCCTCGGCGCACAAAACCACACTCCCACTTCCCAGCTCACCGCCGCTCAGGCCATAGCCCGCATCCAGCAGGCCATCCCGCAAAAGCCGCCGGTCGATACGGTCGACACCGTCAAAGCCGGCGACCCATCCACACTCGTCACCGGCATTGTGACATGCTTCACCGACAACATGGACGTGCTCCGCCGTGCGGTCGCACTGCACGCGAACCTGATCATCACCCACGAGCCCACCTTCTACAACCATCGCGATGAGTCCACGCTCTTCACCAACGATCCCGTCTATAAGGAGAAGCTCGCGTACATTGAGGGCCACCACCTCGTCATCTGGCGCTTCCACGACCAGTGGCATCTCCGCCGGCCCGACGGCATTGGCGAAGGCTTCATCGCCGCCGTGGGCTGGCAGAAATATCAGCACCCGGGCGATCCCTTCTTCTTCACCCTCCCGACCACCACAGTCGATCAGCTCGCCGAGGAGCTACAGCAAAAGCTCCACGCGCGCATCGTCCGCGTCATCGGCGACCCCAACCTCCGCGTGACCGGCGTCGCTTACCGCCCAGGCGCGTCGGGCGAAGCGACGCAGATCAAAGCGCTCGAGCGCGACGACGTGCAGGTGCTCGTCGCCGGCGAATCCTCCGAGTGGGAAGCTGTCATGTACACCCAGGACGCACAGCAGCAGCATCGCCCCAAGGCGCTCATCCTCATGGGCCACAGCACCTCGGAGACGGATGGCATGCAAACCGCCGCCACCTGGCTCCGCACCCTCGTCCCCACGCTGCCCATCCAGTACGTGAACTCCGGCGAACCCTACTGGCTCCCTGGTCACCCCTCGCAACCGTAGCCATCGGCGTTACACTGGCTGCGCGTTTGTAACGACACCATGAGTCCCTGGCCTTTCGCGCTGCTCCCTGTCCTCACCCTCGCTTCCGCGGCTCAGAACAACCCCGGCACAAAACGAGCCGCAACCGGCACCGTGACAGGCCGCGTCTACTGCGCGGACACCAACGCCCCCGCCCGCATGGCCTCCGTTATGCTCGAGCCGGTGCGCGTTGTCGATGAGGCCGGCACCGCCGATGAATCACACACCAAAGTCACCATGACTGCTGTCGAGACCGGGCTCGATGGCGGCTTTGCGATTCCGGAAGTCACGCCGGGCCTCTATTACGTCATTGCCTACAAAGCTGGATATCTCTCGCCGCTCGCAACCTTTTCCTCCGATGTGCTCAGCCATCCTTCCGAGGAAGATCGCAAACGTATCGCCGCCACAGTTCCAAAAATCACGGTCGAAGCAGGCCTGCCTGCATCGGTTGACCTCCGTCTGGAGCGAGGCACGGCCATCAGCGGCACCATCCTCTTTGACGATGGCAGCCCCGCCGGCGACCTTGTAGTCCATGCACTGATCCGTCGCAAGGAAGGCCAAAGAGAATCCTGGTCGCCATTGCCGCCCACGCCTCTGGTCATGGCCGACGACGTACGCACAGACGATCTGGGCCGATATCGGATCGCCGGCCTTGCGCCGCGCGACTACATAATTCAGGTCGATCTCGAATTGCAAGACACAGATTTCGGAGTGACAATCGGGGCCCTGGGCACATCGGCGATGAGCCGCTCGATTGCTCGCATTTCCCTCTTCTCTGGCAACACCACCCGCAAACGCGAGGCAAAACCATTCGAGCTCGGTGCTGGCGACGAACGAACCGGCGAAGACATCACCATACCCATCTCAAAGTTGCACACCATCGTCGGTGAGCTGCTCGCTGCGCAAGATGGACACGTGTTGACTCAGGCCAACATCCAACTGCTCGACGCCGGCGATAAGAGCGAGGTAGAGTCCACCAGGCTCGACCACGCTGATAGCAGGTTTCACCTCTTCTTCGTGCCGGAAGGCGACTACATCCTTCACATCGAGGACGCTGCCGATGTCACCTATGAAGACCTGCCCAATCCTCCGGGCACATTTCCCATCGCTCGCGAAGTAACCCATACCCTCCGAGCCTACGGAACTCTGGACCAGCCCCTCACCGTCCACGACGACATTCCAAGCCTCACCGTCTCGGTTCCCGACAAGGCATCCCGGCAATCGACGTCCCGCGCCACCGCGGTGCAGTAGGGCGCGCGACCGCGCTACCTACACGTGTTCCCGCGCCTCTGCTGTCTTCCACATTGCAAAGAAAGAGACGGGACAAGCCGCATCGGCCTGCCTCGCCCATTTCGTCGCGCAATGCGCGTTGTTAACCGTCGTGGGAGCCTTCAGCCCTTGTTATAGAAAAACCGCTCGTGCGCGACCTTGCCGTTCTTCCACTTCCGCACCGCCACCTGGCTCATCGTCACACGTTTGCCGCCCTTGAACGTAATATCCATCTCCCACTCGGAGAAGGACACATCCCCATTCACGGCGCTCGCCGTCACCTTCGCGCCGTTGAACGCCTCCACCGACGACATGAACTCCTCCTCCGCCTTGCGGTTCGCCGCTTTACCCACCCGCGGCTCTTCGGAGTTCTCCTGCATGACGACATCGTCAGCATAGTACTTTTCAAACGCGTCCATGATCTTGCCGGACAGCACATCGTCATTCAACTGCTTGTCCAGTTCCTGCACGTTCGTGGCTGTTGCTGTTGCACTCATGCACTCACTCCTTGGGGCCGATGCTTTGACGCCGGCTCACACTGGCCTAGATGCAAGCGGCCCAGCCCGGGTATGTGAATATCTGCAACTATCACGACGTCGGGCGCCCACGTTCCGGTGCCAGGAGGGCCAGTCCCGCTATTGCCCGGACGGCAAGTCCTCCACCATGAGCAGTGCAAAGCCGTCGTACTTCTTCCCACTCACCGTCTGGATTGCGGTCGCCGTCACCTGCGGTTCCGCAGCCAAGGCCTCAAAAAAGCGCCGCGTTCCCTTCACCATCGGATCCTCACTCGCCGCATCCAGCACCGCGCCCTCGCGCACCACGTTGTCGGTCACGATGACCGTGCCCACCCGCGACAGCCGCACCGCCCATTGCAGATACTCCGCGTTGTGCTCCTTGTCCGCGTCGAGGAAAATCAGATCGAATGGCCCCGCACCCTCCGCCACCAGCTTCGGCAGCGTATCCAGTGCCGGCCCTTCGCGGAGCTCCACTTTTTTCCCCAGCAGTCCGGCGCGCTCCAGGTTCTTCCGCGCTACCGCCGCATGTTTGGCCGCCGCCTCCAACGTCACCAGCCGGCCGTTTTCCGGAAGCGCCCTCGCCAGCCAGATCGTGCTGTAGCCGCCCAGCGTCCCGACCTCCAAAATCCGCCGTGCCCCGACCATGCGCGCAAACATCTGCAGCATCTTGCCCTGCAGTGCCGTCACCTGGATCGGCGGCAGCCCCGCCGCCTCGCTGTCACGCAGCGCTGCCTCCAGCACATCATCTTTCGCAATCAAGTGGTCTGCCAGGTAAGCATCCACCGCG
>DATBCB010000271.1:0-10563 GCA_036270675.1 Acidobacteriaceae bacterium | reverse complement strand
TCGTCCCGGCAGTCGACTTTGAGGGTGACCTTTTCCGCACCGCGAAGGAGCAGGAAGCGCTTCCAGCGCGGCTGCAGCCGGTTGAGTGCTTTCCGCATCGCGGAAAGAGTGGTGATTTCGACATCCTCAACCTGGGTGATGAGATCGCCTCGCCGAAGACCAGCTGCTGCCGACCGGCTGTCTTTTTCCACGCTGTGGATGAGCAGGCCGGCCGCGTCGGGGAGTCCTGCTGCCCGACGCTTCATTAAGGAGGCCCTAGGGCTGAGAAGGACAAGTCCGAGCTGTACCTGATCCGCGTGAGAGACTTCTGCTTCGAGCGAGAGCAGCCACTTGCGTAGCAGCGCCACCAGCTCCGACCTCTCGCGAACAGTCAAACCGGCGACGAGCGCCGATTCGTTGGCCAGATGCTCGGGAATGACCTTTTCAAGAAGTTTGTGCCCCGCTGCCGTAAGCACCACTTCGGTGGTGCGGCGATCCTCTTCATTCAATTCTCGCTCGACCAGTCCATCGCGCTCCAGTGCGTCAATGCGAAGGCTGATGCTTCCCGAGGTCCGCATCAACTGCCGCATGAGCTCTCGCTGGAGCAGTCGATAGGGTGGCCCGGCCCGTCGGAGGGTTGCCAGTACATCAAAGGAAGCGCGGCTGATATCCCATTCTTCGAACTTGGATTCGAGAGCGCGATCGACGTGTTCCATGATCCGCGCGGCTCGTCCAATAATTTCTACCGGAGCAAGGTTGTATTCCGGCTTCTCCTGCTTCCAGCGGCGTACCAGTCGATCGATATGGTCTTTATCTTTATCACTCACAGCATGAATGTGATCTCAATTTTCATGTCAGTCAAAATTTACTTACATTCAATTTGCTTGAATTCAAGCAAATTGATACTGTGCTGGAAGAGGAGGGTAACATGCGCGTTATTGCGTTCGATCGATTTCAGCCCGGTGTAACGTTGGAGCGGGTGGCACCTTACCTGCCTGAGGAAGTCTCCAACGTGTGGCGACTGTGGAAGGCGGGTATCGTCCGCGAAAACTATGCCCGCGCCGATGAGCTTGGGGTGGTCATCATCTTTGAGGTACCGGACGTGGCTACGGCGAAGCAGTACACGGATGACTTTCCGCTGAGCAAGGCAGGCTTTCTGGAGTGGAGCTTCATCGCCCTTCAGGCGCCATTGCCTATCGAAGCGCTCTTCCGTTCGGAGATGGATGTCAACCCGCCCTTCGATCGAACGCTCAAAGGAGTGGGAGCAACTGATGCAGGAGAAGCCAAATGAAGCAGGCATTCGGTCTGAGTATCCCTGAGCAATTGCGCGAGCTCTGCACCCCTGAGCGCGCGGCGCTGATTATTTACGATATGCAGGCCGGCATCGTTCCGCAGATCAGCAATGGGCGAGAGATTGTGTCCGGATGTCAGCAAATTCTGGCGGCGGCACGAAAGGCCGGTATCCGGATCTTCTTTACCCGCCACCTATTCCTTCCCAATCGCATCGCGGGGGTCGGACAACTGCGTCGCGCGATGATCTGGCAACGCAAGAGCGACCCTGCAGAGACGAAGCCACTCTTCACCTGGGGCTCGCCGTCGTGGCAGATCGTTCCGGAACTGAGTCCGCAGGAGGACGAAGCGGTCATCGACAAGATCACCATGTCTGCATTCGAAGGTACATACCTTGACCTTGCCATGCGCGACGCGCAGCTCCAGGTATTCATCATTGCCGGGATTGCCCTCGAGGTCGGCATCGAACCGACGGTTCGCCACGGACTGGACCTCAACTACATTCCAATTGTCGTTTCTGATCTCTGTGGATCGAAGACGGAAGAGGTGAAGCGGCGATCTCTGGAAACCCTTGAGGACACGGGCGAGGTGATCCAGGTCAAGGCGGCAGAGATATTGGATTTCCTAAAACGGTAGTCCGACATCCTCTTCGACTATCGATTTCTCTTTAGTCCAGGGACGGCAAGCGCAGATCGGCGTAGAGGCGGTTGCGCTCGAGGCACAATGCTTCGACGACCAGCTCGTGATCGTCGCGTTGGGCGAGGCCGGAGACGGTGATCGAGCCAATGACGCCTGTGCCGGCGAGCGTGATGGGAAACGCGCCTCCGTGGCTCGCATAGTCGGCTGCGGGCAGGCCGTACTTCTCCTGTAGCGAGATGTTGCGCGCCTTCAGCGCGAGACCGATGGCGTAGCTGCTGCGATAAAGGCGCGCGACAACGTTGGCTTTGCGGCGTGCCCACTCCGCATTATCGGGTGAGGTGCCGTGCAGCGCGGCGTAGAAGAGCGGCGCGCCGGGCTGGTTGCCGAGGTGCGGAGCGAAGCGGCGGATATCAATGACGATGGAGAGTTGGCGCTCGACGGCTAGCTCGCGGAGCGTTGAGCCGAGCTGCCAGGCGTCTTCTTCGCTGAACGAAGCCCATTGCAGCTCACGCTCCTGGCGGGCGATCCGTTCGAGGTCGTCTTCGATCTGATTGTCGAGAGCCATAGATGCTTCCTGATTGATAGGAGGGTACAGCAGATCCCTCCACTTCGCTTCGCTCCGGTCGGGATGACGATACGGGCTTTATTGCAGCAGGACACCGACGATGGATGCAGACATGAGGTTGGCCATCGTGCCGGCGAGCATGGCGCGCACGCCGAGGCGCGCGAGCTCGTTGCGGCGCTCCGGAATGAGGGCGCCGATGCCGCCGATCTGGATGCCGATGGAACTTAAGTTGGCGAAGCCGCAGAGCGCGAAAGTGGCGATGGTGAAGGAGCGGGGATCGAGTGTGCCTTTCAGCGCGCCGAGATTGGAGTAGGCGATGAGCTCGTTGATGACCATGCGCGTGCCGAGCAGGTCGCCGACAACATGCGCGGAGTGCCAGGGGATGCCGATGAGCCACGCGATGGGCGCGAAGATCCAGCCGAGGATTTCATCGAGCGAAGTGGGGAAGGGGATGTGGTGCGGGCTGAGCCAGTTGTGCAAGCCGCCGAAGATGCCATTGACCAGCGCGATGAGCGCGACGAAGGAGATGAGCATGATGGCGACATTGAAGGCGAGCCGGCCGCCGTCGATGGTGCCGCGTGCGACGGCGCCGAGGAAGTTTTCTTCGCGATGCTCTTCCGATTCCGGCAAGTGCACGTGGCCGAGGGTGTCGGGCATTTCGGTCTCGGGAACCAGCATCTTCGCGATGAGGATGGTGCCGGGCGCGGTCATGATGACGGCGGCGAGCAGGTGCTTGGCGTCGATGCCATACAGAATGTACGCGGCCATGATGCCCCCGGAGACGTGGGCCATGCCGCTGGTCATGACGGTCATGAGCTCGGAGCGGGTGAGATTGGCGAGAAAGGGGCGGATGGAGAGCGGCGCTTCGGTTTGGCCCATGAAGATGGAGGCCGCGACGTTGAGCGATTCCGCGCCGGAGATGCGCATCGTCCGCTGCATGCACCATGCAAAGCCACGGATGACGATTTGCATGATGCCGAGATGATAGAGCGCGGCGAAGAGCGCGGAGATGAAGATGATGGTGGGCAGCACCTGGAAGGCGACGATGGAGCCGTAGGAGGAGTGCTGCTTGCCGAACTCGCCAAAGACGAACTGCGATCCGGCGAAGGCATAGCTGAGCAGGCGATTGAAGGCGTCGCCGGCGCGAGACATGGCGTCGCGGCCGACGCTCCAGCGTAAAACCGCAAAAGCGAAAAGCAGCTGCAGGCCGACTCCCCAGGCGACGGTGCGCACCTGGATGGCACGGCGATTGGTGGAAAAAAGCCATGCCAGCAGCAGCATGGTGAGCATGCCGAGGATTCCCGTGAATCGTGCCAATGGCTCGTCCTGAACTGCTGGGTGTCTAGTCTGCGAATCTACTCGGAGGTCTGGGTCAGGGTATCGCGGGTGAGCACTTCGTGCACCAGCGGAATGGGCCGCGGGGGTGCATCGGCGATGACCAGGGCGTCGGCAAGTATGCGCTCTGGTATCTCGAAACGGCTCGGATCGTCGGCAAAAAGCGTGCAGAGAGGATCACCCGCACGGATCTGCGCCCCGAGTTTCGTGTGCAGCTCGATGCCGGCGTGGGCGGAGACAGGCTCGTCGGGTTGCGTACGGCCAGCGCCAAGACCCTGGACAACCCAGCCGATAGCGGTAGTGTCCATGGAAAGAAGGAAGCCGGAGCGAGAGGCGCGCAGCACACGCTGCTGAGCCGGCTTGTGTGTGAGCGCGGCGAGATCGCCACCCTGCAAGGCGACCATCTGCTCAAAATGACCCAAGGCGGAACCGTCCGTGAGCAGGCTTTCGGCGCGCGCGCGGCCCTCCTCGGCAGTGCTGCTGACGCCAGTGAGGAAGAGCATCCAGCCTGCGATGATCAACGAAAGTTCGCGAAGGTCGTCGCTGTTGACGGTGCGCTCTCCGCGCAGAAGGGCCACGGCCTCGAGGATTTCGACGGAGTTGCCGGCAAAACGTCCCAGCGGCTGTGACATATCGGTGAGCACCGCAGCGGTTCGGGTCCCGGAAGCTTCGCCTATTTCCACCATGAGGCGCGCGAGGAACCGGGAAACGGCGGGATCGGGGAGAAAGGCGCCGGAGCCGGTCTTAACGTCGAGCACGAGCGCATCGAGGCCCGCGGCCAGCTTCTTGCTCATGATGGAAGCGCAGATGAGATAGGGGCTTTCGACCGCCCCGATGTGATCGCGCAGCGAGTAGAGGCGGCGGTCCGCCGGAACCAGGTCGGCGGACTGACCGACGATGCAGCAGCCGGCCTGGTCAAGCACGGACTGCATCTCTGCAACGGAAAGCGTGGTGCGATAACCGGGAATACTTTCCAGTTTGTCCAAAGTGCCGCCGGTATGACCCAGCGCGCGTCCGCTAAGCATGGGAACACGCAGGCCGGCGGCCGCGGCGATCGGTGCAACGAGGAACGACGTCTTGTCCCCGACGCCGCCGGTGGAATGCTTGTCGGCTGTGGGGCGCGCGGCGCCACCGTTTGCTGGAGTGCGCAGATTGAGCTGCATGCCGGAGGCACGCATGGCCTGGGTGAGCGACTGAACTTCCGCCGGCTCCATCCCGCGCAGGAAGGTGGCCATAAGAAATGCGCTGAGCTGCGCGTCGTTGATAGAGTCGTCCGCGGCACCGCGCGCGATGTACATGATTTCTTCGGCGGTAAGGGTGTTGCCATCCCGCTTGCGGCGGATGATGCTGCCCGTGTCGAGCGGTTGGCCGGGGTTATTTGCCATGCGTGAGATCGAAGCCGAGAGGGAAGAGCTCGGCGAGGGTACGGGTCTCAATGCTGGCCGGGGGCTTACCGTCGAAGGGAAAAAGGATGAGGCCATTGGCCGGCATGAACTCGGAGAGGACCTGGCGGCAGGCCCCGCAGGGGGAGCTGGGCGCGTCGTTGAGATTGGTAACGGCAACCGCGGAGATTCGCAGCTTCGGGCCGTGCTGCGCGATGGCGGAGAAAACGGCCGCGCGTTCGGCGCAGATAGAGAGACCGTAGGAGGCGTTTTCGACATTGGCCGCAGCGACGATGACACCGCCTTCAAGCAGCAGCGCCGCACCGATGCGAAAGCCCGAGTAGGGGGCATAGGCGTGCTGCGCGATCTGCCGCGCAGCGTGCAGCAGCTCCGCCCGGTGCGCGGGCGAGATCAGGATGGCAGAGGACGGCATCTGTTCGAGGCTACTGAGGGTCAGAGCCGGTTGCAACTGCGGATGTGCAGGTGCGTGCGCGGCTGAGCAACAGCTCGCGCTCGCGGGCGTTGCGGGCGAGCGCAGCGGCGCGTTCGAACTCCGCGCATGCTTCTGCGAGCCGTCCCAGGCGGGAGAGCAACTCGGCACGGACGCTGGGCAGGCGATGGTAGTTGGCGAGCGCGGGCTCGGCGGCGAGCTTCTCGACGAGCTCGAGTCCGACCTCCGGACCAAAGGCCATGGCGAGCGCCACGGCGCGATTGAGCTCGACGATGGGCGAAGGCTGGCGCTCGGCGAGTGCGGCGTAGAGTGCTGCGATGCCCTTCCAGTCGGTCTCTTCTCCGGTGCGGGCGCGTGCGTGGCAGGCGGCGATGGCAGCCTGCAAAGTGTAAGGGCCGGGCGTGCTGCTCAGCTTTTCTGCGCGCGCCAGCGCCGCGAGGCCGCGGCCGATGAGCAACTGGTCCCAGCGGCTGCGGTCCTGGTCGAGCAGCAGGATGGGCTCTCCTGCTGGACCAACGCGGGCGGCATGGCGCGAAGCCTGGATCTCCATCAGAGCGACCAGGCCGTGGACCTCTGGCTCCTGCGGCGCGAGACCGGCGAGGATGCGGCCGAGGCGCAGCGCATCTTCGCAAAGCGCGGGGCGCAGCCAGTCTTCACCGGCGGTGGCGGAGTAGCCCTCGTTGAAGATGAGATAGATGACTTCGAGGACCGAAGAGAGGCGCGCGGCGCGGTCCAGGCCGGTGGGCACTTCGAAGGCTACGTGCGCTTCGGCGAGAGTGCGCTTGGCGCGCACGATGCGCTGCGCGATCGTGGTTTCCGGCGTGAGAAAGGCGCGGGCGATCTCCGGCGTGGTGAGGCCGCCGAGCAGTCGGAGCGTGAGCGCGACACGCGATTCCGGCGAGAGCACGGGATGGCAGGAGATAAAGACGAGACGGAGCAGATCGTCTTCGATGTCGCCGTCGGCAGCGCTGGCAAGCGCGGTGGCAAAGTCGGCGAAGGAGCGCTGCTGCTGCTCTTCCAACTCGCGGGCGAGCTCTTCGTGCTTGCGCTCGACGCGCGTGTTGCGGCGCAGCAGGTCGATGGCGCGATGCTTGGCCGCAGCCATGAGCCACGCGCCGGGATTCTGCGGCACGCCGGACTGGGGCCATTGTTCGAGAGCGGCGACCAGCGCGTCCTGCGCGAGCTCTTCTGCGATCCCGACATCACGCACGATGCGCGTGAGGCCGGCGATGACGCGCGCGGACTCCATACGCCACACGGCGTCGATGGTGCGATCGATCTGGCTGCGGTCGATGTCAGGGGACGCCACGAAACCGATCAGACCATCTTTCGCGGTGCGGTTGCAAACAGTAACAACTAGGCCGGAGTGCCCTCCGCGGGGGGAGCTTCCAGCACGGGGCGAATCTCGAATTCGGCTTCCGTACTTGGGCCACACAGCGTGGGGCAGCGTTTCATCCAGGCAATGGCTTCTTCCCGGGAGGCGACATCGATAATGTTGACGCCCGCGATGAGCTCGTTGGTCTCGGTAAAGGGACCATCCACGGTGCGGAACTGGCCCTTGGACATGCGAAGACGGGTGGCGTTGGCGCTGGGCTGCAGGCGCTCCACAGCGACGAGGACGCCGGCCTTGCGCATCTCCTCGTCGTAGCGCTGCATCGCGGCTACGAGTTCGGGATCGGGTGTCCCGGATTCCATCCACTTCTCGGTTTTACGCAGAACTACGAATCGCAACGGAGCTACCTCCTCGGTCGCCCTTATTTTCGCAGAGGCAGGAGATTTGCGGTTGGGGCGAGTGCCACTGTGGCGTGTTCCAGGTTGATCAGGCTCTGTGAAAAGGAAATCGGGCGGCGTTATTGCAACGCCGCCCGATTTCGGTTCTGCTCCAACTGTTATCGATCGTTGCTGGGTAGGCCCAAGTCTGGCAGCACGGATGTGCCTTCCAATTGCACGGCCTGCAGGTTGCGCGGATCGAGTCCGAGCGCCTTCAGGATCGTCGGGGCCACCTGCGCGGTGGACACGTCGGAGTAGACATTGTGCGCCCGCAGGTTGGGATTGGAGAGCAGCATCATCACGTTGGTGTCGTCATGCGAGAAGCCGCCGTGCTCCGATTGCTTGGCGGTGCTGCCCGTGTAGATGACGCCGGGATTGGGTGTGACGATGATGTCCGGTGTGCGTGGATCGCCGTTGGGCGGCAGGCCCGGCGCGTTGTAGTTCAACGCCAGCGACGGTCCATAGAAGATGGTGCCGAGGCCGATCTTGCTGCCGTTCGCTTCCAGTGTCGCCACCGCCGATGTCGTCTGGCTCGAATCGCTCAGCCAGAGCAGCGAGATATCGTCCTCTGTGGGGCCGATGCCGTTGGGATTCAGCGGAGATTCGGAGAAGGGAAGCAGGTTGGCCAGCAGTGTCGCCGGTGTGGTGCCATTCGTGCCGCTATGTCCGGGAATAGGGGTGAAGCGATGGGGATCGATCGGTCCCTGCCCGTGCTTTGCGGTGATGACGATGAGCGTCGAATCGAGGCGCCCGGTGTCTTTCAGCTCGTTCACCATCTCGCCGATGGAGGCATCGACGAACTGGATCTCGCCGAGCAGCAACTCGCTTGGCGTTCCGGCTGCGTCGAGATAGCCGCCGTTGCCCACATTTGGCTCAAGCAGCTTCTGGCCGACGCTGACGGCCTGAAAGTTCATGCCGAAGAGGTTGGGGAAGCGTGTATGTTGGTCGCCGTCATGGTCCATGCCGCGGATTTGGTTCAGAATCCCGTAGACCTTGATGGTGTCGTAGCACTGAATGTTCGCAAAGCTGTTCGTCCAGGAGGCGAGGTTCGAGGGATCGGGAACCGGGGAGCAGGAGACGCCAGCTGGAGTGGTGGCGCCGGGTACCGGAACGACCAGGGAGTTGATCTCCGGCGAGAAATAATCATCCAGAGCGTTGCCGCCGGGGCCGGCGACGGATGAGTACGAAGGATGCTTGTCGGACCACGCGGTGTAGCCACCCGCGCGGTGCACCACGCCAAAAATGGTGTTGGTGCGGACGAAGTTCCAGGGATAGACCGGAGCGCAGCCGGCCTTGGGATCGCGAATCAGCCGCTTGGGGTCGATCGAAGCAATACCACCGTCCGTCAGGCTGGCGCCGGGTGCGCCGCCATTCAGCTTGCTCTGGTCGAGATCGATGCCCTCTTCGTATTCAGTGCGCGTGCCGGTGGGGGCTGCGCCTGGCGTGCATGGGCCAGCCGCGACTCCATTGCCTGTGGTCTTTGCCGGTGCATCGAGCGAGCGATCATAGGCGACGTCGTAATAGACGCCCATGGTGCGCGGCGTGGCGCCGGTGACGATGCTCATGAGGCCGGGGAACGAGTCGGACGGACGCGAGGTGCTGGCCGCCACATAGTTCACGCCGTTGCCGCCGAGTGCTGCGAGGTTCGGACAGTAGGGCGTGCCGTTGTTGACACCGCTGATGCCATGCGCGCAATTCTGGTAGTCGAGGGCGTGCATGCCGTCGATGCTGATGAGCAGCACATGCTTGATGTGGTTGTGTCCCCAGTCGTCATCTTCAGCGTGACCGGGTATCGCGGTGACAGCCAGCGCGGCGGCGCCAGCCAACAGTAGAGCAAGGTGTTTCATGAATTACCTCCTCTGCGGTGATAGCAATGGCAATTTCCTGCAACATTCCAGGCTCGTTAAATTTGTGTGAAACAAATATGAAGCGAACCTTAAGATCATTGCTCTCAGCGGCTTACTCGTTAGCCAGCGGATGGCGTGTTGGGGTTGCGGCCTATGGTGACGGGGCTGGCCTCTCCCGCCTGCGGAATGGCACAATAGACGGTTTTGTAGCTTCAGCAGAAACAGGAGAGATATGGGCGCAGCGATCGCGAGCACTGTGTCAAAGAGCTTGTTGGAAGGTCCGCACGTCCACCGCAACCTGTCGACGCCGCAACTGGTAGAGGCGTCGATTGCCCGTGGCGAGGCGCGTCTGGCATCGAATGGAGCGGTTGTCGCGCTGACCGGCGCACGTACCGGCCGCTCTCCGCGCGACAAGTTTCTGGTGAAGGACGCGCTGACCGAAGGCCGCGTCGACTGGGGTAAGGTGAATCAGCCGTTTCCGCCGGACCGCTTTGAAGCGCTCTTCCAGCGCGTAGAACGCCACATGCAAGAGCGCGACCGGTACGTGCTCGACCTGTATGCCGGCGCCGACCCACACTACCGGCTGCCTATCACGATTGTGGCGGAGTATGCCTGGCATGCTTTGTTCGTGAAGCAACTCTTCGTGCGACCGCTGCCCGCGGAGCTGGAGGGGCACATCGCGGAGTTCACCGTGATTGCCGCGCCGGAGTTTGAGGCCGTGCCCGAACGCGATGGCACTACCTCGTCGACCTTCATCATTACCGACTTCACCCGCAAGATCGTGCTCGTCGGCGGCACGAAATATGCCGGCGAGATGAAGAAGTCCATCTTCGGCGTGATGAATTATCTGCTGCCGGAGCGCGATGTGTTCCCAATGCACTGCTCGGCCAACATAGGCGCGGATGACAAGACGGCGCTCTTTTTTGGTCTTTCAGGCACGGGCAAGACGACGCTCTCTGCAGATCCGCATCGCCGCCTCATCGGCGACGACGAGCATGGCTGGGGCGAGCGCGGCGTCTTCAATTTTGAAGGCGGCTGCTACGCCAAGTGTGTGGACCTGAGCGAGGAGAAGGAGACGCAGATCTATCACGCGATCCGCTTCGGGGCAGTGCTGGAAAACGTGGTGATCGATCCACGCACGGGCGAGCCGGACTATGAAGACATCCGTTACACGGAAAATACCCGCGCCGCGTATCCAGTCGAGTTCATCGAGAACGCGGTTGTTCCCGGCATCGGGGGCCAGCCGGCGAACGTGCTCTTTCTTGCGGCGGACGCCTTCGGCGTGCTGCCGCCAATCGCGAAGCT
>DATBCB010000270.1:0-1692 GCA_036270675.1 Acidobacteriaceae bacterium | reverse complement strand
TAGATCGCCCTTTCGATGCGCAGTTTCATGCTACTCGCTCTGTTGCATATAGAAGAGGCTGATGCGGGGAAGACTATAACGCTCCAGCAAACGGCGGCGGAGGAACTGCTGTTCGATCTGGCGAATCTGGAGCGCCTGCATGCAGCTGCGGTAGGGCGAGAGCTCGCGCGCGGCCTGCTCGCGCATCTGCTCCAACTCTTCCGCGGGACTGTGGGTAAGGAGCAGTGCGAAGAGCTTTTCTTCGAGCGCGCTGAGGTGGTTTTCGAGCTCCTCGTTGGGGAGCGATTGTTGCGCGAGATGCTCCAGGCGTTCGGCGATCTCACGCAGCGGAGGGACGGCTGCGGCAGCATTGGCGAATTTGGCGGCGGCGGTGCGCAAGTGCTGGGCGATGCGATCGCGCCCCAGGCCGGCGGCTTCCGTTTGTATGGGCTGGCCGCCGACGGCTGCTTCCTGCATGGCTTCGAGCGCTTCCATGACCGCCTGAGCACACCAGGCGAGGCCATTGACCTTGCGCATCCGGGCGCGTGTCTTGCGCGCCTCGTATTTGTCGAAGGCGGCGTCGATGCCGCGCAGAACGGCGGCGAGGGGGACGCCGGCCTCGCGCCATGTGTCGATCAGTGCCCAGTCGAGCGTGGAGAGCAGCAGGATGGAGCCGCGGCGGCGCTGGAAGTGCTCCTCGATTTCCGTGAAGTAGTTGACGTAATTCTGCACTTAGGTCTTAACGCTGGGCGCGGCTCGGCGCGGATTGCGGTTGCGTTCATAGAGCAGGCGCAGGCCGTCGAGGGTGAGCATGTCATCGATCGCGGTGATGTATTTCGAATCTTCGTGCAGCATGTGGGCAAGGCCACCGGTGGCGATCACCTTTGGAGCTGTGGTGTTGCCATTTGGCTGGCCAGTTTGGATTTCGGCCAGCATGCGCTCGAGGATGCCATCGACCAGGCCGATGTAGCCGTAGAAGAGGCCGCTTTGCAGGTGGGCGATGGTGTTGGTGCCGATGGTACGCGCGGGGCGCTTGATGTCGACTCGGGCAAGCTTGGCGGCGCGCGAGAAAAGCGCGTCCGCGGAGATGCCGAGACCGGGAGCGATAACGCCGCCGATGTATTCGCCGCGTGCCGAGATGACATCGAACGTGGTGGCGGTGCCGAAGTCGACGACGATGATAGGGCCGCCGTAGCGGGCGAATGCCGCGACACCATTGACGATGCGATCCGCGCCGAGCTCGGCGGGATTGTCGACGAGCAGGGGCATGCCAGTCTTGATACCGGGTTCCACGAACATGGGACGGAGGCCGAAGTAACGCTCGCAGAGCCGGCGGATGGTGGTGTCGAGCGGTGGAACGACAGAGGAGACGACGATGGCGGAGATCTTCGAGACATCGATCTGGCGCATGGCGAAGAGACTCAGAAAGAGGACGCCGTATTCATCAGAGGTCTGGTTCTTGTGCGTGGTGACGCGCCAGTCGGCGATCAACTCCGGCGCATCGAGGCTGTAGAGGCCGAGGACGGTGTTTGTGTTGCCGACATCGATAGCCAGCAGCATCGTCAACTCCTCCCTTCGCGGACACCGCCGGAGAGTACGGTGCGGATGCCTTGCGCGGTACGGACGCGGAGGAAGCCGCGGCTGTCCAATCCGTCCGTCACGCCGGAGAAGGTGTCTGCTTCGGTGACGATCACGGGTTTTCCCTGCACCCAG
>DATBCB010000269.1:0-2168 GCA_036270675.1 Acidobacteriaceae bacterium | reverse complement strand
GATGATTCGCGTTGGCGCTTCGAGTATTTCTGCGGGGCCGCTCTCTCTGCTGGCCCTGGGATTGACCGTGACGCTTGCGTCCTTGTCGTGGCGATACTTTGAGAGACCAATACTCGCATGGAAAGACAGGCGTTTTGAGCGTCATCTGCTTCCTGATCCGCAAGACACTGCAATTCTGCAGGTCACCGAAATGGACGAGAGTGGCGTGACGCCTCAGCCTTCTTGAGGTTGATGGCGGCCTTATCGCAGTTTTTCGGTTTTCCTATAGCATTGCCCCTGAGGACATTCAAACAAACGATGCAACGACCGCTGGTGCTGGCCATTCTGGATGGGTGGGGATATCGCCCGGAACGCGAAGCAAACGCAATTGCGCAGGCGCGGAAACCGAATTACGACCGGCTGCTGCGTGAGTTTCCCAATACGCTGTTGCATGCGTCGGATCACTTTGTGGGACTACCCGACGGGCAGATGGGCAACAGCGAAGTAGGGCATCTGAACATCGGCGCGGGGCGCGTGGTGTCGATGGACATCACACGCATCGATGCGATGATCGCGAACGGCAGCTTCTACGAGCATCCGGAGATCGTGGGGGCAATCGACCGTGCGTGCGAGGGCGGGCGGCAACTGCATCTGCTGGGGCTGCTCTCGAATGGCGGGGTGCACTCGCAGCAGGCGCACCTGCACGCGCTGCTGCGCGCAGCGAAGATGCGTGGCGTCGAGCGCGTGTATGTGCATGCGTTTCTCGACGGCCGCGACACGCTGCCAACCAGTGGTGTTGGCTATCTGGAAGCGCTCAAGCGCGCCATCGACGAGATCGGCGTGGGCCGATTGGCTACGGTGAGCGGCCGCTACTACGCGATGGATCGCGATCGCCGCTGGGAGCGCGAGCGGCTGACTTTCGACGCCATGGTGAAGGGCACGGCCGAAGCGGGCGCACACCGCGATGCCATTGCGCGCGTGAAGGAGAGCTACAGCCAGGGCGTAACGGATGAGTTCGTTGTCCCGTTCGTCGTGGCGGACGCGGCAGGCGAACCGGTGGCGCGGGTGCGCGATGAGGACGTCTGCATCTGCTTCAACTATCGTGCGGACCGCGTGCGGCAGATCACGCGACTGCTGGCTCGCGAGAGTGGAATCACGGCGACCGGCGGCCGCGAGTTGCCCGGTGCGGAGGACCTGGACAAGACGATTCCTCGCTTCGAGGTACCAAAGAATCTGCATTACCTATCGATGACGCAATACGACAAGCAGTTCAAGCTGCCGATGATCCTGCTGCCGGAGTCGATGGAGAACCTGCTGGCGAACCGGCTGGCGGCGGCGCAACTGCGCAATCTGAGGGTGGCGGAGACGGAGAAGTACGCCCACGTCACGTATTTCTTCAATGGCGGAATCGAGAAGGAGTTTCCGGGCGAGGATCGGCAGATGGTGCCGTCGCAGAAGGTGGCGACCTATGATCTGGCGCCGGAGATGAGCGCGCGGGGTATCGCGGACGTCATCAGCAAGGCAGTAGCAGATACGGCGTTTCAGTTGATTGTGGTGAACTTTGCGAATGCCGACATGGTGGGGCATTCGGGCAAGCTGGAACCAACCATCCGCGGAGTGGAGACGGTGGATGCCTGCCTGGGTCAGCTCTACGCCGCGCTGCGGCAGGCGGGTGGATCGATGCTGATCACCGCGGACCACGGCAATGCGGAGCTGCTGGTCGATCCGGTGAGCGGCGGTCCCCACACCGCGCATACGACCAACCCGGTACCGTTTGTGCTGGTGAGCGAGGAAGCGGCGAAGTACCGGCTGCGCGAAGGCGGTTCGTTGCGAGACATCTCACCGACCGTGCTGGCTATGCTCGGGCTGGAGCAGCCGGCGGAGATGAGCGGCGAGGATCTGCGGGTGAAGCTGTAGCGAGCAGGCTCAGTACAGAGTTTTGGTTGAGCACCGCTTTGCGCCGATCCTGAAAGGAAGGTACAGCAGACTCCTTCGACAGGCTCAGGGCAGGCTCTTCACTCTACCTGCGGTTACCTTCAGGATGACAAGTCTGTATGAGCTGCTTACCAGATTAGCGGCGCTTTCGAGTCGCAGCGCTGAGCTCTTTCTTGAACGCGGCGAGCGTGCGTTTTTTTAACCTGCTCACCGGCAAACCGCGGCGCTCGAGTGACTGCTCGAGACGGCGCACG
>DATBCB010000268.1:0-2568 GCA_036270675.1 Acidobacteriaceae bacterium | reverse complement strand
GGACGATACGCCCACCGCCACACGGTGCCGCCGGACATACTTGCCTAAGCGGTACCCGGCGCTCGCCGGACGCGCCAGAACAGGCTCGTGGTTCAAATACCGCCGGATGTCGGCGGCCAGCTCCGAGACTGCACCATAGCGGCGGGCGCGATCTCTCTCCAGCGCCTTCATCGTGATCCAGTCGAGATCGCCGCGCAGCAAGCTCGCCAGCTGCGTACGGTGGGTGCCGCGGGCGGCAGCAGCAGCGGCCGACGCCGCCCGATCGGTGCTGACCTTGGCGCTCGGGTTCGGCGGCTCTTCTTCCCGCAGCTTTCGCAGCAACTCGTCCAGCGGTTGGTACTTCCCTGTCTTGGCGGCGAACGGCTGCAACCCGGTCAGCAGCACATAAAGAACGACCCCCAGCGTATACACGTCCGTGCGCGTGTCGATGTCCAGCACCGTAGGATCGGACTGCTCCGGGCTCATATACCCGGGCGTGCCGACAAATTGGCCCATGAGTGTGAGCAGACTCTCGTCCGCAACCGTCCGCGCAGTGGCCTTCGCCAATCCGAAGTCGATGATCCGCGGCGTGGGTTTACCGTCCACTTCCGTCACCAGGATATTGGCCGGCTTCAAATCACGATGGATGATGGCTTTCTGGTGCGCGTGCTGCACGCCCTCGCAGACCTGAATGAATAGTTCAAGCCGTTCCCTGACTTTGAGCTTCTTCTGATCGCAATATTCGGTAATGGGCAGTCCGGGAACATACTCCATCACGAAGTACGGTTGGCCTTGGGGAGTGGCGCCGGCGTCAAACACCTTGGCAATGGCCGAATGATCCATGCTCGCCAGCGATTGCCGCTCCGACTGGAAACGCTGCAAGACCGCTTGGTCGTACATACCCGCCCTGATCAGCTTCAGAGCCACTGGGCGCCGCACGGGGGAGAGCTGTTCGGCCAGCCAGACTTGTCCCATGCCGCCTTCGCCGAGCTTGCGGACGAGCCGGAAATGCTGGGCAAACACCTGGTCTGCCTCCAAGTCGCCGGCTGAGCCCATCCCATCCGGGTCCGCATCCAAGTGGCCGGCCAGCGGCGACGACTGCAGGAAGCTTGAGAGAACATTGTCGTCGCCGGGAAGACCGGGCTCCCCCTCGGCGCGAAGCGCAGCGTCGTAAGAGAAAGCGTCATCGAGGAACTGGGCACGCTTCTCCGGGGCAAGCTGCATGGCTCGGTGCATCAGGTCTTTGATATGCTGCCAACGTGTGTCGGTCATGACGGCGCGGTCTCGCTCATTGGCGCGCGCTTGAACCCGTACGTCTTGACCATGGCGAGGCCAGTGCCTAGCGCAGCGCGGCGAAGAGCAGCAAGCGCGCCCTTTCCCAATCGCGCTTGATGGTGCGCTCCGAAACGCCGAGCACGTCCGCGATTTCCTTTTCCGTGAGGCCCCCGAAATAGCGCATCTCCACCACCTGGGCCAATCGCTCATGCACCTGACCCAAAGCATCGAGCGCCTCGTGAACCTGGATCACCGTGTCCTCCTCAGAGCCCACGCCTTCGACAATATCCGCGTTCAGCGTAATCTGGGTCCGATCGCCGCCGCGGCGCTGCGCCAAGCGGGCGCGGGCGAAGTCGACGATGACCGAACGCATGACCCGGGCTGCGTATGCGAAGAAATGGGAACGGTCGACCACCTGCATCCCGCCGCCCCCCAGAAGGCGCAGATAGGATTCATGCAGCAGGCACGTCGTGTCCAACAGCGTCATCTCTTGGTGCTGCCGCAATTTCGCGTGCGCAAGCTGCCGCAGTTCGCGGTATAGCAGCGTAAAAATTCGATTGGCAGCCTGAGCATCGCCGCTGCGCGCGGCCGCGAGCAAGTGACCCAGCTCAATCACGGAGCGATCCACCTAGGCGATGACTTTCCCGCACCGGCGCAGGCTTCCCCAGTGATTTTCTTTCTGCCTGGCTCTTTTTGCATGCGCATTCCGTACTTCGGGTTATAGGAACGAGCGGGCGCCGGCGGAGCCCCGCACACCTGACACACGGAGGCACGTCGCATGCCAGCCCCAATGGCTTCCCCGAAGGTTACCAAATGAGGTGCCGGATATCATGCCGAATCGCAGCATGAGGGAAACCCAGGATCAGGTCATTCAGCGCTGTTCCATCATGGGAGCGATGATCCAGACGAAGTCAACACTTCGATACGGCGTGCAGGTGAGATAACATGCCGCCGATCCGTTGCGCCGCGATCGCCGATGGACTGAGCGACACCATGTATCTTCAGAAAGGAGTTCGAATGCCTACCCTAATTCGTGCGTCATTGCTGCTCGCCGCCGCGAGCATCGCTGCCCCTGCCCTTGCCGACGAAGGAATGTGGACCTACGACAATTTCCCGGCCGCCAAAATGCGCGCGAAATACGGCTGGGCGCCGGATGCCGCATGGCTCGAGCATGCAAGGCTGGGCAGCATCAGGCTGACCCTTGGCTGCTCCGCCAGCCTGGTATCGTCCGACGGCCTGGTGATGACGAACCATCATTGTGTGCACGAGTGCGTCAGCGATCTGGCGGACGCGCAGCATGACTACATTGCCGAC
>DATBCB010000267.1:0-2537 GCA_036270675.1 Acidobacteriaceae bacterium | reverse complement strand
TAGCATCGGCCGCTGTCCCTTTTTTCAGGGTCAGGCTATTCCTTGCGGTAAGTACTTGGAATTGCCCTGCCGCCGCCGCGGCTTTGCCGTCTGTGCACGGTATGCAAACTTGTATGCGTGAGATAGAAAAAGCGCCTTGTTTGTGGTTCCTGCCACGTGGAATCGCGAGCAGCTTATGCGCGGCCCTACTCCAGCAGATCTTTCAAATCCGCAGCTCCTTCAGGTCCGTCGAGGCGCCCGCCTCGTGTGGCGTGCGATAACGCCCATCTTCCAGCTCTGCCGGAAATACAAAATGCGATCGCAGATGCGGAATGTGTTCCAGAAAGAGCGGTTCGTTTCCCATCGCGACGTGCAGAAACAGCACCAGGTGCTGATGGATCTGTCCCATGTCTCCTACGTGCGGCACGACGGGCAAACCGAACTTCCTCGCCAGCAACCCGACGGTAAGAAACTCACTCACCCCTGCCAGCCGCGTGCAGTCCGCCTGCGCATAATGCATCGCATGCATCTCGAAAAAATTCTTGAATACAACGCGATTGGGAATGTGCTCGCCGCAGGCAATCTTCACCGGCGCCATCTCGCGTGCCAGCGCAGCATGTGCCGCGATGTCATCCGGATGCGTCGGCTCTTCGATCCACAGCGGCTTCAGCTTCGACAGTTCTCGACACATTTCGCGCGCCGCGGGCAGTGTCCACTGCTGGTTCGCGTCGAACATGATTGTGCCGCCGTCGCCCGCACACTCGCGCAGCGTGGCCGCGCGGCGCAGGTCCCTGCTGCGATCCGCTGAACCAACTTTCAGCTTGAATGCGCTGAATCCGTTGTCGATCGCCTGTTTCGTCAGCTCACGGACCTTGGTATCGTCATAGGCCATCCAGCCAACCGACGTATCGTAGCCGGGATAACCCTCCCGCAAGATAGCGGAGCGCTCCGCTCTCGTGGGCAGCTCCCGCCGCAGCAATTCGATCGCTGCACTCTCATCCAGCAACTCGTCGAGATAGCTCAGATCCAGCACTGCCACCAATTGCTCGGGCTCAAGGTCGAGCAGCAATCGCCATAGCGGCACGCCGCGGCTCTTCGCCCACAGATCGAAACATGCGTTCGTAATGGAGGCCAGCGCCAGATGCACAACGCCCTTGTGCGGCCCAAGCCAGCGCAGCATGGGATCATCCGCCAGCTCGCGCGCGGCGCGCCCAAACTGCGCCATCAACTCGTCGATCGGCCTGCCCTGCAGTCGCCGCGCCAGCATCTCGATGGCTTCACAAACCAGCCGGTTTCCCTCACCCAGCGTGAGCGCGAATCCGGTGCCACACATCTTGCCGCCATCCGCAACCAGCTGCGTGACCGCCAGGCAGTACTCGGGCTCCGTGTGCACGGCATCGCTGCCCGCGCCCGCGGGCAGTGGATAGCGCACATCGGAAACCTCTATGCGCTCGATGAAATAAGGCATGCGTCTCCGTGCATACTCGTATCTTCTACGGTTACTTTAAGGGAGTGATCATAAATCACTCCAGAACGCGGCTGTTCTTGCGCTTGGAACGCGCCGGGGCCTTCTCCCAGTTGCTGTACGCCGTCTGGGCAAAACGCGCCATCGCCCGGCGAATGTATTGCTCCGCAATTTCGCCCTCGCCTTCGCGGACCAGATCCGCAATACGTTGATGCGCCTCCAGATCGCGGTCCCACGCCGAAGTGTTCTGCTTGCTGGCAACCACCCGGATACGAACGAACGCGAAGAATGGCAGCAGAACGCGGCTCGCATGCTCGACCAGGTGAGGATTTCCCGAAAGCCGGCACAACTCGAGATGAAATTCGCGGTCCGCATCTACCAGGTCCGCGGTGCGATTTTTTTTCGATGCACGGCGCATCGCCTCGATCGTCTCTTGAAGCTTCGTGGCGTCGGCACGCCGCGTCGCAGCCAGTCGTGCCGCTAGTCCCTCCACTGCACCGCGAAGCTCATACAGTTGCAGAACATCCTCCTGGTTCAGGCTCACCACACGTGCACTTCGGCCCGAGACCTTCTTGACGAAGCCTTCCTGAGCCAGCAGATTGATGGCCTCACGAATCGACCCCTGCGCTACGCCCAATTTTCTGCCCCACGTGCCCTCGATGATGCGCACGCCGGGCAATAGCGCGCCACTGCTGATCTCGTCGCGCAGCCGATTCGCGAGCGCCGATTTCACAAGTGAGCTGGATGCAGCTGCAACTTTTTTGTCCTTCGGCATGGGCGCTTATCCTGGGTGTCTGCGAGAGACTATCCTCAATATCGCCCGCCGGTCAATGGCTATGAGCGCTCAAATGCCCCAAAAGCTATCGCGTGTGCCATCATTTATCCATGCAGCGCTATGGAATGCTCATCCGTTTGCGGCCAGAGGCCGAAGCAGCCTACCGGCAGCATCACCAGGCCGTCTGGCCTGAGGTCCTCAACACCATCACCGCATGCAACATTCGCAACTACACCATCTTTCTCCGCGACGGCTGCCTCTTCGGCTACTTCGAATACATTGGCCACGATTACGCCGGGGACATGCGCAAGATGGCTG
>DATBCB010000266.1:0-4016 GCA_036270675.1 Acidobacteriaceae bacterium | reverse complement strand
AGGGACAACCCGAAGACTCTGGCCACTCAGTACGCGATCGCGGGTGGTGCGGGTGCTCTCACCGGTGCATACTTCGGCGGTCCCACCGGCGCGATTGTCGGCACCGGCATCGGCGTCGGCGTCATCACCGCGCATTTCCTGATCAACCGCCAGGCCGCCGTGCTGCCCGCCGGTTCCTCCCTCACCTTCGGCCTCAAACAGCCGATGCAACTCACCCCACTCACCGCCACGGCCCAGAAATAACCATCCAGAATTAGACGTTCGGCTGCACCACGATCCAGGGGAGCCACCCGGCTCCCCTCTTTTCATGGTCTTTTTCACGGCGGGAAGCGCGCGGAAGAAAATCTCATCCTGAGCGAAGCCAAGAGCCTGCCCTGAGCTTGTCGAAGGGGACCTGCAGTCGGTCCGCAGTGCTGCGAGCGCAGCCCGCTACCCCCGCGGCACATGCTCCAGCAGCCGCCGCCAGGTCTTCTGATTCTTCCGATAGCTCTTCTTCAGGTCTTCCAGAATGAGGTCGAAATCCGCGTGCCCGTGCAGCCGCTGCCATGCCGGGTTCTTTGAGAACCATGGATAGTTCTCATTCCCCAGATAGATCGCGCGCCGCAGCCAGTGCAGCGCCTCGCTCTCGTCGCCCTCCACTGCAAAGTACGTTGCCAGCCGGTACGCCATCTCGCTGTCCGCCTCGGCCGCTGAAAGCGAGTCCTCCTCAATCAGCGATGCCGCCTTCTCCCGCTGCCCCACCTGCACGTAACACATTGCCAGCGTAGGAAACGTGATGCGCATCGAATCGTCTTCACGGATCACCGCCTCCAGCAGCGAGATCGCCCTTTCCAACTCGCCCTTGCGCATGTGCTGATAGGCGAGCGACGTCCGCAGCAGCGAATGCTTCGGCTCCAACGTCAGCCCCTTCTGCAGCTCTTCCTCCGCCAACTCCAGCTGGTTTTGATACTGGTACACACGCGCGCGGTGGTTGTAAATCGCCGGCGCATTCGACGGATTCAGCTGCAGCGAGCGGTTGAATTGCGCCAGCGCGTCCTCGTACATCCCATCCAGACGCAGCGTAATCCCGGCAATCGAGTGCACATTCCAGTCATTGCCGCTGGTGCGCAGCAACTGCTCGATCCCGTGGCGGGCGCTTTCCTTCTCGCCCCGCGACAGCATCATGTACACGCGATACAAGTTCGCCTCGATCGATCCCGGATCAATCTCCAGTGCCTTGTCAAAGGCACGCCGCGCGCTCAACAGGTGCATCTGCCCGCCAAATCCATTGCGCACATACTGCAGGTGCACAATCCCCAGCCCGCTCCACGCCGCGGCGAACTGCGCATCCCGCTCCACCACACGTTCGAAGCCCGCGAGCGCACGATCCAGATCGCCACGCGACCCCGCCCGCGACACGAACGACGACAGCAGCGCCCGCGCCTGCAGATACTCTTCGGAAACCTGCTACCCCAGCCGCGATGTGCGCATCGAGCGCTCGCCGTGCGCGCCGTTCAGCTTCTGTCCCATGCCCTGCAAAGTTGCAAAGACCTCGTTAGAGATCTCCGTCTGCACCGCAATCAGATCGAAGGACGCCACCCGGATCGCGCCGCCGGTCCGCACGCTCTGCCCCGCCACATCCAGCAGTTGCCAGTTCAAGTCGAAGCCTTCATCCGAGCGCAGAAAATTTCCCGCCAGCACATAGCGCGCCAAGAGGCGTTGCCCCAGTGCGAGCGGATCCATCTGCTGCACGGACAAGGGAAGCTGCATCAGCGCGCTCGATGGCCGCACTACCAGCGACGGCATCCGCGCCAGCCGCGCCGCGATGGCATCCGCCAGCGCAAAACCATACATTGGCGAGTTCTCAGTATGAGAACCCGCCGCGCCGCTCGCATGCGAGCCAGGCTGCCCGTCCGTCTTGGCCTGGCCAGAATTTCCGCGCTGCCCGAAATTTTGGAACGGCAGCACCAGGATCGTGTTCTCTTTCGCCTGCTCATCCGCCGACTCGCGAAAACGCTCCGCCAGCATGGACAGCACGCCTGTCGAGCGCTTCTCCCGCTCCGCCGGCGGCACATTTGCCGGCAGCTCGAACGGCATCCCGGTCTCGAACTGCTTGGTGCGCATGATCGTCTTCAGCGCCTCGCGCACCTCCGCCGCCGATGCATACCGGTCCGACGGATTCTTCTTCAGGCAGCGATCGATCACACTTGCCAGCTCGTCCGGCACCTCCGGGCAGCACTGGTTCAGTGCTGGCGGATCGGCAAACTGGATGGCGCGCACGCCCTGCAACTCCTCCGCGTCGGGCCGCACAAACGGATGCCGCCCGCTCACCATCTCATACAGAATCACGCCGAAGGCAAACAGATCGCTCTGTACGCTACTCTGCCCGGTTACGAATTGCTCGGGTGCCATGTAGGCCAGCGTTCCGCCGTGCACCGAGTACGTCCGCGCCACCACGCCCTGCTTGCGCCGCGTCGGCTGCGCGGGATCGAACTCCGCTTCATCCGGGCTCTTGCGCCGGGCCAGGCCAAAATCGAGGATCTTCACCAGGCCGCCGTCGGTCAGCATGACGTTCGCCGGTTTCAGATCGCGGTGATAAATGCCGATCTGGTGCGCCGCACTCAAGCCATCCGCAATCTGAATACCCACCGAGAGCACCAGCGGCACATTTGCCGGTCCCTGCGCAATCACCCTGTCCAGCGATCGCCCCGGCACATACTGCATCACGATGTAGGCTTCGTCGCTCGACTCGCCGACTTCGTAGATGGCGCAGACATTCGGATGCTCGATCGCCGATGCCAGCCGCGCCTCGCGCAGCACGGTGGTGCGCATCTGCTCCAGCGACAGCGCGCCGCGCTTCAGGATCTTGAGCACCACCGGGCGCATCAGCAGCGTGTCGTTGGCCAGATAGACCACGCCGCTGCCGCCAGAGCCCAACTTTTTCAGAATCTCGTAATGCTCGATTTCGCGCCGCTTCATCTGGCTTCAGTGTAAGCGGCGACTGGATGAGGAAATCGGCGCGCGTCAAGCGAGATGCTGGTGGAGAAAGGCGAGTGTCCGTTCACGTGCCCGTCGCGCCGAAGACGCGTCGTAGCTCGCGCGCATATCGCAATTGAATCCATGGCCTGCGTGATAGCGGTGGATCGTCACGTCAGGATATGCCTTTGCGATGGTGTCAACGTCTTCAGGCGGGATGTGCTGGTCCAATTCGCCGAAGTGCAACATGACCGGTACCTTCGGCCGCTCGCCCAAATATTTCGTGATGTGACCGCCATAGTAGCCAACCGCAGCGCTGATCGGCAGGCGCGCCGCGCTCAGCCACGCCAGTGAGCCGCCCAGGCAGTAGCCCACCACGCCGATCTTCTTCACGTGGCGAAAGCATCGCTCGCACTGCACCGCTGCCGCAATGTCATCCACGGCAGTCTCCATGTCAAAGCCTTTGAGAAGGTTCATCGCCTGTTGCATATCCTCGCCTTCATAACCTAGATCGACGCCTCGCTCGACCCGGTCAAACAGGGCCGGCGCCACCACCACAAAACCATCTTCGTCCGCAAAGCGGTCCGCCACCGCGCGGATGTGCGCATTCACGCCAAAGATCTCCTGCACAATCACCAGTCCGCCCCTCGCTGGCACTCCCGGCTGCACTACGTAGGCGTCCAGTGCATGACCATCCTTCGCCCGAAGCTGCAGAATCTCCCCCATCGTCGCTCACCTCCACGGGTTGTGAGATGCAATTGCACTGATGCAATTGCCCTAAAGAAAAGTCGCGGCCAGATGTCGCTCGCGCAAGCATAGACCCTTTCATCGACAGAATGAAAAGTGGCCTTGCCAAATCTTGAGGAATTGGACCTTGGAGGCGGAGTCTGCCGTCTGCACACTGGATCTCGCAATCTTATGACGACACGACGCGCAATACTGAAGAGCGCTGGCATAGTGGCTGGGTTGGCCGCCTTCGGCGTCCATCCCGGTTTGACGGAGACTGCAATGTTCGGAGCTTGTTCGGTCGTGGAGCTGAGGCAGTACACATTGCACGCCGG
>DATBCB010000265.1:0-3439 GCA_036270675.1 Acidobacteriaceae bacterium | reverse complement strand
CAGGCGACAGCTTCGGCTTCAGCATCCACCATCAGCCAGTCGGGATCTTCGATAGCGTCGCCGCCACGGTAGACCCATCTATCGCCGTCCTGCGTAAAGCCGTGGCGTAGATAGGTATCGCGGCAGGGCTCGTTGAAGGCGGTCGCGATATAGCGACCGACAACTTGCTTGCCTTTCCTGGGGAATCCAGCGCTGCGTTTCACGTAGTTCAGCAGCGCGGTCTCGACTCCGTAGCCGAAGACGCGGCAACTCAGCACAAAGATCGGAATTTCGATGCGGTCCTCTGTTTCTCGTGTGACCGCCACGCATACCGTGCCCATGCTGCCAAACTTGTCACGCGCGTTGACGACAAGGACGCTATGGGAATTGCTGTCGTACCACGCTGTCACTTCATTGAGGGTGGTGCGGCTTCCGCACATATTGAACTGGTTCGTGCGGTTGATGAGTTCGGCGACACGCTTCAGCTCTTTGCGTTCGGGCCGGCGGATGCTCACACGGAAATCCAGCCGGCGAAAGAGCTCGCGCTGCTCCGCTGCGGCAGCCTCGGCATCGTCCCGGCCATTCTCGAGGAACTGCTCCCGCTCCGCTTTTTGCTTGTAGGCAAGTGTGCGATCCAGTTCGTCCTGTTCCGGCAGAAGATCGGCGGCTAACGACAGCCGGCGCCACACCGCCTGCGATTCGGCGTCGAGCGCCAGTACCTCCGGCATCGTCTCCAGCACCATCGCACGCTCGTCGGCGCGGTCGTCGATAAATAGAAAATCCTTGGTCTTGAGGTTCAGTTCCTCGGCGATGCGGCGGATGTTCTGCACTTTAGAGGTCCAGTTGATCTGGCAGCAGACGAAATCGTCCAGCGTCAGTCCGGCGCCATCCCAGCGGACATTTTTCGGGTCGTTCTTTGAGTTGATGGCAAGCAGCAGTCCTTTGTCGCGCAGTCGCTTTAGCGTCTGCTGCCGGTCGTGGAAATGTTTCACCTCGCCTTCGCCAATCGCACCGTCCCACAGAGTATTGTCCAGGTCACAGATCACGACCTTCTTCTTCGCCAGCAAAGATTGCGCGAGGACCACGTCGAGATACAGCCCGGCGATAGCGCGTCCCAGCTCTGCCGGATGCTGCAGACCCACGTCGTAGAAGTGGCGGCCGAGTTCATTCTCTGGCCGGGTGCGCAACAGGCCAGCCTCATCCAGCAAGAAGAAGTGCGGATAGCTCTCGCGGTTGAGCGCATCGATTTGGCCCGGAAGCCACTCATTGACGCTGCGCCGCGCCATCGAGCGTGTTCGTTGTGTCAGCCGGTTCTTCGCCAGCTCACGGATGCTGCCATCATGACGACGAATGCCGGCGGTGTTGTGCACGAAGACGGGCGCCTCAAACAAGCTGCCCAGCAGCCGCATCACGCTCAGCGTATCTGCCTTTGCGCCGGCAAGCACCGCATCCAGCCTTTCGCCGGAGATGAACGCCGAGCGCAGAAAACGCAGGTGCGAGTATTCCAGATGGAATTCGTAACTGAATGGGCTGAAAAATATTACGTCGAAAGTGCGCCCCTCAAGGCCCCGCAGATAGCGGAGCAGCTCCGGGATCGTCTTTGAGGTGGCAAAGGTCGCCTCCAGCCGCAATCCTTGCTCGAGCAACGGCGCGGCGAGAAACGCGACGATATCCAGATGCAGGCAATCGCCGACGAAGAGCACGCGGACCTGCCGCTTCGCTTCGCCTGCAACCACCCGCGCCACTTCATCGAGAAAATCATCAACGGGGCGAAGCTCGACGGCAGTTAACAGCGGCGCAAGATACGTATGGATCGCTGTCTGGTCCTGCGCAAGGATCTTGCGTCGCCGCGCCAGGCCCTCCTCGACGCTGTCGCGAGGGTCATAGCATTGCTTCAGCTTTTCGCCGACGTAGAGATCGCGATAGGTACTATCCGCATGCTGAAAGTAAAGCGCAAGATAGTCCGCGAAGACTCGCAGCTCGGTCTGGATGAACGACCGGCGCGTCTCGGCGTCAGTGGATTCCGCTTCAGGAAATTTGTCCCACCCGGCCAGCGAGGGAAGCAACGCCGCAGCCAACTGCGTGCGATGGTCTTCGAGCGTCTGGACCAGGGGGGGGCGATTCCGAGCCATACAATTTTGAGCCTACCATGGTCCGCACCCGCGTCAACTGCGGCGAGTATGCATGCGTCCTTCGTGAAAGAATCCAGTAGAGATGTTGTTAAAAAAATGCGTGATCCAGGCAACCTTTCCCAATTGCGAAGCGAGCTGCGCACGCTGCTTGCGCTGGCCATTCCGGTCATCCTGTCGGAACTGGGCTGGGTCGCTATGGGCATCGTCGACACCATCATGGTCGGCCGCCTCGGGCCGGAGGCTATCGGTGCCGTAGGGATCTCGAGCGCTGCGTATTACGCTCCTGCACTCTTTGGCATCGGTATCCTGCTGGGCCTGGACACTGTAGTGTCGCAGGCCTGGGGCCGGCGTGATTTCGAAGTGTGTCATCAGTGGCTGGCGCAGGGAGTTTATCTCGTCATCTGCTACACGCCATTTGCAATGCTCGGCATCGCCGCGGTGCCATTGCTCTTTCATCGCTTCGGCATCAATCCCGCAGTCTCCGGCGACGCCGCTGTGTACCTGCGCATACTCAACCTGGGTACGCTGCCCCTGCTCATCTACGCCGCATTCCGCCGTTATCTGCAAGGCGTTGGCCGCGTTCGCCCCGTCACCTTCACGCTCGTCTCTGCCAACCTCATCAACTGGGGAGGGAACTGGGCGCTCATCTACGGCCATTTCGGGCTGCCTGCGATGGGGTTGAAGGGCTCGGCTGTCTCCACTTGCCTCGCCCGCATCTACATGGCGGCGATGCTGATCTTCTTTGCCTGGCAGCATGAGCGCCGTCGCGGTCATCCACTCTTCGCCCATTGGCCGCGGCCACATTGGCAACAGTTGCGCGCACTGATGGCTCTCGGAACGCCGGCGGCCGGACAGATCGTTCTCGAAGTGGGAGCATTTGGTGTGGCGACATTGATGGCCGGCCGCCTCACTGAGGATGCGTTAGCCGCGCACCAGATCGTGCTCAACTGCGCGAGCACCACATTTATGGTGCCGCTCGGCATGTCGGCCGCGGCGGCAGTTGCCGTCGGTCACGCAATCGGAGCAGGCGATCTACCGCGCGCGCGACGCGCGGGATGGTTAGCGCTTGCCTCCGGCGCTGGCTTCATGGCACTCGCGGCCTGCGCCTTCCTCCTGCTGCCGCGTCCACTCCTGCACATCTATACGCAGGACGAAATCGTCGTATCGTTAGGCACGCGACTCCTCATGCTTGCCGCTGCCTTCCAGATATTCGACGGTATCCAAACCGTTGCCACCGGCGCTTTGCGCGGCGCAGGCGAGACGCGCCAAGCCATGTTCGTGAACCTTGGCGGCTACTGGTTCTTCGGCCTGCCGCTGGGCTATGCGCT
>DATBCB010000264.1:0-5829 GCA_036270675.1 Acidobacteriaceae bacterium | reverse complement strand
GAGTAGCCCGTGACTCGTCCGGAACTGGCTGGCCCGTCTGGGAACACTGATCATCATGATCAGCGGAGGCAACCGCTGCTTCATCCGGACCTGGATGAGATGATTCGAGCGATCCGTTCCCACAACATAATTGCCACCATCTTGATCGGGCGTGGAGATTTGTCCTTATTTCAAGCATAGCGAATCGGGCAATGAGGTCCAGATGACCGTTCGTCATCGGATCGAAGGTGCCGAGCGCGCGCGTCCACCGCACGTCTTTATAAGTTGCCGGGTGAACAACCCCTATCCATGCCACGCGGCGTGGAGTATCGAGCTAACATGATCAGCACGATGCGCCTGTCCATCCTTGCCATCCTGCGTCTGGCGCTCGGCTTTGCGATAATGGCGGCGTTTTTCCCTGACTGGATCCTCGCCGCTCCCGTCAGCAGCTACAAAATCGTGGCCGAATTCCCGCATTCGGTCGACAGCTACACGGAAGGCTTCTTCTATCGTGACGGTTTCTTCTACGAGGGAACGGGGCTGAAGGGCAACTCTGCAATCCTTGTCATCGACCCGCAGACGGGCAGAGTCCTTCAACGACGCAACCTGCCGCAGCAATTCTTCGGCGAGGGCATCGTCGACTGGGCCGCAGATATTTACGAATGGACGTGGCAGTCTCACATCTGTTTCATCTACGACCGGTTCTCCCTTCGTCCCATCGGCCAGTTCACGTACTCGGGCGAGGGCTGGGGGATGACGCGTACGGCGAAAGAGATCATCACCAGCGACGGAACCGCTACTCTGCGTTTTCGCGACCCAGCCACATTCAGAGAGAAGCGACACGTCGTGGTCAAAGACGGAAGCATTCCGGTGGAGCCGCTCAATGAGCTCGAGTACGTGAAGGGAGAGATCTACGCGAATGGAGAGATCTACGCGAACGTCTGGCACTCGGACCGCATCGCACGCATTTCGCCAAAAGATGGACACGTCCTCGGCTGGATTGATCTCACAGGGCTGATGCCGGCGAACCGGAGGGTCAGCAGCGAGTCCGTGCTGAACGGCATCGCGTACGATGCTCGGCACGACCGGCTCTTCGTTACGGGGAAGCAATGGCCCACGGTTTTCGAGATTCGGATTGTTCCTCGCCGCGAGGCGAAAGGGCAGGTAATGTGACCCGCCCCCACCCCCTTCCGATACCGGAGGCCGCGGCATAAGTGCTTGCGGCCCCGAACTACGAAATTTGCTACTGTGGTCTCCGCGACGCAGGCCGCACTGCCGCCTCGGCCACTGCAGCGCCGTTCACCGGCACCGGTGGCACTTCGGCTTCCTTAGCGCCACCAATCCCCAGCTTTTGCCGCAATTGCTGATGAATGCGGTCGAAGGTGTCGCGATTGTCCTTCAGGTACTGGCGCACGTTTTCGCGTCCCTGGCCGATGCGCTCGCCCGAATAGCTGAACCACGCGCCCGACTTCTCGACGACGTTATTGGCGACTGCCAGATCGAGCACATCGCCCTCGCGTGAGATGCCCTCGCCATACAGGATGTCGAACTCGGCCTCGCGGAATGGCGCCGCCACCTTGTTCTTCACGATCTTTACCTTGGTGCGGGAACCGACGACCGCGTCACCATCTTTCACGGCAGCGATGCGCCGGATATCGATGCGCACGGATGAGTAAAACTTCAGCGCGCGTCCGCCTGTGGTGGTCTCGGGATTGCCAAACATCACGCCGATCTTCTCGCGAATCTGGTTGATGAAGATCAGGCAGGTGCGCGACTTCGACACCGTCCCGGTCAGCTTGCGCAGCGCCTGCGACATGAGCCGCGCCTGCAGGCCCATATGCGAGTCGCCCATCTCGCCGTCCAATTCCGCCTTGGGGACCAGCGCCGCGACCGAGTCCACTACCAGCACGTCGATCGCGCCGGAGCGAACCAGCGCCTCGGTAATTTCGAGTGCCTGCTCGCCGTAGTCCGGCTGCGAGATCAGCAGATTATCGATATCCACACCCAGCTTCTTGGCATAGGCCGGGTCGAGCGCATGCTCGGCATCCACAAAGGCCGCCATACCGCCCAGCTTTTGAGCCTCGGCGATGATCTGCAACGTGATGGTCGTTTTGCCCGATGACTCCGGTCCGAAGATCTCTACCACGCGGCCCCGGGGCACGCCGCCCACGCCCAGCGCCGCGTCGAAGGAGATCGAGCCCGTGCTGATGGTGGAGATCGGCACAATCGCCTCTTTGCTGCCGAGACGCATGATCGAACCCTTACCAAACTGCTTTTCTATCTGTGAAAGCGCCAGTTCTACCGCGCGTGAACGATCATCTGCCATGCCCGAAACCTCTCCATCCCGCCGGCCGTTCCCGGCTCGTCTATCTTATTGATTTACCAGCTATTCCCGAGTCTATCAGGTGAATAGAAGGCGAAACAACCACCGAATAGTCGTAGCCCAAAATGGGTCGTCCTCAAGGACCTAAATCTCTCCGGAAGTACACCACCCGCTCCGTCTCCTCAAATCCAAGCCCACGATGCATGGCATGGCTGTCGCTGTTCTCCAGCAACGCATCCGATGCCAATTCACTGCATCCCATCTGCCGGCCCCACCCCTCCACCGCATCGACGAGCGAACGCGCAATTCCCTGCCGCCGCGCCCGGGGTTCCACATAGATTCCTTCCAGAAACACCACCGGCGATGTCGTGCATCCATTCACGTAATCGTTGCGGAGAGTCGCTTCGACGAAACCTGCTGGCTCGCCTTGCTGATTCAGCGCGACCCGGACTAAGAACCGCGAACTCGCCATCGTCATCGCTTCCGTCTCGCGCGCATTCTCCTCCTCCGTCATCTCCGGCCACAGCGCCTGCCGCATCTGTCGCCAGGCGGGCAGGGTCGATGCCGTCGGTGCCTCGATCCTGAAGCCGCCGCTCATCGCTTCAGCAAATCCACCGGCTCCCGCACATCCGTCACCCGCATGTGGCGCGCCAGCGCCGGATGCTGCCGCTCCACTGCCTGGTACATCTCCCATGCGACGCGCCGGTACGAGAAGTGGCCCTGGGGTGCGGAACGCAATTCGCTGATGTACAGCGCCTCGGCAAAGTCCATCTGGAAGAGCGACCGGCAGCGTGTGCCCAGCGGCAAAAGGTAGCGCGCAGTCGCGGCAGCTTCCGGGCCATCGCTTGCCGCCACTACGGCAAAGGCTTCGTGCGCCGCTGTAGTCGCTGCCTCATACGTGCTCACCAGCCCGGCCTCCGCCAGACCCTCCGGCACGTCGAAGCCATGTGCCGGGGTAAAACTCTGGAGCGTCTGCAGGCAGCGGCGATGACGATGCATATCGCGGAAGCCGCCAATGTCCATCAGAATGTCGAAACGCAGCGGGGGCCCGGCCGCGAATCCGCGCACCACATCATCGTGTCCCCCGCGATGCCGCACACCCAGGTCGATAAGCTCAACCCGCTGCGCCTCGGACAGGGCTGCGACGCGGTCGCGCACCTGGCGGAAGGGATAGTGGCACACACCGTAGAGCAGCGTGGCCGTAATCTCCACCTCCAGTGACGGCCCGCGCTCCACCAGGTCGACCAACGGAGCAGGATCGATGGCTGCATCGCCCATCAACTCCCGCGCTGCCTGCTCCAGTTCGCGCCGGGTCTGCTGCTGGTAGGGATTCGCCGCTGCATACTTCACCAGCGTCGGGGCGACCTTTACTTCGCGCTCCAGAAGGGCGGCAGCATGATTCGCCAGCTCCGGATGGGTGCCGCGCAACTCGGCCACCAGCTTCGTCATCTCGCGCGCATGCACATTCCACGCGGGACCCGTGCCGGCCGCGCGGAGCCGATCTCCCAGCTCGCGTACCTCGGCGTGCTCGTCGCTCAACAAGCGACTCACCTGCATCTCCAGCGTGCGCGCATTCACGATCTGCCCCAGAGAGGTATTCGTCGCCAGCGGCAGCAGGTAGCGCGCCACGTCAAAGGCTCGCGCTCGCAGTGTGCGTTCGAAGGTCTCCGGCTTCATCTCCGCAGGCCGCTCGGTCTTCGCCATCAGCGATGCCAGCACGCCCTCGCTGACCACGTGATACTCGGCAAAAAGCCGCTCGATGGTCGCTTCATAGGTTGCGCGGGCCGCGCGCGCGGCGTCGGCATCGCCAAACTCCGGCAGGTACCAGCCGCTCTTGCGGAAGTTCTGGTAGCGCGTCGAGCGCTCCTGCCCATCCCAGCGCTGCTCGTCCACCAGGATGATCGCGGCCAGCAGGCTCAGCCGCTCGATGGCAAACGCCACGTGCGCCAGATCGGCAATCGACCGATGGCCGTACTGGAAGTAGAAGGTGTTCAGGAACTGCTCGGCGCGCTGGCTTGAGATCTCGCGCAGCGACTCCTTCATCGACAGCGAAGACCGCGAGTACTTCGCCATCGCGTAGGCCAGCACTTCGGGATCAGCGCCATGCACCGCGTAGACATCGGTCTGGTTGCGCGGCCGCTCGGCTGTTTCGGTTGCTGGGCTGTTCGGCAGGGGAGCCACTTCCGTCTGCGATTCCGTTGGGGGCATCTTGCCACCAGCATACGACTTGCCGTGCATTGCAACACCCTGTGAGAAACACGTCCCATGTCGTGACCTGGCGGGCTCCCGAGGTTTACCCTGATGGCCATGAACGCCCGTCCAGCCGTCGGAGACGCCGCCCCGTACTACTTCACTTACATCGACCAGGTCGAGGGCGACAACTGTCTCACCTCGATGACCCGCCAGCTCGACGAGGCGCTCGCGTTCTTCGCCGGCATCCCGGAAACGACCTCTCGCCACCGATACGCGCCGGACAAGTGGAGCATCCGCCAGGTGCTCAGCCATCTCAACGACACAGAGCGCCTCTTCGTGATGCGCGCGCTCTGGTTTGCCCGCGGCCTCTGTGTGAGTCCGGAAACGGCGCTGCCCAGCTTCGATCAGAACATCGCCATCGCTGGTGCGGCGGCGGATGAGCGCCCCTGGGTCACACACGTCGAAGAGTTCCGCAATGTACGCAAGGCCAGCATCGATTTCTTTCGCAGCCTGCAGGCGGATGCCTGGACGCGCCGCGGCATCGCCAGCGGCTATCCATTCACCGTGCTCTCCCTGGGTTTTATGGTGCCCGGCCACGTCACGCATCACATCCGAATCCTGCGCGAACGCTATCTCTGACCCGGCGGCGGTGACGGGTCACGCTCGCGCCAATTGCACCGACACCCCCGCCACGCTACTCTGGAACGCGGATACGCAAACCCGGCGTCTCCGAATTCACCGCGGTGCGGAGCCGCTCCCAGTGCAGGACATCCTCAAGACCACCGGGCACCGGCCTACACCGCTGCCGAAGCATCAGTGGACCGTGACCCAGCGATGGAATGATCTGCTCTTCGCCCATTGGCCTGTGCCCGCGGCTGCCGTCGCGCCCTTGCTGCCCTCCGGCCTGGTTCCGGATACCTTCGACGGCTCGGCGTGGATCGGCGTCGTGCCCTTCTGGATGGACCGCATCCGCTTCCGGACCATCCCCAGAATGCCCGGCATGCACACCTTTCCGGAGCTCAACCTGCGCACCTACGTCCGCGAGGAGCACACCAACCTCTCCGGCGTGTACTTCTTCTCGCTCGACGCCGCCAACCCCATTGCCGTCTCGGTCGCTCGCGCCTTCTTTCGCCTGCCCTACTATTGGGCCCGCATGTCCATCAAGCCGCAGCAGGATGGCCGTTTTCTCTACCGCAGCGAGCGCCACCTCACCCCACGGCCGGTGCGCTTCCGCGCTGCATACCGTGGCCTCGGGCCCACCCACCGTCTGGCCCAGAGCGTTCCCGGCACCATCGAATACTTCCTCACCGAGCGATATCGCCTGTACACTGCCG
>DATBCB010000263.1:0-3957 GCA_036270675.1 Acidobacteriaceae bacterium | reverse complement strand
CGAACAGCCTCTACACGTTGACTAAGATTCGTCCCGTCCAACAGGACAACTTCAACGACAGCGATTCTTCGTGGCAACAGAACGTCGAGTGCGGGGTCGCCAATCAGTTTGATCTTCGACCGCACCCTCTCTGTAGCAGGGTCACTCATGCGCTCTACGTCATGTGCTGCGCGAAAGGACACCGTGCCATCCATCAGCATCACCGCCATCATCTGTTGGAGGGAAATGTCGGGCATCTGTCGGTGGTCCACGACGCGCCCCTCCTGCGTCGCGACACGTACCATCACGCTTTCCACCGCATCAGGCTTGAACGCGTGCTGGCGCTGGAGGATTTCGAGAGCATCCAGCGGCGCTTGAATTGGTGACCCTACCGACCACTTCTTGATATTGGTCCGCTGCACTTCATAACGCGCTCCAAGACCGTCGATCAGCCCGTGTGGATCAGCATCAGGAGCAAATCCAGCGAAGAAATTATCCGGTCCCGAGAAGATATCGTCCACGCCACGCCACCCAGCATGCACCAATAGCGCAGACGTCACGCCAGTCCGCGCCGGCATACCGGCGAAGACGAAGGCCTTTTCGACGTGGCCGGTATCCCTTTGCCAAGCGGCGATGCCTGAGGCCTGCTGTGCGGTGTAATCCAATAACCATCGCATCTGCTGCGCGTTGAGAGATGCGCAACATGCCGCAGCTGCCGCAGCGCCGAAGGCGCCAGCGATCGCATGGGAACTCCTGTGGGTCTGTGTCTGGTAGTGGATAGCTCCCATGGTCATCGTCACACGCGGGCCGATGTCATAGCCGAGCGCGATCGCGCGCAGAAAGCGGGAGCCATCGACTGAAAACTCCTCTCCGCACGCGAGCGCTGCAGGCACTACGGCGCATCCGGGATGTGAGAGGGAGGGCGAATGAGAGTCGTCTGTCTCATCTGAATGTGCAAGAACACCATTCGCAATCGCCGCTTCGATCGGTTCACACTGTATGCCTGATGCCACGATGCTGCACCGGCCCGCTACGGCCGAAAGCTTTGCAAAAGAAAGCGCGGCCTTGCCGGGCGCCAGCTGCGAGCCCGAGATCATCGCGGCAAAAGTGTCCAGAAGGTGCTGTTTCGTCAACTCGAGAACGTCTGCAGGAAGCGGGCGCGAACCCGCCGCGGCCATGTAAGCACTGAGTCTGGACATGACAGTGTTCTCTTGCTGAGGCGATGCGTGCGCCAGGCAGGGAAGCGACTCCGCAAGCAACAGCGCTCCCAGCCCTCCTAGAAGGCGCCGGCGGCTCACTCCGATCTGCGGCAGCACCGCTGCACGGCGCGGACCTCTGTCATCGGGTCCGGCCCCTTTCCTGCGTAAGTTAGCCACGGTCGTCCTCAGTCTTCCGCGCACCCAGCCGGACCAGTTGCGACACATCTGGGCTCCTCTCGAGTGACCATGCCAAAGCGAGCAGCCGCTCGGCCTGGGGCGCCGGCAGGATACCCTTCGTCAGCTGCCGATACTTCTCTTCCAGCTCGGCGTTTGTGAGTGGACGCTCACGGCTGCCGACCGCGTGCTCGATGTGTTTCTCAGACGTGCGGCCGTCAATGGTCGTCAGTGTCATGTAGACCTCGTCTGTCCTCACCTGCGCATCGGGGTGGACGGTGATGCGGCGCCGCAGAGCTATCACGGCACGATCGTTGACAGCCGCGTCGGAATACTCTGCCGGGCCGGCATAACCGCGCACCAGCGCTATCGCTACTGAGTGATAAATGCTGAACTTGCCTTCCAGCCCGTCGCGTGGTTCCTGCTTCCCCGTAAGCTGCAACACTAGCGGATTGGCTCTGATGGTGATCGAGCGGACGTCAGATGGCTGAAGGTGGAACGTGGCTCGCAGCTGAAGCGCGGCGTCGATTGCGGGATGAATCACAATACCGCACGCGAAGGGCTTGTATGTATCGCTGCTGATCTCGTAGTGTTCTCCAAGCCCGTCTGTCAGCGCAGCATAGGTGTGGTGCGTGGAGGTCGTGTAAATGTATCCCTCCTTTCCCTCGATCGCTTCCTCCGAACTACTGAAGCCTCTCTCAGCAAGAAGTGCAGCCAGCAGTCCATTTTCGGCAGCCCGGCCGACGTTCAGGCTCTTGCACATGCTGCCGAACATGATCTTCAGCCCCGCTGCTTCGGTTGCGGCGATACCGAGCGCCATCTGCATCTGGTGTGTGGTTAGGCCAAGAATCTTGCCGCAGGCAGCAGCCGCCCCGAAGGTGCCGCATGTTCCTGTGATGTGCCAGCCCATTTCGTAATGGGAGGGATAGATTGCCCTCCCTAGCCGACACTCGACCTCAACACCAAGGATGAAGGCGTGCAGGAACGCCGCTCCGCTCACTCTGTGCGTCTGGCAGATGGCGAACAACGCCGCTGCGACGGGGCCCGCCGGGTGGATGATCGTGTGCAGGTCAGTGTCGTCGAAATCCAGCACGTGAGAGCTGATGCCGTTTACCAACGCGGCCCAAGGAATGTTCAGCGTTTCCTTGCGGCCAAAGAGGGCAGCACCGCTCGAGCAGGAGAGTGGTGACAATGTTGCGAGGACAATGCTCACAGCTTCTTGAGAGGACCCTCCGATGACTACACCGAGCCAATTCACGATGGATCGCAACCCTTCCTTTCTTGCATCCTGCGGTATCGCGTCGGGTTGGCAGTGAACCACCCAGTCCGAAAGAATGCGGGTCACTGAAGGCGGAGGAGTGCTTCCAGCCTTTTCCTGCTCGCGTACGGGGTTCGTAGACATGAGTGCTGTCGCCGTTAACGGCGTTGCGACTCCTGTTGCGGCGAGGAGCGCTGATCGAGTGAGAAAGCGCCGGCGCGAGAGATCCTGGCGAGTTCTCTCTGGTATTGCACGATCTATCATCGCTCGCTCCCGCTCAGGCCTTTCACCGGCTCTTGTCCAACCGTTCCGGCATGTCGAGGAAGCACCGCAGCACATGCCAGAACTGCCCGCGATTCGTACCCAAGGCGACAGAGTGTGCCGCTCCGGGCAGCACGATAAACTGTCTGTCCGGAACCGGCAGCTTGCCGAAGAAGTCCAGCAGATCATCCTCCGTCGCGATACCGTCGTACTCACCGCGCACAATCAGCACCGGCATATCCAGCTTCGTGGGATCCACGAGAGGGAGGCGAGTTGTCATGTCGAGGTAGGTGCCTGTAGGCACGCTGTCACCGAGTGGCAATTCTGCATCAGCCATTGCTTCGGCGACTGCCGGATCGGAGGTGCCAGGCTTGTCCCGCGTGAAGATGCTGCGGATCATGTCTCGGTCTCGGGGCCGCGTTTTGTGCGTACTGTAGGATTCGCTGTTCTTGGCGCGCTGCGTCAGCGTGCTGGAGCCTTTTCCGGTCCAGGTGAATGCCGCGAGTGCCAGCCGTCGAATGCGATGTGGCTCTGCCATCGCGAATGCGCCCGCGCGCAGTGCCCCTCCTGACTCGCCATACAAATGAAAGCTCTGTTGCCCTGTTTCGCGTGTCACGATGATGGCGGCGGCTTTCAGATCCTCAGCGCCATCGGCGACATTTGAATTACCGGCGCTCTTTGACGAGCGCCCATAGCCCTCGAAGTCCATCGTCCACACGTCGAACCCGTATCGCGCGAACGTATCCATCAAGGAGTATTCTCCATGGCCGGGAACCTTCAGGTCGAACGTCGGTCGAGAGGAGACTGAGGAGCCATGGGCAAGAAATAGAATGGGGCGCGAGGAATGACCGGCCGAAGCCGTACCCATGCACTTTCGATACATGTAGAGGGTGATATCGTCACGCTTCGTCCAATACTCATATACGTGAATCGACTGGGGACGCGTATCGATTGCGGACGACTCTTGTTGCGAAAAAGCAGGGGCTGCACTCATAAGCTGCGCCCCCCCCGCCAGCGCAAACATGGAGTGCCTAAGGAATGTGCGCCGCGATGCATACCGTTCATTTGCCATGGCTGATTCGCTCG
>DATBCB010000262.1:0-5448 GCA_036270675.1 Acidobacteriaceae bacterium | reverse complement strand
CGACGGCGTGCTGCGCGGGATAGAAGTCGTACAGGTTGCCGAGTAGGAAGCGAAACCTATTGCGCAGATTGCGATAGTTCTCGGCGACGCGCTGCATCAGGTTCTCGCTGGCCGAGACGTCTTCGCGAAAATCGACCGATGCGACCCAGAGCCGGACAATTTCGCCGCCGAGGCGTTTCGCGATGTCGACGGGATCGACGCCGTTGCCAAGCGATTTGGAGAAGGCGCGGCCCTGTTCATCGAGCGTCCAGCCGGACGTCGCCACGACTTTGTAAGGTGCTGTATCGCGCAGTCCCACTGAAAACAGCAGCGATGAGTGAAACCAGCCGCGGTGCTGGTCGCCGCCCTCGGTGTAGAGATCGCAGGGGAAGCGCAGCTCGGGTTGCGTTTCGAGCACGGCGGCCCAGCTGGTGCCGGAGTCGATCCAGACATCGAGAATGTCGGTCTCGCGGCGAAACTCCGTGCCGCCGCAGCTCGCGCACTTCGCGTCCGGCGGCAGCACCTTCTCTGCCGTGCCGTCGTACCAGGCGTCGGCGCCATGCTGCTGGAAGAGCTCGACAACCCGCGCATAGACATCTGGCGCGCGCAGCGGCTGCTTGCACTTCTTGCACAGGAAGAGCGCGATGGGCACACCCCAGATGCGCTGGCGGGAGATGCACCAGTCCGGCCGGGTGGCGATCATGTTCGAGATGCGCTCTTCCCCCCATGCGGGGTCCCACTTCACGCGCTTGATCTCTTCAAGAGCCCGCTGGCGAAAGGTCACACTGGTGCCGTCCGCGCGCGTGATGGGCGTCTCCATCGAAATGAACCACTGCTCCGTTGCGCGGAAGATGACCGGGTTATGGCAGCGCCAGCAGTGCGGGTAGGAATGATAGATGTCGTTGCGGGCCAGCAATGCGCCTTGCGCTTCGAGCAGCTTGACGATCTCCGGGTTTGCCTTAAATACGGTGAGGCCGTTGTATTCCGGTAACCCTTCGTGGATGCGGCCTGCAGCATCGACCTTCGTGGTCTGGTCCAGGCCATAGCGCTCGCCGGTATAGAAGTCATCCATGCCGTGGGCGGGCGCAGTGTGGACGGCGCCGGTGCCCTGGTCGGCGGTGACGTAATCTGCGAGCACGCCGAGGATGGAGCGATCAAGAAACGGATGCTGGAAGGTAGCGTGCTCCAGCTGCGTGCCTCGGAGACGAGCGATCTCCGTCGCCGATTCCAGGTGGCAGGCCTGCTTGACGGCGTCAGCTAACGCGGCGGCGACCAGATAGACATTGCCGTCGGCGTTTTCGAGCGCGACATATTCGAACTCAGGCTGGAAGGCGATGGCCAGCGAGGCAGGCAGCGTCCAGGGAGTGGTGGTCCAGATGATCGCGTAGACGGGCTTGCCGGCGAGCGCCGGATCGAGCGCCTCGGCCGGGCTGGTAAGCGCGTAGCGTACGTAGATGCTGGGGCTGGTGTGCATCTCGTACTCCACCTCGGCCTCGGCCAGGGCGGTACGGTCGTGGATGCACCAGTAGACGGGCTTGAGGCCGCGGTAGACGAAACCGCGCTCGAAGAGCTCGTAGAAGGCTTTGAGCGTGGTGGCCTCATACTGGTCGGACATGGTGGTGTAGGGGTCCTGCCAGCGTCCGAGGACACCGATGCGCTCAAACTGGGTACGCTGCATGTCAATGTATTTCTGCGCGTAGGCGCGGCAGGCGGCGCGGACGGCGATTGGGTCCATTTCGAGCTTTTTGCGTCCCAGCTGCTCGTCTACTTTGATTTCGATGGGCAGGCCATGGCAGTCCCATCCCGGGACGTAGGGGGAGTCGAAACCGGCCATGGTCTTCGACTTGACCACAAAGTCCTTCAGGCATTTATTCAGGGCGTGGCCCAAGTGGATAGGGCCGTTCGCGTAGGGTGGTCCATCATGCAGGATGTACTGCGAAGCGCCCTTCCGGGCCTCCCGGATCCGCTCGTAAAGGCCCATCTGGGTCCAGGCAGCAAGCCTTTTTGGCTCGTTTTCCGGCAGGTTGGCCTTCATGGGGAAGCCGGTGCGGGGCAGCAGCAGGGTCGACTTCAGCTCTGGCCGGCCTTTGAGGTCTGAAGTGAGGTCTGGGTTGGCTGTTTGGTCACGCAAAGTCATGATCTGGAATGATCTATTGTAGACCGCGGATGTTCCGTCATTTTTCCGTGTGACTAATCCGGCCGGCGCCTCGTCTCAGTAAGTATCGTGACTGGCCTCCGGCTGCCTCATCGCAGGGGCCTTCATGTGACTGTGGTTACTCATCAGTTGCCATTTGGTGTGGCGGATCTCGTAGAACCGGAGACAGAGCAGAACACATTCATAGATAATCAACAGATCACAGGCGGTGCCCCGCAGGCAGCCGTCTGGTCCAGGTCAAGAAGTAGCCTATGACAAATCAGGTCCTGCCCCCGCCCGACATGGAAGCACAAGAGAAACGCATAGCCCCGCTCGAGCCGCACCTGTGGAATCCGGTGGTGGATGAGCCGGTGTGGCGGACGTGGCTGGGGACGGTGCGTGGATTGTTTACGCGGGAGACGTTGCCGCCGCTGGTGCTGACTTCGGCGCCGGTGGCGGTGCCGGATCCGTTCCGGGTGAAGCGCAGCCCGTTGTCCTCGGCGCTGTCGGTCGGCGCGCACGTTGCGATTATCGGGCTGATCATCTTTTTGATCATCGAGGCACGGATGCATCCCAAGCCGGTGCCGCCCAAGCCGCAGATGGCGGCGATTGATATCACGCCCTTCCGTCCGATTGCGCCCAAGGGTCCAGCGATGGGTGGTGGCGGCGGTGGTGGCGCGCATGAACTGGTGCAGGCGCCCAAGGGCAAGCTGCCCAAGTTTGCGGAAACGCCGATCACACCGCCTATGCTGGCGGTGAACGAGCATCCCAAGCTGGCGGTCGAGCCGACCATCAAGATGCCGCCGAACATCGCGCTGCCCAACAACAATCTGCCCAACCTGGGCGATCCGCGGACGAATATCACCGGGCCGTTGTCGAACGGGACGGGCTCGGGTGCGGGTCTGGGATCGGGCGATGGCGGCGGAATCGGGTCGGGTTCGGGTGCAGGCTACGGGCCGGGCGAGGGTGGCGGTTACGGCGGCGGTTTGTATCACGTGGGCGGCGGCGTGTCGCCGCCGGTGCTGATCTATTCCGTCGATGCCGAGTTTTCCGACGAAGCGCGGCGGGCGAAGTACCAGGGCGTGTCGGTGGTGTCCTTGATCGTGGATGCGCACGGGCTGCCGCAGCGCATTCGCGTGGTGCGCAAGCTGGGCATGGGGCTGGATGAGAAGGCGGTGGAGGCAGTGCGCCAGTACAAATTTAAGCCTTCGACCTACCAGGGCAAACCCGTCCCGGTGGAGATCACCATCGAAGTGAATTTCCATATCTACTGAGGCTCTACTGAGCAAGAATGGGCAGAGACGCAAGCATCTTTGCTCGTTTGATTTCATCTGCACCCCTTGCTATCCTCAGTGAGTCCCACCCCCTTGTGCGCCCATAGCTCAGCTGGATAGAGCGATTGACTACGAATCAATAGGTCGGGAGTTCGAATCTCTCTGGGCGCACCATAAAATCCCTGCTGAAATGTACTGGTAGCTGCGCCCAATCCGGTCGGCCCTTTGGTGGGAAGGACACGGTAAAGATTCGGTCGCTTGTAACATCAAACCGATGCTCCGTCGGCTCTTTTCCCGTCCACTTTTCCTGCTTCTGCTGGTCACTGGCTCGTTCACCTTCCTGATCCAGTCCGGTGAACTGGGTACCTCCGACACGACGCACCGGCTACAGGTGACGCATTCTCTCTGGACCGGCCAGCCTCAGGTTTTTCCCAACGAGTATCCGGAGTTTGGGCTTCATGGGCGGGGCGGACGGCTCTATGCGTGGTATGGCATCGGGCAATCACTGCTCATGCTGCCGGCTGATTTTGCAGCTTCCGCTGCGACCAAGCTGCCGTTCTGGCATGCTTACGTGCTCAGCCAGGAAGATCCCGCGATCCGCAGCATCCTGGTCAGCATCAGCACCAATATTCTGGTCAATGTCCTGACGGCGCTTGCTGCATTCCGTTTCCTGGGACTCTTTGGATTTTCGGAAGGGGAGTCTGTTGCGGGCGTTCTGAGTCTGCTTTGCGCCACCACCCACCTGCACTATGCGCAGAACATGACGGAGAACAACTACATCCTGCTGCTGACGATCACGGGCTTCGCCTTGCAATACAAGTGGCTCCTGACCGGCAACCGGCGTGCGTTGTTCTGGGGCTCGGCGGCACTCGGACTCGATCTCCTCACTCGCCTCACGACGACTCTGGATATCTTTGGGGCCGCTTGCTTCATTTTTTTGGCGGCGGTGTTTTCACGGCGTGCGCCAGGTCGCGATCCGGCGCACGCATTGGGGCAGTCCGGACGCTCCACGCTCCTGACGTACGCGCGTACCGCACTGCCGGTCTATCTGGTATTTTTCCTGATCGACCGGGTGTATCAATATCTCCGCTTCGGCTCCTGGACGAATACCTACGTCACCTACTTTGCCCGGGAGTACCGCTCGCGGGATGCGACACTGCCCCCCAGTTTTCCATTCAACCAGCACTGGTTCGAGGGAGGGCTGCACTCCGGCGTTCTCGGGCCGTTCTTCATGCCGGAGAAGAGCGTTTTCCTCTTCGATCCGATGTTTCCGCTGGCGCTTCTGCTCACAGCGCTTCTGTGGAAGCGGCTCTCTCCCGCGATGCGCGGCTTTGCCGTGGCAACTGTGGCAATGCTTGGCGCGTACGTCCTCTTCTACGCGCGCTACAACTGGTGGGCCGGGGACTTTGCCTGGGGCGATCGCTATATCTCCAGTGCCGTGGAGCTGACAACGCTGCTGGCGATTCCGCTTCTGCTTCGGTACCGGCAAGTTCTCGGCAGGGCCATCTGGTATCTCGCGCTCACCATCACTGGCGTCAGCGTTGCGATCCAGTGCGCGTCACTCGCCTTCTGGGTTCCGCTGGAGATTTATCAGATGGAAACGCTCGGGCATCCTACCTGGGTGGTGCTGCTGCGCTTCAAGAACATTGCGGCATTCGCACTGCGCAGGCGGGAGGCGTGGGGATTGAATACGCCGGCCATGTTTCAAGACTCCTGGGATGCAGCTCACATCACTACCTGGAACCTGCTGCCGTCGCTGTTGCGTCACATCGGCGCGGCGCCGCTCTGGGCTGTTCACGTCCTGTATGGGGTGTGGGCCGCCGTCGGGTTGGCGCTTCTCCTTGTCTCCGCAAGGCTAGCCCGAATCCTCATGCATCCGGCGGCGAAGGGTCGCGTTGCCGAGACAGCGCAATCGATTTCCGTCTAAAATGCCTTCGGTTCTGCGTCGGGTGTCGAGACCACCGCCAGCCGGTTTCGGCGCCGAGGATTGTCGCAGGAGCTACAGGATTTTCTATGCAAAGACGGTGGCGGGGCTGTAACCTCCCCCCACCCGGTGACTCT